>CADCUB010000085.1 GCA_902805775.1 uncultured Frankineae bacterium | reverse complement strand
GCCAGCGCGGCGATGCGCGCCTCGAGGTCGTCGTACGCCGCCGCCAGCGCTGCGGCCCGGCGGCGGTTGCGCGTCGTGCAGTCCGAGCGCACCAGCTTGTGCAGCCGCTCGAGCTGGTCGCCGGCGTCGGTGACGTAGCGGCGCACCGCGCTGTCGGTCCAGGCGCTGCCCGCGTCGCCGGGCCGGCCGGACGAGCCCCCCTGCCCGCCACCCACGCCCTTCCCCTGCCCACCGCCCACCCGGTAGCCGTGGAAGCGCAGGTGCAGCTCGGTGAGCAGGACGACCGCCGACACGACGTCCTTCGGGTAGCGCAGCGCCGTCAGCCGCCGCCGGGCCATCGACGCGCCGACGACCTCGTGGTGGTGGAAGGACACGCCTCCGCCCGGCTCCTTGCGGCGCGTGCGCGGCTTGCCGATGTCGTGCAGCAGGGCGGCGAGCCGCAGCACGAGGTCGGGCCCGTCCTGCTCGAGCGCGATGGCGCGCTCGAGCACCTGCAGCGTGTGGTCGTAGACGTCCTTGTGCTGGTGGTGCTCGTCGATCTCCAGGCGCAGTGCCGGCAGCTCCGGCAGCACCCGGGCGGCCAAGCCGGTGTCGACGAGCAGCTCCAGACCGGCGCGGGGGTGGGCTGCGCACAGCAGCTTGCTCAGCTCGTCGTTGATGCGCTCGACGCTGACGATGTCGAGCCGGTCGGCCAGCTCGCGCATCGCGTCGACCACCGGCGGGTCGACGCGGAAGCCCAGCTGGGAGGCGAAGCGCGCCGCCCGCAGCATCCGCAGCGGGTCGTCGCCGAACGAGGCCTGCGGCGTGCCCGGGGTGCGCAGGACGCCCGCCGCGAGGTCGTCCATCCCCCCGTGCAGGTCGACGAAGGCGTCCGGTGAGCGCCAGTCCGGCAGCGCGACGGCGAGGGCGTTGACGGTGAAGTCGCGCCGCACGAGGTCGGCGGCGAGGTCGTCGCCGTAGGTCACCGACGGGTTGCGCGAGGACCGGTCGTACGCCTCGGCGCGGTAGGTCGTGATCTCGAGGCGGAAGCCCCGGCGCTGCACTCCGACGGTGCCGAAGGCGATCCCGGCGGTCCAGGTGGCCTCGGCCCAGCCCTCGACGAGCGCGAGCACCTGGTCGGGGCGCGCGCTGGTCGTGAAGTCGAGGTCGTCGCCGAGCCGGCCCAGCAGCGCGTCCCGGACCGAGCCGCCGACCAGGTGCAGCGCGTGTCCGGCCGCCGCGAAGCGCTCGCCGAGCTCGACGGCGACCGGGGACACCCGCAGCAGCTCGCGGACCGCGTTGGACTGGACCTCGGACAGCTCGGGCACGACCGTGGAGGCTATCGGGCGGCCCACGAGGTTACCGTGGGTAGACGAAGGAGGTGCACTGCGTGAGGGGAGCGCTCGACGTGCACCGCGACCTGCTGGCCCGGGACGTCCCGCACGAGGTGGTGCACCTGCCCGGCCGGCTGCTCACCGCGGACGACCTCCCGCGCCTGCTGCAGCTCGAGCGCGGCTGCGTCGCCGTCCGCTGCTGCGTCGTGGAGCGGGACGAGGGCGCGTCCTTCGTCGCCGTCCTCGTGCCCGCCGGCACGCTGCCTGCGCCGAGCCGGCTCCACGAGGTGCTGGGGGGCCGGTCGGTCACCGCCGCCCGCCCGGAGCAGGTCAACGCCGCCACCGACTACGCCGCGGGGCTGGTGTGCCCCGTGGGCCTGCCCCCCGAGGTCGAGGTGCTGGCCGACACCGCCCTCGAGCAGGAGCCGACCTCCTACACCGCGCTCGGTGAGGGCGGGGTGGCTCTGGGGATCCGCACCGCAGACCTGCTGTCCGTGACCGGCGCTCGGCGTGTCGCCCTGACCTCGACGGCCGTGCGCCGGGTCATCGACCTGGACCGTCCGGGCGGCGTGCCGGCCGGCGGCGCAGCCGCCCGGGCACCCTCCGACCGGCGGGGCACGGCCGCCCCGCCCGACGTACTGTGACCCGATGACCCCGCCGCCCGCGCCGACCTCCGCGGGCGGTGCCCCGGGGCGCCGGCCGCTGCGGCGGGTGGACGAGACGAGCGCGGGTGGCCTGGTGCTCGACCGGCTCGGCAGCGGGGCGCGCGGCGCGCTGATCGGCCGGGTCGACCGTCGCGGACGGCTGCTGTGGTCGCTGCCCAAGGGTCATGTCGAGGCCGGCGAGACCGAGGCCGAGACGGCGGTGCGGGAGGTGGCCGAGGAGACGGGGATCTCCGGGCGCGTCATCGGCAAGCTGGGCACCATCGACTTCTGGTTCGTGGCCGAGGGCCGGCGGGTGCACAAGACCGTCCACCACTACCTGCTGCTCGTCACCGACCCGGTCCACGGCCTGGAGCTGTCCGACGCCGACGTGGAGGTCAGCGAGGTGGCCTGGGTCCCGCTCGACGAGCTGCCCTCCCGCCTCGCCTACGCCGACGAGCGCCGTCTGCTCGACCGGGTCCCGGTGCTGCTCGCCGACACCGCCTGAGCCGCGGACGCGGGCCTGTCGTCGGACCACGGTCCCGCCCGGCGTCGCCGCGTCTCCCGTGCCGCCTCACCTCCGCCCGACCCGCCCAGTGGGAGCCTGTCGCCGTGCCGTCCGTCCCGCTCCGCCGTGCCGCGCCCGCGGCACCGGCGGCCGCGCGCGTGCCGGCGGGCCCGTGCCCGACTCGGGCGGACCGCCCGCTGACCCGGCCTCCCGCCCTTCCGCTGGTCCTGCTCGCGACCCTGCTCGTCACGCTGGTGGCCACGCTGCTCGGGCCAGCCGCCCCTCCTGCCGCGGCCTCCCCCGCCCCGAGCGGCACGGACGGGCCGTCTGCCTCCCCGCCCCGGCTGCCGCCGCCCGCCACCCCGACGATCGAGCAGGTCTGCGCCGGCAGCTCGCGCGAGTCGCCGGTCGTCGTCGACGTGCAGACGCTGCTGCCCCGCGCCCTCCGCTCGCCGGACGAGCCGCTGCAGGTGGCGGGCCGGCTGGTCAACTGCGGGACGGAGTCGCTGGACGCCCTGCAGGTGCGCCTGGTCGTCGGCCGGCGGCTGAGCACCCGCTCCGAGCTGCGGCTGGCGGCCGACGAGCCGGTCGTCGGCACGCGCCGGCTGCGCGGCCAGGACGCCACGAGCACCGTGCTCGCGCCTCGCGCCAGCACCGGGTTCGACCTGCGGGTGACGGTGGCCGACCTGCGGCTCGACGCGCGCAACGGGGTCTACCCCGTCGCCGTGCAGGCCCGGGCGCGCACCGGGGGCACCCGGCGCAGCCCGGTCGGGCTCGCCTCGACGTTCGTGCCGTGGTTCCCGGAGGGTCCGGCCGCGCCGACGCGCCTGGCCTGGGTCGCGCCGCTGGTCGACCAGCCCCGCTCGGGCCCGGGAGCGGTCATGGTGGACGACGGCCTCGAGGACCTGCTCTCCGACGAGCCGGCCGCGTCCGGCCGCCTGCTCCGCGCGCTGCTCGGCCCGTGGACCGGTGCCCGCGGCGCCTGCACCGACGACCCGACGACGTGCGAGGGCGACCCGGTGCCCGTCACGTGGGCCGTCGACCCCGACCTGGTCGCCGGCGTCGAGGCCATGACGCGTCCGTACGCCGTCTCGCGCGACGGCCGGCGCGTCGACCGTCCGCGCTCGGTCGACGCCTCGCGGTGGCTCGACACGCTGCGGACCGCGGTCGGAGCGGGCGACCTGCTGGCCCTGCCGTACGGCGACCCGGACGTCGTGGCCCTGAGCCGCACCGACTCGCCGCTCAAGGACGACGTCGCGCTGCTGCAGCGGCTGGGCCGGTCCGAGGCCGAGCGGCTGCTCGACCGCGCACCCCTCGAGCAGGTGGCCTGGCCCCCGACCGGGCCCGTGACCGGCCTGGTCGACACCCTCGCGGCCGGCCGTGGCACGGCGCTGCTGCTCGACCCGTCGGTGGTGGCGCCCGACCCGGCGCAGGAGCGCACCCCCGATCCGCGCCGGCAGCTGCCCTCGACCCTGGAGCCGGTCACCGCGCTCGTCCCCGACGACGTCCTGTCGCGGCTGGCCCAGCCCGACCCGTCCGACGACGGCTGGCAGGGGGAGCGCCTGGCCGAGCAGCGCTGGATCGCCGAGGCGGCGATGATCGCCGCCGAGCGGCCCGGGCAGGCACGCACGCTCGTCGTGGCCCTCGACCGCCGGGCCGACCTGCTGCCCCGGCTGGTGTCCGAGGTCCTCGCCGACACCGGGCGGCTGCCGTGGCTGTGCGGGGTGCGCCTGGCCGAGGTGGCGGCCGGCACCGAGTCCTGCGCCGCGCAGCCCGACCCGCGCAGCCCCCCGCCGGCGACCGACGCCGTCGCGCTGCGCACGACCGTGCCGGACGCGCGCGTGCTGCCGCCGTCGTACGTCCAGGAGGTCGCGGCGGTGCGGCGGGCCTCGGACCAGTTCACCGACCAGGTGCTCATGGCCGACAGCGACGCCGCCAAGGACGCGAAGGCGCGCCTGCTGCGCGCCCGCGGGCGGACCCTCAGCACGGCCTGGCGGACCGCACCGGCCGGCGGGCAGCGGCTGCTCTCGATGCTCGAGGCCGACGTGGACGCCCTGCGCGGCCGCGTCTCGCTGGTCGGCGGACCGGTGCTGCTCACCGGGCGGACGGGGACCATCCGCCTGAACGTCCAGAACGGCCTCGACCAGCCGGTCAACGTCGGCGTGCGGCTCGACCCCACGAGCGCGGTGCGGCTGACGTCGGAGGACACCGCGCTGCAGGTCCTGCCCGGCCGCTCCAGCCAGCAGGTGTCGGTGCAGGTGGAAGCCCGCACCTCGGGCCGCTTCACGGCGCGGGCCGGCCTGGTCGACGCCAGCGGCCGGCCCTTCGGCGGGACGGTGGAGCTGGAGGTGCGCTCCACGCAGTACGGCCGGGTCGCCCTGGCCGTGACCGCGGTCGCGGCCGCCGTGCTGTTCCTCGCTGCAGGCGCCCGGGTGGTGCGACGGGCCCGCGCCGACCCGTCCGAGCAGCTCGCGGAGCCGCGCGACCCCGCCCGTCCGGGAGCGGGCGTGTGAGCCGGGCGCCTGTGAGCGGGGCCGGCGTGTGAGCGGAGCGGGCGGCGACCAGCCGGACGGCAGCTCCGGCGACGGCCTCGGCCGCTCGGCCCGCCTCATGGCGGTCGGGACGATCGCCTCGCGCGGCACCGGGTTCCTGCGCACGGCCGTGCTGGGCGCCGTCCTCGGCGTCGGCGCGGTCGGCGACGCCTTCAACCTGGCCAACACCGCGCCGAACATCGTCTACGAGCTGCTGCTCGGCGGTGTGCTCACCAGCGTCGTGGTCCCCCTGCTCGTCCGGGCGGCGCGTTCGGACGGGGACCACGGCGAGGCCTACGCCCAGCGCCTGCTGAGCCTCGTCGTGCTGGTGCTCGGCGGAGCCGCCCTGCTGCTCGTCGCCGCCGCACCGCTCGTCGTCGACCTCTACGGCGGCGACCTGTCCCCCGAGGCGCGCGACCTGGCCGTGGTCCTCGCCCGCTTCCTGCTGCCGCAGGTGCTCTTCTACGGCGCGGGTGCCGTCATGGGCGCCTACCTCAACACGCGGGGCCGCTTCGGCCCGCCGATGTGGGCACCGGTGCTCAACAACGTCGTCGTCATCGCCACCGGGGTCGTCTTCGCCCTCATGCCGGGCCCGGAGCGGCCGGAGCCGGGCACCGTCACCGACGCCCAGGTCACCGTCCTGGGCATCGGGGTGACGCTCGGCATCCTGGCGCAGACGGTCGCGCTGGTCCCCGCCCTGCGGGCCACCGGCTTCCGCCTGCGCCCCCGCCTGGACCTGCGCGGCTCCGGTCTTGGCACGGCCGCGCGCCTGGCGCGCTGGGTGGTGCTCTACACCCTCGCCAACCAGGTCGCCTACCTCGTCGTCGTCCGGCTCAGCACGCGGGCCGGCGAGCTCAGCGAGGGCCGGGGCTACTCGGCTTACACGTACGCCTTCGTGCTGTGGCAGCTGCCGCACGCGATCGTCGCCGTCAGCATCATCACCGCGCTGCTCCCCGGTCTGAGCCGGGCGGCGGCGGACGGACGCACCGCGGACCTGCGCGCCTCCCTCGCCCGTGGCCTGCGCCTGACCGTCTGCGTGCTGATCCCGGCCGCGGTGGTCTTCGTCGTACTGGGGCGCGAGATCGCGACCCTGGTGTTCGCCCGGCTCAACATCTCGGTCGACCAGGCCCGCTTCATCGGGGTGCTGCTCGGGGTGTTCGCCGTCGGGCTCGTCCCCTTCAGCGTCTACCAGCTGCAGCTGAGGGCGTTCTACGCACTGCAGGACACCCGGACGCCGACGCTGATCCAGCTCGTGGTCAACGTGACCATGGTGGGCGTCGACGTCCTGCTCTACCTCGCCCTGCCCGACGACCTCAAGGTCGTCGGGCTGGCCGCCGGGCACGCCGCGTCCTTCGTCGCCGGCGCCGTCGTGTGCTCGCTCGTCCTGTCCCGCCGCATCGGCGGCCTGGACGGCGCCGCCGTCGTGCGGACCGCCGTGCGCTGCCTGGTCGCCGTGGCGCCGCCCGCAGCGCTGGCCCTGCTCACCGCGGTGCTCCTCGTCGACGCGCTCGGACAGGGGACGACCGCGGCCCTCGTCGTGGTCGTCGCAGGCGGGGCGGTGCTGGCCGGCGGGTACCTGCTGCTGACCCGACGGATGCGCGTGCAGGAGGTCGACGAGATCGTCGGGCCGGTCCTGCGCCGGCTGCGCCGGTGACCGGCCAGGCCGACCCGCCCACCTACGATGGCAGCGCCGCGGCCGGACAGGCCGCCCGGCCCGCGCCGCACGAAGGAGGGCCCGTGGCAGCGCCGCCCGGCAGCCGCACCACGTCCGTGCCGGCGGTGGGCGACCTGCTCGCCGCCCGCTACCGGCTGGAGCGCCCGGTGGCCCCGTCGCCGCCGGTCGAGCGCTCGGCCCAGCTGTGGCTGGCCTCCGACGAGGTGCTCGCCCGCAGCGTCGCCGCCCGGGTCCTCGCGGCCACCGGCCCCGGCCGGGCAGGTGCCACCGCACCGTTCCTCGACGCCGCCGCACGGGCGGGCGCGGTGTCGTCCCCCGTCCTGGCCCGCGTGTACGACGCCGCCGTCGAGCAGCGGACCGACGCGGCCGGCGAGCCGGTCGACGTCGCCTACGTCATCCGCGAGTGGGTCGACGGGACGCCGCTGGCGCAGGTGCTCGAGCGCGACGGGCCGTACGAGCCGGCGCAGGCCGTGGCCCTCACCACCACGCTGGCGGAGGCCGTCAGCGCGGCGCGGGCCGCCGGTCTCACCCACGGCCGGCTGCACCCGGGCAACGTGCTGCTCACCGCCAGCGGTGCCGTGCGGCTGACGGACCTGTCCGTGGCGGCGGCGCTGCCCGACGGACGGGTCGCGGCCGAGCGCGCCACCGACCCGGGCCCGGAGGCTGCCGACGTCCGGGACCTGGCCGCGCTGCTCTACGCGATGCTCACCGCGCGCTGGCCCGCCGCAGCCACGCCGCAGCCGTCGAGCGGACTGCGCGGCGCCCCGTCCCTGCGCGTGGGCAGCGACGGCCGCGGCCGGCTGGTCAGCCCGAGGCAGGTGCGCGCGGGCGTACCGCGGGCCCTCGACGCCGTCGTGGCGCGTGCGCTCGACCCGGTCGCCGCGCAGCAGGCCCCCGCGCTGACCACCCCCGAGGCGCTCAGCGACGCCTGCGAGGCGGCGTTCCGCCCGGAGCAGGCGGCCCGGACCAGCTCGACCCGGTCCCGCTCACGCGGGCTGCCCTCCGGCCTGCGCCGCCGCCTGCCCCTGCTGGCGCTGCTGGCAGTGCTGGGCGTCCTCGGCGCCGCGTCGTTCTCGCTCGGACGCACCGTCGGAACGGTGGTCACCCCGGCCGACCAGGTCCAGGCCCTGGCCAGCCCCACGCCGACGGGGCCGGCGCCTGCCGCCGTGCCGATCGACCTCACCGCCGTGCCGGTGCGCGACTTCGACCCCGACGGCGACGGCGAGGAACGGCCGGGCTCGGTGCCGAACGCCCACGACGGCGACCTGTCGACGAGCTGGGAGACCGAGCGCTACGACAGCGCCGACCTCGGTGGCCTCAAGGACGGCGTGGGGCTGCTGGTCGACCTCGGGCAGCCGAGGGCCGTGAGCCGGGTCGAGGTGGTGCTGTCCGCGCCCGGCGTCACGGCGGAGCTGCGGGCCGCAGCGCAGGAGGCCCCCTCGTCGGACGCCTACGCCGTGCTGACCCGCGCCGCCGCGGGCGGCGACCGGCTCGTGCTCGTCCCGCCCGACGGCACCGAACAGCGCTACTACCTGCTGTGGTTCACGGGGCTGGCCCCGGACGACGGGCGCTTCTCCGCGGGTGTGACCGAGCTGCTGTTCACCGGCTGAGGCTGCCTGCACCCCACTACTGTGCGTCCGTGGAGCAGCCGGGCGAGCCGGACGTCGACGACCCCGGGCTGGCCGCCGACCGCGAGGACCGCGCCCTGCTCGCGGCACACCTCGCCGGTGACCCCGACGCCTTCGGCCGGCTCGTCGCCCGCGCGCAGGGACGGCTGTGGGCGGTGGCCCTGCGCACGCTCGGCGACCGCGAGGAGGCCGCCGACGCGCTGCAGGACGCTCTGCTGTCGGCCTACCGGGCAGCCGGGTCGTACCGCGGTGACGCCCGGGTCACCACGTGGCTGCACCGCATCGTCGTCAACGCCTGCCTCGACCGGCTGCGACGGCGCAGGGTGCGGTCGACCGTCCCGCTCGACGCGCGCGACGCGGAGCACGCCGACCCGCGCGACCTGCTCGGCGAGCGGGAGACGGCGCTGGTGCTCGAAGCGGCGCTCGCGGCGCTGCCCGACGACCAGCGGCTGGCGATCCTGCTCGTCGACGTGCAGGGGCTGCCGGTCGCCGACGCCGCGCACGTCCTGGGCGTCGCGGTCGGCACGGTGAAGAGCCGGTGCTCGCGCGGCCGGGCCCGGCTGGCCGTCGCCCTGGGCCACCTGCGGAACCGTGCGGAGCCGTCCACCGTCCCACCGGGGACGACGGCGGTCCCGCCGCCGTCCCCGCACGACCGCGACCCGGGAGGTGTGCCATGACCGGTCCGTCGGCCCCGCGCCACCTCGACCTCGACGAGCTGGCCGACGTCCTGGCCGGCGTGCGCACGGGCGACCGGCACCTGGCGACCTGCGACGACTGCACGCACCGGCTGGCCGAGCTGGCCGAGGCGGAGGTGGCGGTCGCGGCCGCACTCGCGCTGCTGCCGGCGCCGGCGCTGCCCGAGGGGCTGTCCGAGCGGCTGGCCGAGGTCGCGCGGACGCGGACCGCCGAGGAGCAGGCGGCCTCGGACGGGCACACGGCCTCTGCGGGGCCGGCAGCCACGGGCGGCGGCGCCTGGCACGCAGCCGCGGACGGCGCCGGTGCCCGCGACCCCGACAGCCCGCGCACCCTCCGGTCCGCCGGCGTCGTCCCGCTGCGCCGGCGGCGGCAGGCGCCGTGGCTGCCGGCCGCAGCCGCCGTCCTGGCCCTGGTCGTCGCCGGCGGCCTCGGGCTCGGCGCCCTGCAGGGACGGGGGCCGGGCACCGCCACGTCGGAGTCCGCGGCCGGCGGGTCGGCCCAGGACGCCTCGACCCAGGACCCGACCTCGCCGGAGGGCGCGGCGCAGGAGGGGACGGCCAGGGCGCTGGCGCAGGGGTCGGCGCAGGCGCAGGTCGAGGCCCTGACGCTGCGGGCGCTCTCGACCGGGACCGACTACGCCGTCGGCCCGGAGCGCGACGCGGCGCTGTCCGCGCTGCTGAGCGCGACCGCGGTCCCGTCCGCCCCGCGCACGGAAGGGTCGGCCCCGCCCGACCTGCCCCGCGACGCGCAGGGGGAGGTGGGCCGGGTCCTGGACCGGCTCCGTGACCCGGCTGCGCTCCGGGAGTGCCTCGACGCGGCGCGGGCGGGCGGCTCCCCGGCGGCGACGCCGCTCGGGCTGGACTACGCGGCCTACGACGGGTCACCGGCGCTCGCCGTCCTGCAGCCGGACCGCGATCCTGCGGTGCTGGTGCTCACGGTCGTCGGACCCGGCTGCTCGGCGGCCGACCCGGACACGCGGGTGCGCAGGCGGGTCGCCCGGCCCTGACCCGGCGTGCGGCCGTACGGGCTGCGGCGGTCCGGCTGCGGCGGTCCGGCTGTGGCCGGTCCGGGCTGCGGCAGCCCGGGGGTGCGGCGCGTCGGCCGACGGGGAACGCTCAGCAGCAGGGCGTGGTTGATCCTGTGACCAGGCGGCGACGAGAGGTGCGGCAGTGAGCGAGCAGGTGCGCAACGCGATCGTGGTGGGGTCGGGCCCGTCGGGCTACACGGCGGCCATCTACCTGGCGCGGGCCGCTCTCGAGCCGCTGGTCTTCGAGGGCTCGGTCACCGCCGGTGGGGCGCTCATGAACACCACCGACGTCGAGAACTACCCCGGCTTCCCCGACGGCGTCATGGGGCCCGAGCTGATGGACGACCTGCGCAAGCAGGCCGAGCGCTTCGGCGCCGAGCTCGTCACCGACGACGTCACGGAGATGGACCTCACCGTCGACCCCAAGGTCGTCAAGGTCGGCGACACCACCTACCTGACCCGCACGGTCGTGCTCGCGATGGGGTCGGCCTACCGGGTGCTCGGCGTGCCCGGAGAGGCGGAGCTGTCGGGCCGCGGCGTGTCGTGGTGCGCCACCTGCGACGGCTTCTTCTTCCGCGACCAGGACATCGTGGTGGTGGGCGGCGGCGACACCGCCGTCGAGGAGGCCACCTTCCTCACCCGCTTCGCCCGCTCGGTGACCATGGTCCACCGCCGCGACACCCTGCGCGCCAGCAAGGTGATGCAGCAGCGCGCCTTCAGCAACGACAAGATCCGCTTCGAGTGGGACAGCGAGGTGCTCGAGGCGCTGGGCACGGACCGCCTCGAGGGGGTGCGCCTGCGCAACCGCGTCACCGGCGCGGAGAAGGTGCTGCCGGCCACCGGCCTGTTCATCGCCGTCGGACACGACCCGCGCTCCGACCTGGTCAAGGGGCAGGTCGAGCTCGACGACGAGGGCTACGTCGTGGTGCGCGAGGTGCACTCCACGGCCACCGACGTGCCCGGGGTCTTCGCGGCCGGCGACCTCGTCGACCACACCTACCGCCAGGCCATCACCGCGGCCGGCACCGGCTGCGCGGCGGCGCTGGACGCCGAGCGCTACCTGGCGGCGCAGGAGGACACCCCGCAGGAGGCGCACGTCGGCTTCGACAACGGCATCCCGTCCGACCCGCCGGACCGTCCGCAGGTGCACGGCGGCCACGGCGGCCTGCCGCCCCAGTGACCCTGCCGCCCCGTTGACAGGGCCGCCCCGGTGACAGGGCCTGCCGCCCCGGCGGCTCGGTCCCGGCGGAACAGCAGGGCTCCCCGTCCTGTTGCAGACGACGTCCGACGATCACACAGGGAGCACACGATGGGCGCCACCAAGAAGACCACCGACGCCGACTTCACCACCGACGTCCTGCAGAGCGACAAGCCGGTGCTCGTCGACTTCTGGGCGGAGTGGTGCGGACCGTGCAAGATGGTCGCGCCCGTGCTGGAGGAGATCGCCGCTGAGAACAGCGACAAGATCAGCGTCGTCAAGCTCAACATCGACGAGAACCCCGGCGCCGCCCGCGACTACCAGATCATGAGCATCCCGACGATGGCCGTCTTCTCCGGCGGCAAGATCGTCAAGCAGATCGTCGGCGCCAAGCCCAAGGCCGCGATCCTGCGCGACCTGGAGTCCTACCTCTAGGTCGCCCGCACGCTCTGCGCGAGGCCGGTCCCGGACGGGGCCGGCCTCGCGTGCTGTGCGGGTGCGGGTCCACGTCGCCCGCGCGTGGTGCCCGGGGCCCCGGACCGGCCGCCGCTAGGCTCGGGCCCGTCCGTGCTCCGCCGCGAACGAGAGGCCGCACCGTGCAGCTGTACCGCCTCGGCGACCGTGGCCCCGCCGTCGCCGAGGTCCGCGCGACGCTCGTCGGACTGGGCCTGCTGCCGTCCCGACCGGTCGACGACGTGTTCGACGAGGCGACCGACCAGGCGCTGCGCCACTTCCAGCAGGACCGCGGCCTGTCCGTCGACGGCATCGTCGGGCCCGAGAGCTACCGCGCTCTCGCGGCGGCCCGCTGGCGCCTCGGCGACCGCATCCTGTCACGGGCCACCCGGCCCTTCGTGGGCGACGACGTGGCCGCCCTGCAGGAGCGCCTGCTCGAGCTCGGCTTCGACGCCGGCCGCGCCGACGGCGTCTTCGGCCCCCGCACCGAGAGCGCGCTGCGGGGCCTGCAGCGCGAGTACGGCCTGGTCCCGGACGGCACGTGCGGCCCCGCGACCCTGCGCGCGCTGCGCCAGCTCGGCCGCAAGGTCACCGGCGGCCGCCCGCAGGTCCTGCGCGAGGCCGAGGAGCTGCACCGCTCCGGCGCCGCACTGCCGGGCAAGGTGGTCGTGCTCGACCCCGGCCACGGCGGTCGCGACCGCGGGGCGTGCGGCCACGGCCTGCAGGAGGCCGCGATCGTCGAGGACCTCGCCGCCCGGCTGGAGGGCCGGCTGACGGCGGTCGGTGTGCGCACGCTGCTCACGCGCGGGGTCGACAGCTGCCCGACCGACGCCGAGCGTGCTGCCTTCGCCAACGACGCCGGGGCCGACCTCGTGCTCTCGCTGCACGTCGACCGGGCCGACTCCGCGCGTGCCCAGGGGGTGGCCGCCTACCACTTCGGGGCCGGCCGCGGCACCACGTCGACGGTGGGCGAGCAGCTCGCCTCCCTGGTCCAGCGCGAGGTCGTCGCGCGCACCGACCTGCTCGACTGCCGCGTCCACGAGAAGACGTGGGAGCTGCTCCGCCTGACCCGGATGCCGGCCGTACGGCTGGAGCTGGGGCACGTGACGTCCCCCCGGGACGCCGCCCGGCTGGCCGACCCGGCGTTCCGCGACACGATCGCCGAGGCGGTGCTGGTGGCGGTGCAGCGCCTCTACCTGCCCGCCGACCTCGATCCGCCGACCGGGGTCATGCGCCTGCCCGAGTTCGCGGAGGCCCTGAGCGCGAGTCGCTGAGCCGGCGCGGCCGGCCCGGCCCCCGGGCCGCCTCGAGCCCTGCCGGGACGCCGTCGCCCGCGTCCGGCTCAGGCCCTCGGGCGCCGGCAGCTGCGGCTGAACACGCGGTCCAGGGCGCGCACGAGCTCGGGCTGCACGGCCGCCCGCAGCACCTCCACCGGGCCCTCGCCCGTGCGCACCCGGACCTCCACGTCACGGCGGGCCTGCGACTCGAGCGCGCAGTCGGCCACGGCCGCCGCGAGCGACACCGTGGTCGCCCGGCCGACGCGGGCCCGGCCGAAGCGGCCCAGCGGGATCGGCGTGCGCCGGTCGTCCGGCTGGACCGCGAAGCCGCGCACCCGGACCTCGTGAAGCGCCACCTCGTCGCCGAGCAGCCGCGCGCCGCTGTCACTGCGGCCGTCGTACGGCTCGAGCACCACGGTGAGGGTCAGCCGCTGCACGTAGGGCTCGTCGGTGCGGGCACCGCTCAGCGTCGCCGTCGCGGTCAGCCCGCCGTCGGCCGCGGAGGCGGGCGACGGGGGCACCGGCGGGGGACGGTCGCCGACAGGTCCGGGCTCCCGCGCGTCCTGGGCCAGCACCAGTCCGCCCGCGAGCACCGCCGCCCCGGCCAGTGCCAGGAGCCGCACCCGTCGGGGCAGCGGCGGCCGGGGCGGCCGTGGGGGCCGGTCGGACGCCAGCAGGTCGCCGGTGGCCTGGCCGTCGCCGGGCGTCGTCACCGTCACGACGGGCGGGGGCTCGCGCTCCACCGGCCGTCCTAGACGGGGCGCAGCAGCGGGTCGGGCATCGAGCCGAGCAGGCGCTCGATCGCGACCTCCACGTCCTCGCGCCACGACACCGCCGACTTGAGCTCGAGCCGCAGCCGGGGGAAGCGGTGGTGCGGGCGCACCGTCTTGAAGCCGACCGACCGCAGGTGCTCGGCGGGCAGCACGCACGCCGGCCCCTCCCAGCGCTCGTCGCCGAAGGCCTCGATGGCCCGCACGCCACGGCGGGCGAGGTCCTTGGCCACGCTCTGCAGCAGCATGCGGCCCAGGCCCCCGCCGGCGAAGTCGGGGTGCACGTGCCCGGTCATCAGCAGCACGGCGTCGGCGCTGACCGGCGAGGTCGGGAACGCCACCGAGCGCGGGACGAAGCCGGGCGGCGCGTACAGCACGAACCCGGCCGGGAAGCCGTCGACGTAGACGATCTTGCCGCAGCTCCCCCAGTCGAGCAGGGTCGCCGAGACCCACGACTCCTTCTCGAAGGCCGTGTCGCCGACCTCCACCGCCCGGTCCTGCGCCACCGGGTCGAGCTCCCAGAACACGCAGGACCGGCAGCGGCCGGGCAGGTCGTCGAGGTTGTCCAGCGTGACGTTGACGGTGCGGCGGCTCACGGGCGACGCACCCGGACCAGGCCGGCCACCCAGCCCCCCACGACGCCGAGGAGCAGCCCGAGGGACAGCTCACCGACCAGGCGTGGACGTGAGGGACGGCGCGGCCGCCGGGACGGGCGCGGATCGACGAGGGGCGGCACGCCGTCAGGGTAGGCAGGACATCACGGAGCGGCAACGACCGTGTCGGCAGATGCACGGAGTGTGATCACCCGGCGAGTACCCTACGAGGCATGCCTCCTCGGCCGACGTCCGGCGTCCGGCTCGACGCCTTCACCGATCGCTACGCCCAGCGCACGCACGCCATGACGGCCTCGGAGATCCGGGCGCTGTTCGCCGTCGCCTCCCGCCCGGAGGTCGTCAGCCTGGCCGGTGGGATGCCCAACCTGTCCGCGCTTCCCCTCGACGCGGTGGGCAAGCTGATGGGCGAGCTCGTGCAGACCCGTGGCGCCCAGGCGCTGCAGTACGGCTCCGGCCAGGGCGACCCGCACCTGCGCGAGCTGATCTGCGAGGTGATGGCGCTCGAGGGCATCGAGGCCTCCAGCGAGGACGTCGTGGTCACCGTCGGCAGCCAGCAGGCGCTCGACCTGGTCACCCGGGTGTTCGTCGACCCCGGCGACGTCGTGCTCGCCGAGGCCCCGTCCTACGTCGGGGCCCTGAGCACCTTCTCGGCCTACCAGGCCGAGGTCGTCCACGTGGCGATGGACGAGCAGGGGCTCGTGCCCGAGGCGCTGCGCGAGACGCTGGCGGCCGTGCAGGCCGCCGGCAAGCGCGCGAAGTTCCTCTACACCGTCCCCAACTTCCACAACCCCGCCGGCACGACGCTGGTCGAGCAGCGCCGCGACGAGGTCCTGGCGATCTGCCAGCGCGCCGGTCTGATGGTGCTCGAGGACAACCCGTACGGCCTGCTGGGCTTCGACGGGCCCCCGACGCCGGCGATCCGCGCGCGCGGAGGCCAGGACGACGTGCTCTACCTCGGCTCGTTCAGCAAGACCTTCGCACCGGGCCTGCGCGTCGGCTGGGTGCTCGCGCCGCACGCCGTGCGGGAGAAGCTCGTCCTGGCCGCCGAGGCCGCGGTGCTCTGCCCGCCGACCTTCAACCAGCTGGCCGTGGCGGAGTACCTCTCGACGCAGGACTGGCAGGGCCAGGTCCGCGCGTTCACCGCCATGTACCGCGAGCGGCGCGACGCCCTGCTCGACGCCCTGCGCCAGCAGATGCCCGCCGGCGCGTCCTGGACCCACCCGACCGGCGGCTTCTACGTCTGGGTGACGCTGCCGAGCGGCCTCGACGCGAAGGTGCTGCTGCCGCGCGCCGTGACGGCCCGGGTGGCCTTCGTCCCCGGCACCGCGTTCTTCGCCGACGGCACCGGCAACGCCCACCTGCGCCTGTCCTACTGCTACCCCGAGCCGGACCGGATCCGCGAGGGCGTGCGCCGGCTGGCCACCGTCCTGCAGGAGGAGGTGGAGCTGCGCAACACCTTCGGCCAGACCCGGGCCCGGACGAGCGCACCGCAGGCCTCCTCCCCCGCGCCGGACCTGGCATGAGCGGCAGCGCCCGCTACCTCGTCCTGGCCGGTGGGCTCTCGCACGAGCGCGACGTCTCCCTGCGCTCGGGGCGGCGGGTCCTGGACGCGCTGCGCTCCGACGGCGCCGAGGTCGACCTGCGCGACGCCGACGCCGGCCTGCTCGCCGCCCTGACCGGCGCGCCGGCCGACGGCCCGGGCGGCACCCTGACCAGCGGAGGCGACGGGCGCCCGTACGACGCGGTGCTGGTCGCGCTGCACGGCGGCGCCGGCGAGGACGGCGCGCTGCGCGAGGTGCTCGACATCGCCGGCGTCCCGCACGTCGGTGCCGGACCGGCGGCCTGCCGGATCGCGTGGGACAAGCCGACGGCCAAGGCCCTGGTGCTGCGCGCCGGGCTGTCCACGCCGCCGTCCGTGGTGCTGCCGCACGCCGCCTTCCGCGAGCTGGGGGCCGGCGCGGTGCTCGACCGGCTCGTCACCCACCTGGGGCTCCCGCTCATGGTCAAGCCCGCACGGGGCGGCTCGGCGCTGGGCTGCTCGACCGTCGACAAGCCCGACGACCTGCCCGCCGCGATGGTGTCGTGCTTCTCCTACGGGCAGGCGGCCCTGGTCGAGAAGCTCGTCTCCGGCACGGAGGTCGCGGTCACCGTCGTCGACACCGGGGACGGGCCGCGCGCGCTCCCCCCGGTCGAGATCGTCCCGCTGTCGGGGGTCTACGACTACGGCGCCCGCTACACCGCGGGTGCGACCGAGTTCTTCGTCCCGGCCCGGCTCGACGACGCCGCAGCCGACGCCGTGGCCGGCGCCGCCGTGGCCGCCCACACCGCCCTGGGCCTGCGCGACCTGTCGCGGGTGGACGCCATCGTCGAGGACGACGGGACGGTGCAGCTGCTCGAGGTGAACACCGCCCCCGGCATGACCGAGACCTCCCTGCTCCCGATGGCGGTCGACGCGGCCGGGCTGTCGTTCGGCCGGCTCCTGCGCACGCTGCTCGAGCAGGCCGCCGCCCGGGGCTGACGCCCGCGCCCTCCCGGCGCCGTGCGGTCGCCGCCTCCCGTGCGCAGCGGTCTGCACGACCGGCGCCCTCAGGGCTCGCGCGGGCCCTCGATGACCTGCAGGATCCGCTCGAGGTCCTCGACGGAGGCGAACTCGATGGTCACCTTGCCGCGGGCGCGGCCCAGGTCGACCTTCACCCGGGTCTCGAAGCGGTCCGACAGGCGCTCCGCCACCTCGCCGAGACGCGCCGGCACCGGCCGCGGGGAGCGGGGCCGGGGGGCGCGTCCACCCGAGGGTCCGTCGGACTGGGCGAGCTGCACCGCCTCCTCCACCGCCCGCACCGACAGCCCCTCGGCGACGACGCGGGTGGCCATCTCCTCCTGCGCCTCGGGGCTCGGCAGACCGAGGATCGCGCGGGCGTGCCCGGCGCTGAGCACGCCTGCGGCCACCCGTCGCTGCACCGGCGGCGGCAGCTGCAGCAGCCGGATGGTGTTCGACACCTGCGGCCGCGAGCGCCCGAGTCGCCGTGCCAGCTCCTCGTGGGTCGAGCCGAACTCCTCGAGCAGCTGGGCGTACGCCGCAGCCTCCTCGAGCGGGTTCAGCTGCTGGCGGTGCAGGTTCTCGAGCAGCGCGTCGCGCAGCATCGCGTCGTCGCCGGTGTCCCGGACGATCGCGGGGATGGTGCCGGTGCCGGCCTGCTGACTGGCCCGCCAGCGCCGCTCGCCCATGACGAGCTCGTAGCGTCCGGGAGTCGTCTCGCGGACCACGACCGGCTGCAGCAGGCCGATCTCGCGGATGGAGTGGACGAGCTCCGCCAGGGCCTCCTCGTCGAAGGAGGTGCGTGGCTGCGACGGGTTGGGGCTGATGGCCTCGAGCGGCAGCTCCGCGAAGCGCGCACCCGCGACGGACCCTCCGTCGGGCTGGCCGGTCGGTGCCGGGGGCGGGTCGACGGGCGGCGACGTGGGGATCAGCGCGCCCAGCCCGCGGCCGAGGCCGCCGGCGCGGCGGACCGGTGGGGTGGTCACGCGGACGCTCCGGCCTTCGGGTCGGCCCCGCGCCCGGCGAGCTCGCGCGCCGCCTCCAGGTAGGCCAAGGCGCCGCGGGAGGCCGGGTCGTAGGTGACGACGGACTGCCCGTACCCCGGCGCCTCGCTCACCCGCACGCTGCGCGGGATCGCCGTCCCCAGCACGGTGCCGCCGAAGTGCGCACGCACCTCCTCGGCCACCTGCTCGGCCAGGCGGGTGCGGGCGTCGTACATCGTCAGCAGGATCGTGGAGACGTGCAGCGAGGGGTTGAGGTGCGCGCGCACGAGCTCGACGTTCTTCAGCAGCTGGCCCAGCCCCTCGAGCGCGTAGTACTCGCACTGGATCGGGATGAGCAGCTCGGAGGTGGCCACCATGGCGTTGACGGTGAGCAGGCCCAGCGAGGGCGGGCAGTCGACCAGGACGTAGTCGACCGACGCACCCGGGCCCTCGAGGTAGCTCGCCAGCGCCCGCGCCAGGCGCGACTCGCGCGCCACGACGCTCACCAGCTCGATCTCGGCGCCGGCCAGGTCGATGGTCGCCGGCACGCAGGACAGGCGAGGGACCCCGTCGGCCGGCTGCACCACGTCGGCGATCGGCACCTGGTCGATCAGCACCTCGTAGATGCCCGGCGTCCCGGAGGTGTGCGCGACGCCCAGGCCGGTCGAGGCGTTGCCCTGCGGGTCGAGGTCGACGACGAGGACGCGCATGCCGTGCAGGGCGAGCGCGACCGCGAGGTTGACCGTGGTCGTGGTCTTGCCGACGCCGCCCTTCTGGTTGGCGACGGTGATCACCCGACGCGCCGGCGGTCGCGGGAAGTCGTGGCGTCCGTCGGCGTTGAGCGCGCGTACGGCCGCAGCCGCCTGCCGGCCGATCGGCAGGTCGTCCGCGTCGGCCGGGACAGGCAGTGTCGCCTCGTCGCGCAGGGTGGCGCGCAGGCGCTCGGCGGGGGCCAGAGCGCCGGCGGCTGCGTCCGGGTCCGGGGCTGCATCCGGGTCCGGGGCTGCATCCGGGTCCGGGGCTGCATCCGGGTCCGGGGCTGCGTCCGGATCCGGGACTGCCGCCTGGTCGGGAGCTCCGTCCCGGTCGGCAGCGGCCTCCTGGTCGGGAGCTACGTCCTGCGCGGCAGCGGCGTCCTGATCGACAGCGGCGTCCTGCTCGGGGCGGTCGTGCTCCGGTGCCGCCGCCGGCGCGTCCGGCCGGGCCGGGCCGCTCATCGCCGCCCCCGGCGCCCGGCGCGCCCCGCCGGGGCGCGGTGCGGGGCCGCCGCCTGCCCGCGGGTCACCACGACGACCCTGCCGTCGGTGAGCAGGTCGGGCTGCCCGACGGTGACCACCTCACCGCCCGATGCACCGGCGGCACGCAGCGCGGCCCCGCAGGCGGCCAGCTCGCCGTCGGCCCGCTCGCCCTTGAGCGCCAGCAGCCGGCCGCCGGGGCGCAGCAGCGGCAGCGACCAGCCGACGAGGCGGTCCAGCGGGGCGACGGCCCGCGCCACCACCGTGTCGACGAGCACCGACCCGGCCAGCTCCTCGGCCCGGGCGCGCCGCACCACGGCGGTGCGCAGGCCCAGCTCGTGCACGACCTGCTCCAGGAAGGTGCTGCGGCGCAGCAGCGGCTCGACGAGCAGGACCGTGACGTCCGGACGCAGCAGCGCGAGCACGATCCCGGGGAGGCCTGCACCGGACCCGACGTCGGCGACGACCTCACCCTCGCCGAGCAGCTCCGCGACTCCGGCGCAGTTGAGCAGGTGCCGTTCCCACAGCCGTGGAGCCTCCCGCGGCCCGAGCAGGCCGCGCTCGACGCCGGGCCCGGCCAGGAGCTGCGCGTACGCCGTGACCTGCGCCAGCGCCGGGCCGAAGACCTCGACGGCCTGCGGCGGTGGAGCACCCAGGACCGACGGCAGGACGGGAGGGACCGACATCAGCTGCCGTCGGGCAGGACCACCACGCGGCGCTCGGGCTCCAGCCCCTCGGACTGGCTGCGGACGCCGGCGACCGCAGCCACCGCGTCGTGCACGACCTTGCGCTCGAACGGCGTCATCGGAGCCAGGCGGACGCGTTCCCCGGTCTCGGCGCAGCGCTGCGCCGCCCGGGTGCCGATCGCGGTCAGCTCCTGCTTGCGGGCAGCCCGCCACCCGCCGATGTCGAGCATGAGCCGGGAGCGGACCCCGGTCTCCCGCACGACGGCGAGGCGCGTGAGCTCCTGCACCGCCTCGAGCACCTGCCCGTGCTGGCCGACCAGGGCGTCCAGGCCGTCCCCCACGATCGCGACGACGGCACGCTCGCCCTCGACGTCCATGTCGATGTCGCCGTCCACGTCGGCGATGTCGAGCAGGCGCTCGAGGTAGTCGCCGGCGATGTCGCCCTCGCGGACGAGGAGGTCCTGACCGGACAGGTCGTCGTCCGACACGTCGTCGTCCGGACGGGCGGTGCTCTCGCTCACGGGGGTCCTTCGCAGTCGGGTCGGTCGTACGGCAGCCCGTCCGCGCCGCGCGCGCGCCCGCACCTGCGGAGTCGGCGTCGTGCGGGTCCACGCAGCGGCGGACAGGTCCTGCCGAGAGGCTAGCGGCGGCCGCCGCGGCGGGTCTTGTTCTTGCGGCTGCCGGCGGGCCGGCGGTTGGCCGGTGCCGACACCGGCGCCGGCGGCGTCGCGCTCACCCGGGCACCCGAGCTCGCCGCCGGCGTGCCGGCGGTGGACCCGGACGACGGCGCCGGGACCGGCGCCTCCGACGAGGTGACGCCGGCGTCGGGAGCGGCCGCCGTCCCCTTGGCCTTGCTCACGCCCGCCTTGCCGCCGCCGTCCCCGGCCTTGGCCTGTGCGTCCTTCGTCTGTGCGTCCTTCGTCTGTGCGTCCTTGGCCTTGCCGTCCTTGGCCTTGACGGCACCGCCCGAGGTGCCCGGCGCGCCGGCGCTCTTGCTGGAGTCGAGCACGACCGGCGGCATGCGCTTGATGACCCAGGCCTGCTGACCCATCGACCAGATGTTGGTGGTCAGCCAGTAGAGCAGCACGCCGATCGGGAAGATCGCCCCGGAGATGGCGAACGACAGCGGCAGCACGTACAGCAGCAGCTTCTGCACCATGATCTGCTGCGGGTCCGTGGTGCCCGACCGCGCGATCATCTGCCGCTGCGTGTAGAAGGTCGACAGGCCCATGAGCACGACCATGACCGCGGCCACCACGCGCACGGTGAGCTGGTTCGCGTCGAGCTGCGCCAGCATCTCGGGCGAGGTGTTGAACGCGGCCGAGATCGGCGCCCCGAAGACCTTGGCCGCCGCGCCCTCCCCCAGCTGCTGCGCGGTCAGGCCGTAGCGCGCGTCGGCGCCGGGCTCGAACTCGCGGATGACGGTGAACAGCGCGAAGAACACCGGGAGCTGCAGGAGCAGCGGCAGGCAGCCGCTGATCGGGTTGGCGTTGTTGTCCTTGTACAGCTTCATCGTCTCGGTCTGCAGCGTCTCGCGGTCGCCCTTGTGGAGCTTCTGCAGCTCCTTGAGCTTGGGGGCGAGCTCCTGCATCCGCCGCTGGCTCTTGATCTGCTTGACGAACAGCGGGAACAGCAGCAGGCGGACGGTCACCGTGAGCAGGACGATGGAGAAGGCCCAGGCCGGACCGCTCGCCGGGATGAGGAACGTCGACAGCGCGCTGTGGATGTACGCCAGCAGATGGCCGACGGGACTGGCGAGGACGTCAAGCACGGGTCTGCTCCGGTGCGTCGGGTCGAGCGGGGACAGCGCGGGACGGCGCGGCCCGGGAGGGCCCCAGCGTAGGTCGCCGCACGTCGGACAGACGAGCGACGGGCACCGGATCGTGCCCGCCGGGGTGGAAGGGATGGCACCGTGCGATCCGCCGCAGGGCCAGCCAGGTGCCGCGGCCGGCGCCGTGGGTCTGCAGGGCCTGGGCGGCGTAGGCGCTGCACGACGGCGCGAAACGGCAGTGCGGGCCGAGCAGGGGGCTGATCCACAGCTGGTAGGCGCGCACTGCCGCGTGCAGCACGCGGGCGGCGGGACTCACCCCGACCCCGCCGGCGGGCCGGCCCCTGGACGCCCGGCTCGCCCACGCCCGGCCTCCGGACGAACGGCCCGGGACAGGGCGGCGTCCAGGTCGTGCCCGAGGACGGCGCTGGTCGCTCCGGCCGCAGCCGGCGCGGCGCGCACGACCAGGCGCGAGCCGCCGGGCAGCGTCCCCAGCCGGTCACGCAGGAGGTGGCGCAGGCGCCGGGAGACGGCGGAGCGCACCACCGACCCGCCCACGGCCTTGCTCACGACCAGCCCAGCGCGGGCCGGGGTGGCTGCTTCGCCCTCAGCACCGCCCGGGAGCAGGTGCACGGTCAGCGTCGCCCGGGACGCCCGGCGCCCTCGCCGCACGACCTCGGTGAAGTCGGCCGAGCGGTGCAGGCGGGCAGCACGGGCGAGCACGGCGCGTCCTCCCGGTCCGGCCGCAGCGCGGGGGACGACTCAGGCAGACAGCTCGGCGCGGCCCTTGCGGCGACGGCCGGCGAGGATGGCACGACCCGCCCGGGTGGACATGCGCAGCCGGAAGCCGTGGGTCTTGGCACGACGGCGGTTGTTCGGCTGGAAGGTGCGCTTGCTCACGGGAGGGGCTCGCTCTCGGCTGGTGCTCGGGGGTCGGTCAGGTCGTGGCGCGGGCGCCGTGCGGGTCGTCGGCCGGACCACCGGGCGGCGGCGCGTGGGCACAGACCTCTCCAAGGTACGGACGCCGTCGGAGGGGGTCAAACACCGTCGACGGGACTCGCCGCCGGCCGAGGACAGACGGACATCTCGAGCCTTGCCCGCAGCGCGACGGTGCTGTTAGCGTCCTCGCCTGCCGGGCCCCGAGCCGTCCGAGCCGGGGGTGCGCCACGCTCCTGCGAGCAACTGCAGGCGTGCTCGACCAGAAGGGCGCGTGGCAGCCGTCCGGCCGGGGGTCGGTCGTCGCGTAGCGTCCCTGTCTCCACAAGTTGTGGACACAGGTGTGGACAGTCCTCGGTGACGCAGGCAGGGTCACGCCGGCCGGGGCGGTGCCAGCTCGTCCCGGACCTCCGGGGCGGATGCGCCGGGCCGCTGACCGTTGCGAGCGAGGGGACCGCGTGACCGAGGCAGAGGCCGGCACGGCGGGGGGCGACCCCCTGTCGCTCGAGGACGTCTGGGCGAGGGCGGTGGCCGGGCTCGCCGCGGACGGGGTGATCTCGCCGCAGCACCGCGCGTGGGTGTCGCTGACCCGGCCGCTCGGGCTGATGAGCGACACGGCGCTGCTCGCCGCGCCCAACGAGTTCGCCAAGGACGTCCTCGACAGCCGCCTGCGGTCGGTGATCGCCGAGGCGCTGTCCACCGAGTACGGCCGCGACATCCAGGTCGCCTTCACCGTCCGGCCCGACGACGGGCGCACCGAGCCCGAGCGGCCCGCGGACGCCGAGGGCGCGTCGGCAGGACGCGACTCCGGCCGGCACACCTCGGCCGACCCCCTGCGCGCGCCCTCCCCCCTCGACGACGGGCGACCGCTGCTGGCCGCGGTGCCGACCTCGCGCGGCCCGGTCGAGCCGGCGCGGCTCAACCCGAAGTACGCGTTCGAGACCTTCGTCATCGGTGCGTCCAACCGCTTCGCGCACGCTGCGGCGGTGGCGGTCGCCGAGGCGCCGGCACGTGCGTACAACCCGCTGTTCGTCTACGGCGAGAGCGGGCTCGGCAAGACCCACCTGCTGCACGCCATCGGCCACTACGCCCAGCACCTGTTCGACGGGGCGCAGGTGCGCTACGTGAGCTCGGAGGAGTTCACGAACGACTTCATCAACTCCATCCGCGACGGGCGGGCCGAGACCTTCCGCCGGCGCTACCGCGACGTCGACATCCTGCTCGTGGACGACATCCAGTTCCTCGAGCACAAGGAGGGCACGCAGGAGGAGTTCTTCCACACCTTCAACACCCTCCACAACGCCAACAAGCAGATCGTGATCAGCTCGGACCGGCCGCCCAAGCAGCTGTCGACCCTGGAGGACCGGCTGCGCACCCGCTTCGAGTGGGGGCTGATCACCGACGTCCAGCCGCCCGACCTCGAGACCCGCATCGCCATCCTGCGCAAGAAGGCGGCGCAGGACCGCCTCGCGGCGCCGCCGGACGTCCTCGAGTTCATCGCCTCGAAGATCTCCCGCAACATCCGTGAGCTCGAGGGCGCGCTGATCCGCGTCACGGCCTTCGCCTCGCTCAACCGGCAGTCGGTCGACCTCGCCCTGGCCGAGGTGGTCCTCAAGGACCTGATCCCGGCCGACGGCGGCCCGGAGATCACCGGCGCGACCATCATGGCGGCGACCGCGGAGTACTTCGGGCTGACCATGGAGGACCTGTGCGGGTCGTCCCGCTCCCGGGTGCTGGTCAGCGCCCGGCAGATCGCCATGTACCTGTGCCGGGAGCTCACCGACCTGTCGCTGCCCAAGATCGGCCAGATGTTCGGCGGACGTGACCACACGACCGTGATCCACGCCGACCGCAAGATCCGTGCGCAGATGCCCGAGCGCCGCGTCACCTACAACCAGGTCGCCGAGCTGACCAACCGCATCAAGACCCGGTCCCGCCAGCCGTGACGCCCCCCTCCCGGGACGTGCCCCGGGTCACAGCGTCCCTGCACAGCGTGGGGACAACCCTGTGGACAACTGGGGACAACCGCCGGCCGTCCCGTGGACGACACCGCACGGCCGCCTCGCCGTCCCCAGCCGTCCACCGGTGCACGGGGGCAGCGTCCACATCCGTCGCACAGGCCGCCGCGCCGCGCCACCTGGGACGACCGCACGGATCCACAGGCCCGCAGGCCCCGACCACGACGGTCAGGACATCTCCCTCGACCGATCAACCCCGTGTCCAGGGGGAGGCGTTCCTGTGGAACGACGGTCTCTGGCAGGGTCTGACACCCTGCACCCGCACCCACCACACGTCCGGAGAGGCACCCCCCGCATGAGGCAGCACGCATGGAGCTGAGGGTCGAGCGGGACGCGCTCGCGGACGCCGTCGGCTGGACGGCCCGGTCACTGCCCGCGCGCCCGCCCATGCAGGTCCTGCTGGGCCTGCTGCTCGAGGCCGGTGCCGACGGCCTCGAGGTCTCCGGCTTCGACTACGAGGTGAGCTCCCGGGTCCGGCTCGACGTGCTGGCCGACGAGCCCGGCCGGGTCCTCGTGCCCGGGCGCCTGCTCTCCGACATCGTCCGCTCGCTGCCCGCCCAGCCGGTCGTGCTGCGCGTGGAGGGCACGCGGGTGGTCCTGACCTGCGGACCGGCCCGCTTCACACTGCCCACCCTGCCCGTCGAGGACTACCCGGCGCTGCCCGCCATGCCGGAGACCGCCGGCACGCTCGGCGCCGACGTGTTCGCCGCCGCGGTGGCCCAGGTCGCGCTGGCGGCCGGCCGCGACGACACGCTCCCCGTCCTGACCGGCGTCCGGTTCGAGATCGAGGGGGAGACGCTCACCCTGGCCGCCACCGACCGCTACCGGCTCGCCGTCCGCACGCTCCCGTGGCGTCCAGGGGCCCTCGACATCTCCACCACCGCCCTCGTGCCGGCACGCACGCTCGCCGAGACCGCCCGCGCCCTGACCTCGGCCCCGGAGGTGACGCTGGCGCTGTCGTCCCGCTCCAGCGGCGCGAGCGAGGGCATGATCGGCTTCGAGGGCGGGGGTCGGCGCACCACCTCCCGGCTGCTCGAGGGCGAGTTCCCGAAGTACCGCTCGCTGCTGCCGAGCGAGAGCAGTGCGGTTGCCGAGGTCGCGACCAGCCCGTTCGTGGACGCGGTCAAGCGCGTGGCGCTGGTCGCTGCGCGCAACGCACCGGTGCGGCTGGGCTTCTCGGCCGACGGCGTCGTGCTCGAGGCGGGCGGCGCCGACGACGCGCAGGCGAGCGAGCAGCTGGACTGCGTGTGGGAGGGGCCGTCGAGCAGCGAGCCGTTCTCCATCGCCTTCAACCCGCAGTACCTGCTGGACGGCCTCGGCGCCGTCGACAGCGACACCACGACCCTGTCGTTCACCGGGCCCACCCGTCCCGCCGTGCTCACCGGCAAGCGCGCGGACGCCGCGGACTCCTCCGCGGGCGCCGCTGCGGACTCCTCGGGTGCCGACTACCGCTACCTGCTGATGCCGGTGCGGCTGTCGGGCTGAGGCCCGGGTAGGCACGAGACGCGCAGCGGCGCACCGCCGGTGCACCGCCCCACCGACGTCGAAGGAGAGCCATGGCAACGCTGGGCATGATCGGGCTGGGCCGCATGGGCGGCAACATGGCGGAGCGGCTGCGCCGCGGTGGTCACACGGTGGTCGGCTACGACCGCTCGGCCGACAGCGGCCGGCAGGTCGACAGCCTCGAGGGTCTCGTGGCAGCGCTCGAGACGCCCCGGGTGGTCTGGGTGATGGTGCCGGCCGGGCAGCCCACCTACGACACGATCGACGCCCTCGCCCCGCTGCTGTCCGAGGGGGACGTGGTGGTCGACGGTGGCAACTCGCGCTACACCGACGACCAGCGCCACGCCGCCGAGCTGGCGCCGAGCGGCATCGGCTTCGTCGACTGCGGTGTCTCCGGCGGGATCTGGGGCCTGACCGAGGGCTACGCCCTCATGTGCGGCGGCGAGGACGAGGACGTCGCCAAGGTGCAGCCCTTCTTCGACGTGCTCAAGCCCGAGGGCGACTCCGGCTTCGTGCACGCCGGCAAGGTCGGCGCCGGCCACTTCGCCAAGATGGTGCACAACGGCATCGAGTACGGCCTCATGCAGGCCTACGCCGAGGGCTGGGAGCTCATGATGGCCACCGACGTCATCACCGACGTCCCGGCGGTCGTGGCCAGCTGGCAGAAGGGGACCGTCATCCGGTCCTGGCTGCTCGACCTCATGGTCAACGCGCTCGAGGCCGACGACGACCTGTCCGAGCTGCGCGGGTACGCCCAGGACTCGGGCGAGGGCCGGTGGACCGTAGAGGCAGCCGTCGACCACGCCGTACCGCTGCCGGTCATCACGGCCGCGCTGTTCGCGCGCTTCTCCTCGCGCCAGGACGACTCCCCCGCCATGAAGATGATCGCCGCACTGCGCAACCAGTTCGGCGGCCATGCGGTGACCTCGTCGGTCGGCATGACCGAGAAGGGCGCCGACAGCCCCGGGGCGGACGCCGCCGCTCCCGTGGCGGCCGAGCCGGACGTGTCGGAGGGCGCGGTGCGGGGCGCGCCCGGCACCCCGCCCGAGGCCTGACGCCTCCTGCACTCCCGCTCCTGTCGTGCACGTCAGCCACCTGTCCCTGGTCGACTACCGGTCCTGGGCCGAGCTCGAGCTCGACCTGGGACCGGGGTCGACGGCGCTCGTGGGGGCGAACGGACAGGGCAAGACGAACCTGGTGGAGGCGATCGGCTACGTCGCGACCCTGGGCTCGCACCGGGTGGCCTCCGACGCGCCGCTGGTGCGGGCGGGTGCTGAGCGCGCCGTCGTACGAGCCAGGGTGGAGCGCGACGGACGCAGCACACTGGTCGAGCTCGAGGTGAACCCCGGGCGCGCCAACCGCGCCCGGCTCAACCGCGCTCCCCTGCCGCGTGCGCGGGAGGTGCTCGGCGTCCTGCGCACGGTGCTGTTCGCGCCCGAGGACCTCGCGCTCGTCCGCGGCGACCCCGCAGAGCGCCGCGCGTTCCTCGACGACCTGCTGGTGGCGACCGCTCCGCGCTACGCCGGGGTCCGCGCCGACTACGACCGGGTGCTCAAGCAGCGCAACGCGCTGCTGAAGACGGCGTCGGCGCGCCGGAGCGGGCGTCCACCGGGCGGCGCGGACCTGCCCACCCTCGACGTCTGGGACGCCCACCTGGCCCGGACCGGCGCAGACCTGCTGGGGGCCCGGCTGGCCCTGGTGGAGGCGCTGCGTCCCCGGGTGGCGACCGCCTACCGGGCGGTGGCCGTGGGAGGTGCCGGAGCCCGCGGAGCCACCGGGCTGGCCTACCGGTCGTCGCTGGGCGAGGCGCTGCCCACCGTCGACGGGGCACCGAGCCGGGACCGGGACGCCCTCGGCGCGGCGCTGCTGGCCGAGCTGTCCCGGGTGCGGCCGCAGGAGCTCGAGCGCGGGATCTCCCTGGTCGGACCGCACCGAGACGAGCTGGTCCTCGAGCTGTCGGACCTGCCGGTCAAGGGGTACGCCTCGCACGGCGAGTCGTGGTCGTTCGCGCTGGCGCTGCGCCTGGCGTCCTACGAGCTGCTCCGGGCCGACGGCGGCGAGCCGGTGCTGGTCCTCGACGACGTCTTCGCCGAGCTCGACGAGGGCCGCCGTGACCGGCTGGCGGCGCTCGTGGCCGGTGCGGAGCAGGTCCTGGTCACCGCGGCGGTGCCGGCGGACGTCCCGGACGCGCTCACCGGCAGTCGCTGGGACGTGCGCGACGGGGAGGTGACGCGTGTCCGCTGAGGACGGAGCCGACGAGCCGCCTGCGGTTCCACGTGGAACGGACGCCTCGCCGTGGCCGGAGCTGACCGGGCCCGACCTCGTCCGAGCCGCGCTCGCCTCCGCACGCGCTGCCGCACGGGCACGGGGCGTCTCCCCTGGAGTGCCCCGCCGCCCGGTGCGTCGGGAGGGGCTGCGCTCCGGCTCCGGCCCGGACGCGCGGGACCCGGTCCGCTTCGGCGAGATGATCGACCGTCTCGTCGTCGAGCGCGGGTGGCAGGACACGACGTCCGCCGCGCGGGTCCTGGCCAACTGGGAGCAGCTCGTGGGCGCCGAGATCGCCGACCACTGCCGGCCCGCCTCCCTGCAGGACGGTGAGCTGGTCCTGGTCGCCGAGTCCTCGGCCTGGGCCACTCAGCTCCGCCTGCTCGACCGGACGCTCCTGGCTCGGCTCGCCGAACGGGTGGGCAGCGGCGTGGTCGACCGCGTCGTCGTGCGCGGCCCGGCGCAGGCCGACTGGCGCAAGGGGCCGCGCCGGGTCCGTGGACGGGGGCCACGGGACACCTACGGCTGACCCTCGATGGCACCATCGCCGCGAGGTCGGTCCGTCCGTGCCCGTAGCACCGTCAGACGGGCGACGACCTGCGTCCGTGGTCCCCCACGCCACCCGGTGCTCGACGCGCCACGAGGCACGGCAGAGGCTCTCACGCGCGAGCGGCCGTCCCGCCGGGGTAGTCTGGAGCGCGAACGCACCCCGGCCGGGGCACCCAGCGCCCCGCCGGGACGCTCGTCGGCCCGGACTGCCTCGACGCCCGCAGCGTCATCGCCGGACTCGCTCGTCGAGGTGGCCGGTGCGCTGCGGCAGGACCTGCGCTGCGCGCGGCGCAGGAGAGCGGAGCTGCTGCATGACCGGTCCGGACGCCGACCTCCCCGTCACCCCTGACGGGCCCGACGGAACTGCCCCGCTCGACGGTGCTGTCGCTCCTGCCGCCGCCGGCCAGGGGGGCTCCGAGCACCAGGAGGCTGCGCAGGAGGTCACCGGGCAGGCGAGCGCCGTGGACGTCCCCGAGGTCGTCCAGAACGGGTACGGCGCGCACTCCATCACCGTCCTCGAAGGACTGGAGGCGGTGCGCAAGCGCCCCGGCATGTACATCGGCTCGACCGGGGAGCGCGGTCTGCACCACATGGTCCAGGAGATCGTCGACAACGCCGTCGACGAGGCGCTGGCCGGCTACTGCGACACGATCACCGTCACGCTGCTCGCCGACGGCGGAGTACGGGTGCAGGACAACGGCCGCGGGATCCCGGTCGAGCTCCACCCCGTCGAGAAGCGCCCCGCGGTGGAGGTCGTGCTCACCACCCTGCACGCCGGCGGCAAGTTCGACGGCGAGTCCTACGCCGTCTCCGGCGGTCTGCACGGCGTGGGCGCGGCGGTCGTCAACGCCCTGTCGACCCGCCTGGAGGTCGAGATCCGGCGCGACGGTCGGCGGTGGACGCAGTCCTACGTCCGTTCGGTGCCCGGTCCGCTGCACGAGGGCGGACAAGGCGACGGGACGGGGACCACGGTCTCGTTCTGGGCCGACCCTGACATCTTCGCGGAGACCACGACGTACTCCCGGGAGACGCTGCACCGCCGCCTGCAGGAGATGGCGTTCCTCAACAAGGGGCTGTCCATCACCCTGCGCGACGAGCGGCTCGAGCTCACCGGGGGTGAGCCGGTGGAGGAGACGATGCTCTACCCCGGTGGCCTCGTGGACTACGTCCGCCACCTCAACGCGACGCGCAGCGCGGTCCATCCGACGGTCATCGGCTTCTCCGACGAGACCTCCACGGGCATGCGCATGTCGGTCGAGGTGGCGATGCAGTGGAACGACTCCTACTCCGAGTCGGTCTACACGTTCGCCAACACCATCAACACGGCCGAGGGTGGCACGCACGAGGAGGGGTTCCGCACCGCTCTGACGACGACCTTCAACGACTGGGCCCGCAGCAAGGGCCACATCAAGGAGAAGGACTCCAACCTCGAGGGTTCCGACATCCGCGAGGGCCTGACGGCCATCATCAGCCTCAAGCTCGCCGACCCGCAGTTCGAGGGCCAGACGAAGACCAAGCTGGGCAACTCCGAGGCCAAGACGTTCGTGCAGAAGGCCACGCGCGAGTGGCTCAAGGACTGGTTCGACCGCAACCCCGCCGACGGCAAGCTGATCGTGCTCAAGGCGACGCAGGCCGCCAGAGCCAGGCTGGCCGCACGCCAGGCTCGTGAGCTCACGCGTCGCAAGGGGCTCCTCGAGTCGTCCTCGCTGCCGGGCAAGCTGGCCGACTGCCAGTCGACCGACCCGCGCGAGTCCGAGATCTACGTGGTCGAGGGCGACAGCGCCGGCGGCAGCGCCAAGGGCGGTCGTGACTCCAAGTTCCAGGCCATCCTGCCCATCCGCGGCAAGATCCTGAACGTCGAGAAGGCCCGCATCGACCGGGTTCTCAACAACGCCGAGGTCCAGGCGATGATCACAGCGCTGGGGTGCGGGATCCACGAGGAGTTCGACATCACCAAGCTGCGCTACCACAAGGTGGTGCTGATGGCCGACGCCGACGTCGACGGGCAGCACATCCGCACCCTGCTGCTCACGCTGCTGTTCCGCTTCATGCGTCCGCTCGTCGAGCAGGGCTACGTCTACCTGGCACAGCCGCCGCTCTACAAGATCAAGTGGGGCCGCGAGGAGCAGCAGTACGCCTACTCCGACCGCGAGCGCGACGGTCTGATCAGGGCCGGCCAGGAGGCGGGCAAGAAGCTGCCCAAGGACGCGGTGCAGCGCTTCAAGGGCCTGGGGGAGATGAACGCCGAGGAGCTGTGGTCCACCACCATGGACCCTGCCGAGCGCGTCCTGCTCCAGGTCACGCTCGACGACGCCGCGACCGCCGACGACCTGTTCTCCACGCTGATGGGCGAAGACGTCGAGGCGCGGCGCTCCTTCATCCAGCGCAACGCCCGCGACGTGCGCTTCCTCGACATCTGAGTCGACCGACCCGCCTCGCCGTGCGACCCCCCGCTCGTTCCACGTGGAACAGACCTGAGAAGGGACCTTCGTGACCGACGTCCTGCCCCCGCCACCACCGCCCGGCGACCGGGTCGAGCCCGTGGGCATCGAGGTCGAGATGCAGCGCTCGTACCTCGACTACGCGATGTCCGTCATCGTCGGCCGAGCTCTGCCCGAGGTGCGGGACGGTCTGAAGCCGGTGCACCGACGCGTGCTGTACGCGATGTACGACGGCGGCTACCGCCCCGACCGCGGGTACTTCAAGTGCGCGCGCGTCGTCGGCGACGTGATGGGCAACTACCACCCCCACGGCGACGGCGCGATCTACGACACCCTGGTGCGCCTCGCGCAGCCGTGGTCCATGCGCTACCCGCTCGTCGACGGCAACGGCAACTTCGGCTCCCCGGGCAACGACCCGGCGGCAGCCATGCGCTACACCGAGTGCCGACTGGCGCCGCTGGCCATGGAGATGCTGCGCGAGATCGACCAGGACACAGTCGATCTCAACCCCAACTACGACGGGCGCTCGCAGGAGCCGACGATCCTGCCGAGCCGCATCCCGAACCTGCTGGTGAACGGCTCGTCCGGCATCGCGGTGGGGATGGCGACCAACATCCCGCCGCACAACCTGCGGGAGGTGGCCTCGGGCGTGCAGTGGGTGCTCGACCACCCGGACGCGTCGCCCGACGAGGTCCTCGACGCCCTGCTGGCCCGCATCCAGGGACCGGACTTCCCGACCGGCGGACTCATCGTCGGCCGCAGCGGCATCGAGGAGGCCTACCGCACCGGCCGCGGCTCGGTGCGCATGCGCGCCGTCGTCGAGGTCGACGAGGACGCCAAGGGCCGGACGATCCTGGTCGTCAGCGAGCTGCCGTACCAGGTGAACCCCGACAACCTCGCCGAGTCCATCGCCGATCTGGTCCGTGACGGCCGCGTCGCCGGCATCGCGGACGTCCGCGACGAGGGCTCGCAGCGCCTGGGCCAGCGGTTGGTCGTCGTGCTCAAGCGCGACGCTGTCGCCAAGGTCGTCCTGAACAACCTCTACAAGCACACCCAGCTGCAGTACACCTTCGGCTGCAACATGCTCGCCATCGTCGACGGGGTGCCGCGCACCCTGCGGCTGGACGAGTTCGTCCGCTACTACGTCGCCCACCAGGTCGACGTGATCGTGCGGCGCACCCGGTTCCAGCTGCGCCGGGCGGAGGAGCGTGCGCACATCCTGCGTGCGCTGGCCAAGGCGCTCGACCGGCTCGACGACGTCATCGCGCTGATCCGCGCATCGGCCAGCGCCGAGGCGGCGCGCAGCGACCTGATGGCGCTGCTCGAGATCGACGAGGTGCAGGCGGTGGCCATCCTCGACATGCAGCTGCGCCGGCTGGCCGCCCTCGAGCGGCAGCGGCTCATGGACGAGCTCGCCGAGCGCGAGCGCGAGATCGCCGACCTGCAGGCCATTCTCGCCGACCCGGCACGTCAGCGCGTCATCATCGGCGAGGAGCTCGGCGAGATCGTCGAGCGCTACGGCGACGAGCGCCGCACCCGTGTCGTGGCCTACGAGGGCGACATGAGCGCCGAGGACTTCATCGCGCAGGAGGACGTCGTCGTCACGGTGACGCGCGGCGGCTACGCCAAGCGCACCAAGACCGACCTCTACCGCTCGCAGCGCCGCGGCGGCCGCGGGGTGCAGGGTGCCTCGCTCAAGCAGGACGACATCGTCGAGCGCTTCTTCGTCACGACGACCCACCACTGGCTGCTGTTCTTCACCGACAAGGGCCGGGTCTACCGCGCCAAGGCCCACGAGCTGCCCGAGGCCAACCGCAACGGTCGCGGGCAGCACGTCGCGAACATCCTGGCCTTCCAGCCCGACGAGCGGATCGCGCAGGTCATCGCGCTGCGCGACTACGCCGCCGCGCCCTACCTCGTCCTGGCCACCCGCAAGGGACTGGTGAAGAAGACGTCGCTGTCGGAGTACGACAACGGGCGATCGAACGGCCTGATCGCCATCAACCTGCGCGAGGACGACGAGCTCATCGCCGCCGCGCTCATCAGCGACGAGGACGACCTGCTGCTCGTCAGCCGGCAGGCCAACTCCATCCGCTTCACCGCCGGCAACGAGGCGCTGCGCCCGATGGGCCGGGCGACCTCCGGTGTCATCGGCATGGCCCTGCGGCCCGGCGACGAGCTGCTGGCCATGCAGGTCGCCCCGGCCGGTGGCGACGAGGAGACCACGGCGCTGCTCGTCGTCTCCGACGGAGGCTTCGGCAAGCGCACGGCGCTCAAGGAGTACCGCGTCCAGAAGCGCGGTGGCTACGGCGTTCTCACAGCCAAGATGCCCGAGGGACGGGGACAGCTGGTCGGTGCGCTCATCGTGCGCGACGCCGACGAGATCTTCGCCATCACGAGCACCGGCGTCGTCATCCGCATGTCGGTGCAGCCCCTGCGCCTGCTCTCGCGTCCGACAGGAGGGGTCAAGCTGGTCGCCCTCGCCGCAGGAGCGACCGTCGTGGCCGTGGCGCACAACGGCGAGGCCGCGGCGGAGCAGGTCCTGCCCCTCGGTGACGAGGCACCGACGGGCGACGAGGCACCGACGGGCGACGAGGAGCCGGCCGATGACGAGGGGTCGGGTGACGCTGCCGGGACCGGTGACGCAGCACCGGGCCAGGACACTGCGCTCAACGGGTCGGTCAGCGGGTCCGGGAGTGCCATGCTGGTCGACGACCCGGGGCCGGACGGCCCCGGGCCGGACGATGCAGCACCCCCCGGAGCGGCCGCCGACGGTCCGTCCGGACCTGACGCACCGCTCGACGACGACGAGGAGGGCCCGGTGTGACCGCGCCCCAGGGACCCGACACCGCGACCGCCCCGACCGCGACCGCGCCTCCCGCGACGACCGGCACCTCTGCGAGCGGAGCCGCGCCGGCCGGCGCTGGAGTCCCGCAGGCGGCCTCCCCGGCGCAGCCTCCGGCCCCGTCCGCGACTCCAGCGACGGGCTCGACGAGCGTGCTGAGCAGCGCTTCCCGCCGTCCGCCGCCGCGCTCGGCAGCCGCCGTGCGTGCCGAGGACAGGGCCAGGCCTGCGGCACGGGCGCGCAAGGCCCGGCTGGCGCTCAAGCGCATCGACCCCTGGTCGGTGTTCGTCTTCTCCCTGATCGCGGCCGTGCTGCTCGGCATCGCCCTGGTGACGGCCGTGGCGGCCCTCTACGCCGTGCTGGACGGCCTCGGCGTCCAGTCGTCGGTGAACCAGCTGTTCGCGGAGGTGGTCGACGCCGACGGCCCCCCGCTCGTCACGTCCCGGAGGGTGGTCGGAGGGGCTGCGGTGCTGGCTGCGGTCAACGTCGTCCTGCTCACGCTGCTCGCGACGCTCGGTGCACTGCTGTACAACCTGTGCGCCTCGTTCACCGGCGGTGTCGAGGTCACGCTGGGCGAGCGCGACGGCTGAGCCGGTCGAGGTGGTAGTCTCGCCGACCGTGCCTGCGGGCACTCCGGGCCTGTAGCTCAGGCGGTTAGAGCGCATCCCTGATAAGGATGAGGCCGGAGGTTCAAGTCCTCCCAGGCCCACCCACCCGGAAGCCGTCTCGTCGGTCGAGCAGCGAGGAGCGCGTCGTGCGCAGGTCCGCCGTCCTGGTCGCGATCGCCGGCGCGGTCGCCTACCTGCTGCGCCAGGCACGTGCCGGGCGCGCCGACCGCGAGGTCTGGACGGCTGCGGTGAGCCCGCCCGACCTGCGGTGACTGTGCTGACCACGGGGCCTTAGCTCAGCTGGTAGAGCATCGCGTTTGCAACGCGAGGGTCGCCGGTTCGAACCCGGCAGGCTCCACCCGTGCACGAAGGCCCGGCGACGCGCTCGCCGGGCCTTCGTGCGCTGCGAGACGGTCGGTCGCGCGGGCTGCGGTCGGCCGGTCCCCGCTCAGCTGCCGGTCGTCGTCCCGTCCGGCCGGTCGACGACGGCCTGCAGCTCCTCCGGCTCCTGCACGGCGCCGCCGGCCCGGCCACGGCGCAGCGCCAGCGCGACGGCGGCGCCGGACAGCGCCCCGGCGGCCACGGCGGCGACGGCCCACGGCCAGCGCCGTGCGGGGACGGGCCGTCCGCGAGCCCCCCGCGCAAGAGTCCGTGCTGCGGCTCGAGCTCCGCGGTCCTGCACCCTCGATCCCCCCTGTCGCCCGTCCCCGTCCGCTGCGGATGGCACTGTCCCGGTGAGCGTCGCGACAGCCTGCCACGGAGCCGCCGGCGGTCGTGCGTGCGAGACTCGACGCGGACCGGCGCACGCCCCCGTGCCGCCGACCGGACGCACAGACCCGACTCCCACGACTAGGAGCGCCCGCGTGGCCAGCGAGCTCTACGCCACCCTCACCACCAGCCTCGGGCCCATCCGGATCAAGCTGTTCCCGGACCACGCGCCCAAGACGGTGCAGAACTTCGTCGGCCTGGCCGAGGGGTCCACCGACTGGACCGACCCCAAGACCGGCAGGAAGGGCGAGGGCTCCCTCTACGCCGGCACGGTCTTCCACCGGGTCATCAACGGCTTCATGATCCAGGGCGGCGACCCGCTGGGCACGGGCACCGGCGGCCCCGGTTACCGCTTCAAGGACGAGTTCCACCCCGAGCTGCGCTTCGACCGCCCGTACCTGCTGGCGATGGCGAACGCCGGCCCCGGGACCAACGGCTCGCAGTTCTTCGTCACGGTCGGTCCGACGCCCCACCTGAACATGAAGCACACGATCTTCGGCGAGGTCGCCGACGCCGCCAGCCGGGAGACGGTGGACAAGATCGCGGCCACACCTGTCGGGCGTCAGGACCGCCCGCAGACCGACGTCGTGATCTCGTCGATCGAGGTCGAGCGGGTCGACAGCTGACGTCCTCCGCCGACCCGCGTCCGGAGGACGGCAGCGACCTGGCCCCGGCCTGCTACCGCCACCCGGACCGCGAGACCTGGATCCGGTGCACGCGCTGCGACCGGCCGATCTGCCCCGACTGCATGCGGTCGGCGTCGGTCGGCTTCCACTGCCCCGAGTGCGTCGCCCAGGGCGCCGCCACGGTGCGGGCACCACGGACCACCTTCGGCGGACGCGTCACCGGTGACACCAGCCGGGTGAGCCTGACGATCGTCGTGCTCAACGTCGCGGTGTTCGTGCTCGGCGTGGCGGTGGGGGAGGGCGGGCTGCAGGTGCGCTTCGGCAACATCGCCGGCACTCCGGGGCAGCTCGGGGTCGCCGACGGCGAGTACTACCGCCTGTTGACAGCGGCCTTCCTGCACGGCGGGATCTTCCACCTGCTGCTGAACATGTTCGCGCTGGCACAGCTCGGGCCGGTCCTCGAGGCGGCGCTGGGCCGGCTGCGCTTCGTCGCGCTGTACCTGCTGTCCGCGCTGGGCGGGTCGGTGCTGTCGTACCTGCTGTCGTCACCGTTGCAGCTCGGCGTCGGTGCATCGGGAGCGATCTTCGGGTTGTTCGGCGCCTACTACGTGGTCGTGCGCAGGCTGGGCGGCGAGACGAGCTCCATCGTGGTGCTGCTCGCGATCAACCTGGTGATCACCGTCACGGTCCCCATCATCGACTGGCGGGCGCACCTCGGCGGGCTGGTGACCGGAGCGGTCCTGGCCGTCGCCTTCGCCTACGCCCCCCGCGGCCCCGGACGCGACCGGCTGCACGCCCTCGCCTGCGCCGCCGTCCTGGTCGTGCTCGTCGCCCTGGTCGCCGTACGGACCCTGTCGCTCGGGGCTCGCTGACCGACGGCGCCGGGTGCGCCCTCGGTCGTACACTGCGTGAACCGTCGTTCACGAGCGAGGAGCCGGTCATGCGTGATGCCGTCATCGTCGAAGCGGTCCGCACGCCGACCGGCAAGCGCAACGGCGGGCTCAGGGGGGTCCACTCGGCCGACCTGTCCGCCCACGTCCTGACCGCCCTGGTCCAGCGCAGCGGCCTCGACCCGGCTCTGGTCGACGACGTCGTGTGGGGCTGCGTGTCGCAGGTGGGCGAGCAGACCTTCGACATCGCCCGCACCGCCGTGCTGTCCGCGGGCTGGCCGGAGTCGGTCCCCGGCACGACCGTCGACCGGCAGTGCGGCTCCTCGCAGCAGGCGGTGCACTTCGCCGCCGCCGGCGTGATCAGCGGGCAGTACGACGTGGCCGTCGCCGGTGGCGTCGAGGTCATGTCGCGCACGCCGATGGGGAGCACCTTCACCGCGAGCCCGCTGGGGGAGGGCTACGTGGCCCGCTACGGCCCTGACTTCCCCAACCAGGGCGTCGGGGCGGAGGAGATCGCCGACCGGTGGGGCCTGTCGCGCGCCCAGCTCGACGAGTACGCGCTGCGCTCGCACGAGCGCGCGGCCGCGGCCACGGCCGAAGGGCGCTTCGACGCCCAGATCGCGCCGGTGACCACGCCCGACGCCGTGGTGAGCACCGACGAGGGCATCCGGGTCGGTTCCACCCTCGAGACGCTGGCCGGACTGGCTCCGGCGTTCCGTCCCGACGGGAAGATCACCGCCGCCAACAGCTCGCAGATCTCCGACGGCGCAGCGGCCCTGCTCATCACGAGCAGCGAGAAGGCGGCTGAGCTCGGCCTGACCCCGATGGCGCGCATCCACACGGCGGTCCTCGCGGCGACCTCGCCGATGCCGATGCTCCACGCACCGATGCCCGCCACCGCCAAGGCGCTGCAGCGGTCCGGACTGTCGGTGTCCGACATCGGTGCCTACGAGGTCAACGAGGCCTTCGCCAGCGTGCCGCTGGCCTGGATGCACGACATCGGTGCCGACGACAAGACCGTCAACCCGCTCGGCGGTGCCATCGCGCTCGGGCACCCGCTCGGCGGCTCAGGAGCGCGGCTCATGACGACGCTCGTCCACCACATGCGCGACAACGGTGTCCGCTACGGGCTGCAGACCATGTGCGAAGGCGGCGGACAGGCCAACGCCACCGTCCTCGAGCTGCTCTGACCACTCCCGCTCGTCCACAGTGTGGACAAGCTCTGGGGAGAACTACACCGGTGTCAGTCGAACGGGTGAACGGTCAGCGCCACTGCGTCGACAGCGCGAAGCCGGCGATGATGAAGCCGAAGCCCACCAGCAGGTTCCAGTTGCCGATGTCGCTGACGCCCGGCAGGCCACCCATGCGCGCCTGGGTGAGGTAGAAGACCACCAGCCAGAGCACTCCGACGCCGAACAGCACCAGCATGAGGGGCGCCAGCCACCGAGGACTCGGCCCCTTCTTCTTGGCGACCGCAGCGCTGGGGGCCGGGCGCGACGTGCGGGCCGGCTTGCGCTTCCTGGACTCGGGCACGACCTCGGTCTCCGTCCGCTCGACGACCGGCACCGGTGTGCCGATCCGACCGTTAGCGTAGTTGCGGAGCCTGTGCGCACGGCACGACGCAGGTCCCCTGGGGACGGAGGAGACGGACGTGGCGCGTCACCCCTGGTCGGTGCTCGTGCCGCTCACCACTCTGGCCGCAGGGCTGCTGTTCGCCACCAGTGCCTCGACCGCCCAAGGGACCGACCTGCGCGCCGATCGCCGCCTGCAGCTCACCGAGCTCGTCGCCCGGGAGCGCGCTGCCGTCGAGCGCCGGTCACGGGCCGCCGCGGAGCTGCGCGAGCAGGTGTCCCGGGAGTCGGAGGAGGTCGGCGACCGCGACGGACGGGTGGCGCAGGCAGCGCCGCCCCGGGCGCTCGAGGAGGCCGCCGGACTCGGAGCCGTGCGCGGGCCGGGTGTGACCGTCACCCTCGACGACGCACCGCGGCAGCCCGGGCGCCCGCCGCTGTCGGACGACCCCGACGACCTGGTGGTGCACCAGCAGGACGTGCAGGCAGTCGTCAACGCCCTGTGGTCCGGCGGGGCGGAGGCCATGACGCTGATGGGCCAGCGGGTGGTGTCCACCAGCGCGGTGCGGTGCGTCGGCAACACGGTCGTCCTGCACGGGCGCGTCTACAGCCCACCCTTCGTCGTCACCGCGCTCGGCGAGCCCGGCGACCTCGGGCGCGCGCTCGACGGCGACCCGGGGGTCGGCTACTTCCGGACGTTCGTCGACCGCTTCGGCCTCGGCTACGCCGTCCAGGAGGAGGCGGACGCACGGCTGCCCGCGTACGACGGCCCGCTGGAGCTGCCCCACGTCGTCGAGCAGGCCCCGGCGTGAGCCGAGGAGGCCGGCTGTTCCGCGCTGCGCTGCGGGGCACCGGGGAGCTGCTGATCACGCTCGGGGTCGTGGTGCTGCTGTTCTGCGTCTACGAGGTGAAGTTCACCAACCTGGTCACCGCGCAGGCGCAGGAGCAGCTCAGCGACGACCTGCGCCGGGCCTGGGCCGAGCCGGCTGCCCGCTCGACCGAGCCTGCCCCCACGGCCTCCGCCGACCCGGCTCCCACCGGGACCGCGGAGCCCGATCCCACGGTGCCGGCGCCCAGCCCGCCGCCGGTCGCCGTCCCGGCCCCGGTCGACCTCGGCGGCGCGCTGGCGGTCCTGCGGATCCCGCGCCTGGGCGAGTGGAACGACGAGCCTCCCGTCGTCGTCGAGGGGGTGCGCGTGGCCGACCTCAAGACCGGCCCCGGCCACATGCCCGGCACCGCCCTGCCGGGCCAGCTGGGCAACGTCGTGGTGTCGGGCCACCGCACGACCTACGGCGCCCCCTTCGCCCGGCTCGACGAGCTGCGGGTCGGCGACGCGGTCGTCGTCGAGACCCGCGACACGTGGTTCACCTACACCGTCACCGGCTCGCAGATCGTGGCGCCGTCCGCGGTCGAGGTCGCGTGGCCCGTACCGGGGCAGGCAGGGGCGACACCGACCCGGCGGCTGCTGACGATGACCACCTGCCACCCGCGCTACTCCGCCCGCCAGCGCCTGATCGTGTCCGCCGAGCTGACCGCCACCGACGCCAAGTCGGCCGGCCGGCCGGCCGCGCTGGCGGCACCGGTGGCCGCAGGGTCCGCCGCCGGAGCCGGGGGCTAGGTGTACGGCTGGATCTGGCGGTCGCTGCCCGGGGGAGTGCCGGGCAAGCTGCTCGGCTGCCTGCTGCTGCTGACCGCCGCCGTCGCGCTGCTGTTCCTCGTCGTCTTCCCGGCGGTGGAGCCGCTGCTGCCGCTGGGTGACGTGACCGTCGACGGGCGCCCGCCGGCTGCCTCCCCGCCGCCGTGAGCGCCCGGAACGACACGTCCTCGTCCGGTCGCCGGCGCCGACGGCCACCGGGCGAGCAGCGGCGGTCCGCCCGACGGAAGCGCGAGCCGTACGACCGGCGTTGGAGCACGACGTGACCCGCATCCTCGTCGTCGACAACTACGACAGCTTCGTCTTCAACCTCGTGCAGTACCTCGGGCAGCTGGGTGCGCAGACGGTCGTCCGCCGCAACGACGACGCCGACGTCCGCGACCTCGACGGCTTCGACGGGGTCCTGCTGTCGCCCGGACCGGGGACGCCGGAGGACGCCGGTGCGAGCGTCGAGCTGGTGACCGCGTGCGAGCAGCAGGACCTGCCGTTGCTCGGGGTCTGCCTGGGGCACCAGGCCATCGCCGCCGCGCACGGCGCGACCGTCTCCCGGGCCCCCGAGCTGCTGCACGGCAAGACCTCGGAGGTCGAGCACGACGGTGCAGGTGTCCTCCACGAGCTGCCCTCCCCGTTCACGGCGACCCGCTACCACTCGCTGGCCGTGGAGGAGGGGACGCTCCCCGACGAGCTGCTCGTCACCGGTCGCACCCCGAGCGGAGTGGTCATGGCGCTGCGCCACCGTGACCGGCCCGTCGAGGGCGTGCAGTTCCACCCCGAGTCGGTGCTGACGCAAGGGGGGCACCTGGTCCTCGCCAACTGGCTGCGACAGTGCGGGGACACTCGCGCTGCCGGGCTCGCACCCGAGCTGGTGGAGCGGGTCGAGCAGAAGCGCCGGGCTGCTCTCGGCTGAGACCTGCTGTGGGACAGCCGGTCCAGGGACCAGTCGCGTAATACATGCTGTCACAGGCAGTCTCGGTCGCGGTCCCGCGCCTGTGCCGCTGATGGGTGCCGAACAGGCTGCAGGACAGCCCCTTCCGCTTCCATCCCCGCTGGCCCAGCAGCACTCACTCCCCCGGCGGAACCGGGTCCGGCGGTGGACCGCCCGCGTCCGGTGGTGGTCCACGCGCAGGCTCGGGCGTCGGGATCGACTGCGTGACGGTGAGAGTCACCGTCGAACCGGCCTCGCGTCGACGGCCGACGGGGGACTGGTCCACCACGACGTCAGGCCTGCCTTCGGCGTACTGCAGCTCGACCCGTACCGAGAACCCCGCCTCCTGCAGCGCCGCCACGGCGGAGTCGCGTGCCTGCCCCTGCACGTCGGGGACCGGCACCTGGCCGGACGCGACGGTGAGCACGACGGCAGTGCCGGCCCGCACCTGCCGTCCGGGTTCCGGCGTCACGCCGAGCACGGTCCCGGGGGCGAAGAAGCCGTCCCGGCCGACGGTCTCGGAGGAGACGGTCAGCTTGCGGTCCGCGAGCACCGCCTGCGCCTCGGCGAGCGGACGGCCCACGGCCTCGACGGGCACCTGGGTCATCTCGACCCCGCGGGAGACCAGCAGGTCCACGGTCCCGCGCGGCGGCACGACGATGCCCTGCTCAGGGGTCTGGGCGAGGACCGTGCCGAACGGCGCCTCGTCGAAGCGCCCGCGCAGGGTCCCGACCCGCAGGCCCTCCTGCGCCAGAGCGGAGACGGCGTCGGCCTGGTCCAGCCCCACCACGGCCGGCGCGGGCACCAGCTCGGCGGAGGTGGCCAGGGCGCTGCGCACCAGCACGGCGGTCCCGACCGACACCGCCACCAGCAGGACGCCGAACGCTGCGGCCAGGAGCCCGCGCGCCGTGCGCCGCCGCCGCGGGTCGACGAGCACCGGCGAGCCCGTGGCCGGCGGGGTGTCGACGACCTCGAGGACGGCAGGAGCGCCGACCGGCTCACCGGCGCGCGCCCGCAGCAGGTCCTCGCGCATCTCCTGGGCGCTCTGGTAGCGGTTCGCCGGGTTCTTGGCCATGGCGGTGAGCACCACCGCATCGACCGCGGCCGGCAGCGTGGGGTCGTACGCCGAGGGTGGGACGGGGTCCTCGCGCACGTGCTGGTAGGCGACGGCGACGGGCGTGTCGCCGGTGAACGGCGGTGCGCCGGTGACCAGCTCGTACAGCAGGCAGCCGGTGGAGTACAGGTCGGAGCGGGCGTCGACGTGGGCCCCGCGGGCCTGCTCGGGCGAGAGGTACGCCGCGGTCCCGATGACGGCCGCCGTCTGCGTCATGCCCGAGGTGTCAGCAGCGGCGCGGGCGATGCCGAAGTCCATGACCTTGACCTCACCGGTGCGGGTGAGCATGACGTTCGCCGGCTTGACGTCCCGGTGCACGATCCCGGCGCTGTGCGCCACCTCGAGCGCCCCGCAGATCTCGGCCGTCAGCTCCAGCGCGCGCTGGGGGAGCAGGCGGCCCTCCTCCTGCAGCACGTGGCGCAGGGTGCGTCCCTCCACGTGCTCCATGACGATGTACGGGATGCCGGAGGGGTCCTCACCGGTGTCGTACACCGACACGATGCTCGGGACGTTGAGCGAGGCCGCAGCCTGCGCCTCCCGACGGAAGCGGGCCTGGAACGACGGGTCGCGCGCCAGGTCGGGACGCAGGACCTTGACCGCCACCTCGCGACCGAGTCGGATGTCACGGCCTCGGCGGACGTCGGCCATCCCGCCGGTGCCGATGAGCTCACCGACCTGGTAGCGCCCCCCGAGCAGTGGGGGCTGCTCGACCTCGGTCACCCGTCCTTGCCCTTGCCGCCGTTGCCCTTCTCGTCGTCGCCCTTGCCGCCGCCCCCCTTGCCGCCGTCGTCCTTGTCGCTCTCGTCCTTGTCGCTCTCGTCCTTGTCGCTCTCGTCCTTGCCGCTGTCGCCCTGCTCCCGGATGCGCTCGGCCCGCTCGGCGGCGTCCTCCGCAGCCTTCTCCGCGGCCTTCTCCGCGGCGTCGTCGGCCTGCTCGCCCTGACCGCCGCCGCCGCCGTCACCGGCACCCGGAGGGGCGGGCTGCTGCTCCCGCGTCTGCGGCGGCTGCTGTCCCGGCTGCTGTCCCGCGGGCGCAGGCACGACGGCACCGCCGCCCCCGTCCGCTCCGGCGGCGGGTGAGCGCGACGACGATGGGGTCGTCGTCGCAGACGACGGCGCCGGGGAAGGGACGGCGCCTCCGGACGACTCCCGCAGGCCGAGCGCGACGGCCAGCAGGCCGAGCAGCAGCGCGGTGACCCGCACCGCACGGCGCTGCCCGAGGCGTCCCGCCAGGCCGGCACGCGCAGCACCGGGGGACCGTCGCTCGGGTCGCGCCCGGCTGACCGGCCGCCCGGGGGCGGGGAGGCGCCGGGGGACGCGGGACGACGGCCGGTCAGCCGGGTCGGCCGGCCCTCGGGGAGCGCCGGCCGTCTCTCCTCCAGGGGTGGGCGGCAGCGGTGCGGTGCCGAGCACTGCCGTGGTCGCGCCGGCCGGAGCACCGGGGACGGCGCCGGTCGCAGGACGTGCCGCCGGGCCGGACAGGGCTGCCCGCACCGCCGTGGCCCGCCGGACGACCTCGCTTGCGGGCGCCGGTCGTTCGTGAGGGTCCTTCGCGAGCAGGGCCCGGACGAGCCCGGTCAGCGGCGCGGGGACGTCGGCCGGCAGCGGCGGCGGGTCCGTGCGCGAGTGGGCCAGCAGCACCGCGACGGGGTTGTCGTAGGCGAAGGGCACGGCGCCGCTGAGGCACTCGTAGGCGACGACACCCAGGGCGTAGAGGTCGCTGGCCTCCGTCGCCGGGCCGCCTGCCGCCTGCTCCGGCGACAGGTAGGCGGCCGTCCCGACCACCTGTCCCGTGCGGGTCAGGCGAGCGGTGCCCGCCACGGAGGCGATCCCGAAGTCGGTCACCTTGACCGCGCCGTCGGGACGCACGAGCAGGTTGCCCGGCTTGATGTCGCGGTGGACGACTCCGCTCGCGTGCGCCGCCTGCAGCGCCGCGGCCGTCTGTGCGACCACGTCGAGGGTCTGCTCGGGCGACAACCGGCCCGAGCGGCGCAGGAGCGACTGCAGCGACTCGCCCTCGACGAGCTCCAGCACCAGCCACGCGCGGCCGTCGCTCTCGCCGGTGTCGTACACCGCCGCGATGCCCGGGTGCGACAACCGGCCCGTGGACCGCGCCTCCGTCCGGAAGCGCTCGCGGGCGTCGTCGTCGTCGGCGATCTCGGGGCGCAGCGTCTTGACCGCGACCTCCCTGTCGAGCAGCAGGTCTCGGGCACGCCAGACCTCGCCCATCGCCCCCGCGGCGAGGCGCGACGTCAGTCGGTAGCGTCCGGCCAGCAGGCCGTCGACGACGCCTGCGGGCGCGCTCATCGCCGGAGCACCGCCCTCATGACGTCGCGCGCGACGGGTGCCGACAGCGCCCCGCCGGTCGCCTCCGACCCCAGGCTGCCCCCGTCCTCGACGACGACGGCGACCGCGACCTGGGGATCGTCGGCCGGGGCGAAGCCGATGAACCACGCGTGCGGCGGCCGGCCCTCCGCGTGCTGGGCGGTGCCGGTCTTGCCTGCGACGCGCACGCCGTCGATCTGCGCGCGCACTCCGCTGCCGTCGTCGACGACCAGCTCCATCATCGACGTCAGGTCGGCGGCGACGTCCTCGTCGACGGCGCGCGTGAGCACCTCGGGGTCGGCCTGGTCCAGGCGCGACAGGTCGGGCGCCTGCACCTCGCGCACGAGGTGGGGCCGCATGACCTCCCCGCCGTTAGCGACTCCCGCTGCCACCATGGCCATCTGGAGCGGGGTGACGCGGACCTCGAACTGCCCGATGGCCGACGTCGCCGTCTGCGGCTCGTCCGGGTCCTCGGGGAACACGCTCGTCGCGACCCGCGTCGGAGCGCGCAGCGTGTCGTCGCCGAACCCGAACGCCTCCGCCTGCTCGCGCAGGGCGTCGGCGCCGAGCTCCAGCCCGAGCGCCCCGAAAGCGGTGTTGCAGGAGATGCGCATGGCGTTGGCCAGCGTCGTCGTCTCACCACCGCAGCTGCCCCCGCCGAAGTTGCGCAGCCGGGCGGAGGTCTGCGGCAGGTCCAGCTCCCGCGGGGACGGGATGGAGCTGTCCGGGTCCACGTCCCCGGACGACAGCGCCGCAGCCGCCGTGACCACCTTGAAGGTCGAGCCGGGCGGGTAGGTCTTGCTGATCGCGCGGTTGAGGAGCGGATCGGTCGGGTCCTCGTTGAGCTGGGCGTAGTAGCTGCGGATCTCGGCCGGCTCGAAGGACGACAGTCGTCCGGGGTCGAACGAGGGACGGCTGACCATCGCCAGGACCGCGCCGGTGCGCGGGTCGAGGGCCACGACGGCGCCCCGGCTGCCGCTGAGCGCCTCGTGCGCCACCTCCTGCGCGTCCGGGTCGAGGGTGGTGATGATGTTGCCACCCTGCGGCTCGCGGCCCGTGACGGAGTCCGACAGCCGGCGCACGAAGAAGCGGTCGTCCTCACCGGACAGGACCTCGTCCTCGCTGCGCTCGAGGCTCGTGCGCCCGTAGACCAGGGAGTAGTACCCGGTCACGTGGGCGTACGACGGACCCCCGGGGTACTCGCGCAGCCAGGTGAGCGGGCCGTCGGTGCGGGAGGACTCCGCGATGGCCGTCCGTCCGCTGCCGTCCGCCTGCACGACGGAGATCGCGCCCCGCTCGCGCTCGTAGGTGCGCAGCAGGACGCGGCTGTTGCGCGGGTCGTCGCGGTAGCCCTCGGCCTTGACGACCTGCACCCAGTTGACGTTGACCAGCAGCAGCCCGAACAGCACCAGGCAGGCGGCGGCGACACGACGCAGCGGACGGTTCACGGATCCTCCCGCTGCGCAGGCAGATCCGACGGTGGGCGCGGCGGGCGACGCACCACCTGCGTCTGCGCCGACTGCAGCGCTGCGCGTGCCAGCTCGGGTGTGACGGGAGCGGCCACCGGGCGTCGCGCCGCGTCGCTGATCCGCAGCAGGAGCGCGATCAGCGCCCAGTTGGCGACGATCGACGAGCCGCCGTACGACAGCCACGGCAGGGTGACCCCCGTCAGCGGGATCAGTCCGGTGACGCCCCCGACGATGACGAAGACCTGGAGGGCGAGCGAGAACGACAGGCCCGCCGCCAGCAGCTTGCCGAACGAGTCGCGGACGGCGAGCGCCGTGCGCAGGCCGCGCTCGACGATGAGCCCGAAGACGAGCAGCACGGCCATGACCCCGACCAGCCCGAGCTCCTCGCCGATGGCCGCCATGATGAAGTCGGTGCTCGCGAACGGGACCGTGCTCGGACGGCCCTCACCCAGGCCCGTCCCGGTGAGACCACCTGTGCCGAAGCCGAACAGCGACTGCACCAGTTGGAAGCCCGCTCCGTCGGGGTCCTCGAACGGGTCGAGCCAGATGTCGACCCGGCGCTGGACGTGGCTGAAGAGCTGGTACGCCACCCACGCGCCGCCCAGGAAGAGCCCCACGCCGATGACGAGCCAGCTCGTGCGCTCGGTGGCGACGTAGAGCATGACGACGAACAGCGCGAAGAACAGCAGGGAGCTCCCGAGGTCACGCCCACGGACCAGGACCGCGAGGCTGGCCGCCCAGGCGAGCAGGACGGGGCCCAGGTCGCGGGCGCGGGGCAGGTCGAGCCCGAGGACCCGGCGGCTGGCCAGCGACAGGACGTCGCGCTTGGCGACGAGGTAGCCGGCGAAGAACAGGATCAGCAGGAGCTTGGCGACCTCGCTGGGCTGCAGCGTGAACGGCCCCACCCGGATCCACAGGCGCGCCCCGTTGATGGTGCGCCCGAGCACGGGCAGCGCGGGCAGCAGGAGGAGCACCAGGCCGGTGACCGCCGCGGTGTAGGTGTAGCGCTGCAGGCGGGTGTGGTCGCGCACGAGCAGCAGGACGGCGACGAGGGCGGCGATGCCCACCGCGGTCCAGACCAGCTGGCGGGGCGCCTCTCCCGCCGGCACCGCGCGACCGAGCTGAGCGGCGCGCTCCGCAGCGGCGAAGTCCAGCCGGCGGATGATCACCAGGCCCAGGCCGTTCAGCAGCGCCACCGACGGCAGCAGGAGCGGGTCGGCGTACGGCGCGGCGTAGCGCACGACGAGGTGGGCGAGCAGGAAGAGCGCGCCCAGCCCGAGGCCGTAGCCCAGGGTGCCGGACGGCACGCGCCCGTCGATGGCCAGACCGACTGCGGTGTAGGCCAGGACGGCGATCAGGACGGCGAACGTGGTGAGCAGCAGCTCCGTCCCCCGGCGTGGAGGGGCAGCCGGCGCGACCGTCGGGGCCGTCACGACGCACCCGCCGGGCACACGACGGCGAGGGCGGGCGGGACCGCGTCGGGGGCCTCTGCCGCGCCGGCCGACGGAGTGGGGCCAGGCGTGGGTGTGGCGGGTGTGCACTCGGGGTTCTCGTCGGCCAGCCGGTCCACGATGGTCTCGGCGTGGGGGCGGTCGCGTGCGGGGATCCCCCGCTCCACCCGGGAGCGCCAGAGCCGGTCCAGGCGCTCGACGTCGAGCGCGCTGCGCTGGGAGACGGTGGCGAAGTCGACCCCGGCCAGCGAGCCGGGCACTCCGCGGTAGATGGCGACGGCCCGGCCGTCGACGCCCACGTAGTACTGGGAGCGGACGTAGGCGTAGCCGGCCCCGGCTCCGACGACGAGCAGGGTCAGGACGAGCAGGCCGAGCAGGGCGGTCCGGCGAGGGACGCGCGGGCGGCCCGCGGCCCGAGCGGACGGCTCGGCCGGCGGACCGGTCGTCGCGGGGTCCCGGACCCGTTCCACGTCCCGGCCCTCCGCAGTGCGGGCTCGTGCGGCCGCCGAGCCGGCGATGCCGTCCGGCGGCGGCTGCGGCGCGTCGGCCGCCGCGCCGGCCACCACGGCGGCGGAGGGACGCAGGCCGTTGCCCTCGACGACGTCGGCGACGATGACCGTGACGTTGTCGGGCCCACCGCCGCGCAGGGCGAGCTGCACCAGGCGGTCGCAGGCCTCCTGCGGGTCGGCGATCTCCAGCGCCTCCTGCAGCGTCTCCGTGCGGGCCACGGGTCCGGTCAGGCCGTCGGTGCACAGCAGGTAGCGGTCGCCCGGCCGCACCTCCCGCACGGACAGGTCGGGCTCGATGCCCTCGCGTCCGTCGAGCGCACGGGTGATGAGGGAGCGCTGGGGGTGGCTGCCGGCCTCCTCGAGGCTGATCCGCCCCTCGTCGACGAGGGCCTGCACGAGCGTGTGGTCGTGGGTGATCTGCGTCAGCACGCCGTCGCGCAGCAGGTAGGCGCGCGAGTCCCCGATGTGGATCACGCCCAGCCGGGTGCCGGCGAACAGGAACGCCGTGAGGGTCGTGCCCATGCCGTCCAGGCCGGCGTCGCCGGTCACCATGTCGCGCAGGTGCGCGTTGGCGGCCGTGGCCCGCTCGCGCAGGACGTCGAGCAGGTCGTTGCCGGGGGCGTCCTCGTCGAGCGGCGCCAGGGCGGCGATGGCGATCGCCGAGGCGACCTCCCCGGCGGCGTGACCGCCCATGCCGTCGGCGACGGCGAGCACGCGCGGACCGGCGTAGACCGAGTCCTCGTTGCCCTCCCGCAGCAGACCGGTGTGCGAGCGCGCCGCGAAGCGCAGTGCCAGCGTCACCGCCGCGTCCCGCCGTCCGCCGGCGCCCCGGAGGTCATCGACGCAGCTCGAGGACGGTCTTGCCGATCCGGATCTGCTGCCCGAGCGGGACCGGCGTGGGCCGCACGACCTTGGCCGCACCCAGGTAGGTGCCGTTGGTCGAGCCGAGGTCCTCGACCAGCCAGGCCCCGTCGCCGGGGACCAGCCGGGCGTGCCGGCTGCTCGCGTAGTCGTCGGTGAGCACCAGGGTCGAGTCGTCCGCCCGGCCGAGGGTGACCGGGCCGTCGCCCAGCCCGATCGTCGTGCCCGCGAGGGCGCCCTCGGTGACCACCAGCCGGCGGGCGGCGCTGCGGCCGCGGCGGCCACCCGGACCCGGCGGAGCAGCGGGGGAGCGGGGAGCGGCGGCGGCGGCGACCGGTCGCGCTGCAGCGGGCGTACGGGCGCCCGTGCCGTACAGGTCGCTGCGCACCGTGCGGAACGCGATCACGACGAACAGCCAGAGCAGGGCCAGCAGGCCGAACTTCACCGCAGCGACGACCAGGGCGCTGCCCATCAGCCCTCCGACCGGAAGACCAGCGCGGTGCCGCCGAGGTCGAGGCGGTCGCCGTCGCTCAGCGTCGCGATGCGCACCCGACGGCCGTTGAGCAGGGTGCCGTTGGTCGACTGCAGGTCCACCACCCGCACGGTGCTGCCGTCGAGCCGCAGCTCGGCGTGCGCCCGGGAGACTCCGGTGTCCTCCAGGCGCAGGTCGGCGTCGGCGCCCCGCCCGACGACCGTCACCGGGCGGGTCAGCAGCACGACGCGCTCGGGCACCGTCTGCAGGACGAGCCGGGGTCGCCCGATGCCGGCGGTGGCGTGAGCCGGGACGTCGGCGGCCACGACGCTGCTGCGCACGCGGAACACCCCGGTGTCGATCTCGTCGGAGCGCTCGAACGTCACCTCGACGTCGCCGACGAAGGACCAGCCCGAGTCGCGGGCGTGCTCCTGCACCATGCCGGCCAGCTCGCTGCGCAGGGGGGCGTCCCACTCGGCGAAGCGCTCGAGGTCGGTCGGACCGAGCTCGACCACGAACGAGTTGGGGACCAGGACGCGTCCCTGGCCGACGATCTGCTTCTTGTCGGCGGCCTCCCGCTGCAGGGCAGCAGCCACCTCGACCGGCTGGACCACCCCGCCGAAGACACGGGCGAAGGCACCCTCGACGAGACCTTCGAGCCGACGCTCGAAGCGCTGGAGCACTCCCACGCCGGTTCCCCTTCCCTGTGGACGTCGAGCGTAGTCGGGGGCTCTGCGGATCACGGGACTGCGGCGCGCGGGTGCTAGCCTGCTGACCGCACTCGGGCGAGTGGCGGAATGGCAGACGCGCACGGTTCAGGTCCGTGTGTCCGAAAGGACGTGGGGGTTCAACTCCCCCCTCGCCCACACCCCCGCTTTGAGCGGGACCGGCGCCTAGACGACGGTCCCCGGCTCACCGCCGTCGCGGACGACGGGCAGCCCGGCCGCCGACCAGGCGAGCATCCCGCCGGTGACGTTGCGCACGTCGTAGCCGAGCTGCACGAGCGCCGAGGCGACCGCCGCCGACCGACCGCCTACGCGGCACACCGCCAGCACCGGCCGGTCACGAGGGACGGTGTCCTGCCGGAGCTCGCCCATCGGGACGTGCACCGCCAGCGGTGCCCGGCCGTGCGCCCACTCGTGGTGCTCCCGCACGTCGAGCAGCAGCGCCTCCCCGGCCGTGGCGGCGCGCGCGGCCTCCCGCACGTCGACCTCGGTCGGGTCTGCGTCAGCGTCCATCGGACCAGCATGCCCGTCCTCGCACCCGCCGCTACCGTTCAGGAGGACCGCGGCCGGTCCGTCCGCGGTCCCCTCCGTCCTGCAAGGAGAGCCGTGGCCCGCACCGCCGCCGTCCCCGCCCTGCTCCACGCGGCGGTCGCCGTCGCGCTGGCCGCCGGTCTCAGCGGGTGCGCGGCGGGCGTGGACTCGCCGGACACCGCCGGGGCCGCGGCGTCCGCTCCGTCCGCCCCGTCGGCGTCCGCGTCCGCGTCGGCCTCTGCTCCCGCCGAGGCGCCCAGCGCGACGCCGGCTCCGGCCGAGCCGACCACCACCCCGACCCCGCAGGTGCGCACGATCGCGGTCGCCGCCGCCGGTGGGCAGGTCACGGGCACCTCCGGTCGCGAGGAGGTGCGGCTGGGCGAGCGTGTGGTCCTGCGGGTCACGAGCGACGTCGCCGAGCAGGTGCACGTGCACGGCTACGACCTGGAGCAGGACGTCCCCGCGGGCGGCTCGGTGGACATCCCGCTGACCGCCTCCATCCCCGGCGTCTTCGAGGTCGAGCTGCACGAGTCCGGCAAGGCCCTGTTCCAGCTGAGGGTCGCATGATCGTCCTGGCGCACGGCGTCGGCGGGCGCGCGGACCTGCCGGTGCCGCTCTCGCTCGCGCTCCCCGGCGCGGGGCTCGCGGTGGCCGTCAGCTTCCTGGCCCTGGTCGTGCTGTGGCGTCGTCCGCGCCTGCAGGGCGACGCCGCCGGCCGTCCGCTGCCGCAGCCCGTTCAGCGCCTGGTCGACGGACCCGCCCTGCTCCGGGTCGCCCGGGCCGTCGTGCTGGCCCTGACGCTGCTGGTCGTCGCCGTGGCGCTGTTCGGTCCGCTCACGGCCAACGACAACCTCGCCCCGTACGCGCTGTACGTGACGCTGTGGGTCGGGCTGATCCCGGCCTCGCTGCTGCTCGGGCCGGTCTGGGCCTACGTCAACCCGCTGCGGACGCTGCACGCCGCCGTCGCAGGCCTCACCGGCCCGGCACCGGCAGCCGACCGCCTCCCCGCGCTGGGCTACTGGCCGGCCGCCGTCGCGCTGCTGTGCTTCGTCGAGCTGGAGCTCGTGCTCCCCGGCCGCGCCGAGCCGCGCACGGTCGGCGTCTTCCTCGTGCTGTACGGCGTGGCGCAGCTCGTCGGTGCCCTGTGGTTCGGTGCCGGCTGGTTCGCCCGCGCCGACGCGTTCGAGGTGTACAGCAGCCTGCTCGGACGGCTCTCGCCCTTCGGCCGGCGCACCGACGGACAGCTCGTCGTCCGGTCGCCGCTCGACGGCGCCGACGGCCTGCGACCAGAGCCCGGCCTCGTCGCGGTCGTCATGGTCCTGATCGGCTCCACCGGCTTCGACGGGCTGTCGAGGACGCAGTTCTGGCAGGCCGGCCCGGGCCGGACCGCCTACCTCTCCGCAGTTCCCGGCACGCTGGGGCTGCTCGCCATGATCGGGCTCGCGACGGTGCTGTTCGTCGGCGCGGCGGCTCTGGGCGGGGTCCTCGCCGGCGAGCCGGCACGGCGGCAGCCGGTCCTGTTCGCCCACTCCCTCGTCCCGATCGCTGCCGGCTACGCCATCGCCCACTACTTCTCGCTGCTGCTGCTCGACGGGCAGGCGACGTGGATCCTCGCGAGCAACCCGTTCGGGCTCCCCGGCGTCGACCTGTTCGGCACCTACGGCCGGGCGGTCGACTACACCGCGGTCAGCCCGCGGACCATCGCCTACGTGCAGGTGGCGGCGATCGTCCTCGGCCACGTGGTCGGCGTGGTGCTGGCGCACGACCGTGCGGTGCGCGAGTCGTCGCGCCGCTCGACGGCGGCGCAGGTCCCGCTGGTGGCGGTCATGGTCGCGTTCACCGTGGGTGGCCTGGCCCTGCTGCTGTCGTCGTGAGCCCGCTCGAGAGCAGCGTGCCTGCAGGAGGTCCCGTCCTCGCGCACGGCGGCGGCCTGCCGGAGGTCGCCACGGTCGGGCTGCCCCTGCTGGTCCTCCTGGTGTTCGTCCTGCTCGAGCGGCGCGCACGTCGGCGGGAACGCGAGGCGGAGCGGTCGCGGACGCAGGACGACACGGCCTGAGCGCAGCTCAGCTCGGACGCAGCATCGCCGGACGCAGCGCCGTCGCGGGTCCGCGCCGGAACAGCGCCGCCGGCCGACCGCCCCCCGGGCCGACAGGTGCGGGATGGCCCACGGGGACGAGGAAGTCGGGGGTGCCCGTCACCTTCCGGTGGAAGTTGCGGGGGTCGAGCGGGTGCCCCCACACCGCCTCGTAGACCCGACGCAGCTCACCGACCGTGAACTCGGGCCCGACGAAAGCCGCTGCCAGCGGGGTGTACTCGAGCTTGGCCCGCGCGCGTTCGACTCCTGCCGCGAGCACCTGGCCGTGGTCGAAGGCCAGGCTGACGCCGTCGACCTCGTCGACCGCGAACCAGCTCACCGACCGCGTGCCCTCACCCGGCGAGGGCGCCTCGAGGTCGGGGGCGAAGACCAGGTAGGCCACGCTCACGACCCGCATGCGGGGGTCGCGGTCGGGCGCACCGAACGCGCCGAGCTGCTCGACGTGGGCGGCGTCGCGGCGCACACCCGTCTCGCGCTCGAGCCGGCGGACCGCGGCGGCGTCGAGATCCTCGTCGGGCAGCACGAATCCGCCCGGCAGCGCGAGATCGCCCCGGAAGGGATGGGTGTCGCGCTCGACCAGCAGCACGCTGAAGGTCCCGTGGCGCACGGTCAGCAGCACCATGTCGACGGTGACGGCGAACGGCGGGAAGCGGCCCGGGTCGTAGGAGGCCAGCCAGGCCGCCTCGTCCGGCGGCGGCTGCCTGGTCAAGGGACCGCCGGCGGAGGTGTCGAGGAGGGGCGGAGCGTCGTCATGCGATGACGACACCCGCCGCGACGAGGTCCTCGCGGGTGCGCTCGCCGTCGCCGGGCTCGACGTCGACGGCCGCCACGGCTGACCACCGCACCGTCACCGGCCACCCTTGCTGCCGACCCTCCAGGGCCGTGGCCCGCACGCAGTAGTCGGTGGCCAGCCCGACCACGACCAGCTCCTCGACGCCGGCGTCACGCAGCAGCGCCGGGAGCCGGGTGGGCACCACCTCACCGCTCCCGGGGTCACGCATGCTGAAGCCGGAGTAGCCGTCCTCGCCGTTCTCGCCCTTGCGCACGACCTCGCCGACGACCTGCAGCTCGGGGTGCAGCTGCGCCCCCCAGGTGTCGCGCACGCAGTGGACCGGCCAGGTGCCGCCGTCCTTGGCGAAGTGCGGCGTGTCGGCGGGATGCCAGTCCTGCGTGTAGAACACCGCAGCGCCGGCCGTGGTCGCGGCCCGCACCTCGGCGTTCGCCGCGGCGACGACCTCGGGACCCCCGTGCACGGCGAGACTGCCTGACGGGTCGGCGAAGTCGTTCTGCACGTCGACCACCACGAGCGCGGTGCGCGGGCTGTAGGGCATCACAGGTCCTCGATCTCGACGGTCCAGGCGGGAGGTCCGGGGTCCAGGCGGCGGGCCTCGGGGGGCAGGGCGGCGAGGGCGTCGGCGCACCGGGCACGAGCGGCGTGCACGTCGTCGGTCGACGGGAGCGGCTGCTGCAGTGGGCGTCCCGGACCCCCGGGCCGCAACCGGACGACGTCGCGGCCGTCGCCGCGGTAGGCCCACTTGCGGCCCCCGACGGTCGTCTTGCCTGCCGACCGCTTGGCGACGGGCACGAGCGGGGCGTCGGGTCCGTCCTCCTGAGCCACCGCCACCAGCTTGTACACGAAACCGGCTGTGGGCGAGCCGGACCCGGTGACCACCGAGGTACCGACGCCGTACGTGTCGACGGGCGAGCCGGCGAGCGCCGCGATGGAGTGCTCGTCGAGGTCGCCCGTCACGACGATGCGCGTGCCGGTGGCGCCGAGCGCGTCGAGCAGCGCCCGTGCCCGAGGCACCTCCACCTGCGGGTCGCCGCTGTCCAGGCGCACCGCTCCCAGCCCCGTCCCGGCCACGGCGACCGCGTTGCGGATGCCCTGCTCGGTGTCGTAGGTGTCCACCAGCAGCGTCGTCCCGGTGCCGAGCGTCGCGACCTGCGAGCCGAAGGCCTCGACCTCGCTGCGGTGGGCCAGGGTGAAGGCGTGCGCGCTCGTCCCGGCGGTGGGCACGCCGTGACGGCGGCCCGCCTCGAGGTTGCTGGTCAGCGCGAAACCCGCGACGTACGCCGCCCGTGCCGCAGCGACCGCGGCCTGCTCGTGCGTGCGCCGGCCACCCATCTCGAGCAGCGGCCGGCCCCCGGCGGCGAGCACCATCCGGGCGGCCGCGGAGGCCACCGCGCTGTCGTGGTTGAGGACCGACAGCACGAGCGTCTCGAGCAGCAGTCCCTCGCCGAAGCAGCCGCTCACGGTCAGGACGGGGGAGCCGGGGACGAAGGTCTCGCCCTCGGGGTAGGCGGTCACCTCGACGCCCAACGGGCGGCCGCGCAGCCAGGTGCGCGCTTGCTGCCCCAGGAAGTCCAAGGCAGCCAGCGCCTCGTCGTCGTAGCGGACCTGCGGCACGAGGCAGGCCAGGCGGCCCTGCCCCGCCACGACGCCGAAGCGGCGGCCCACCGGCAGCCGGCGGGTGAACACCTCGAACACGGCCCGTCGCTCGGCCAGCCCCGTGCGCAGGACCGCTTCGAGCATGGTCAGCTCGTAGCGGTCGGTGAGCAGGGCGGTCGACATCGAGCTCCTTCTCGTCAGGACGACAGCAACCTTCCCCTCCGCGGAAGCCGGAACCCGCTCCCGGCGTTGGAGCCGGTGATGACCACGGCCCCGGTGTCGACCGCGACGGGCGGGACGCTGCTCGACGTCCGCAGGATCTACGTCGAGCCGGCGGCTGCCGAGCTGCCGCGGGGTCAGGAGGTGCTCGCCCGCTGGCCGGACGCCGAACGGGTGGAGGTCGACTCCCACTGGCGCATCCCGGAGCTGGCGGGCGACGAGGCGAACGTCCGGCGCTGGGTGCGGATCAAGACCGAGGCGCTCGTCCTGGGCGTCAAGAAGTCGCTCGCCGCACGGCCGAACGGCCGCTCCTCCGACTTCATCGCGCCGTCGACGGCCAACGGGTGCGCCATGGCCTGCGCCTACTGCTACGTGCCGCGCCGCAAGGGCTTCTCCAACCCGGTGACGGTGTTCGCCAACATCGAGCAGATCCTGCGCTGCACGGCGCGCCACGTCGGCCGCCAGGGACGCAAGTCGACGCCGGACCAGGTCGACCCGTCGGCGTGGGTCTACGACATCGGGGAGAACAGCGACTGCTCCGTGGACGCCCGGCTGTCGGACAACGTCCGCGACCTCGTCGGGCTGTTCCGCGCCCTGCCGACCGCCAAGGCGTCGTTCGCCACCAAGCACGTCAACCGCGACCTGCTCTCCTGGGACCCGCAGGGCCGCACCCGTGTGCGGTTCTCGCTCATGCCCGACGACGACTCCCGCCTGCTCGACATCCGCACCGACCGGATCGCCGACCGCATCGCGGCCCTCGACGACTTCGTCGCGGCGGGGTACGAGGTGCACGTCAACCTCTCGCCCGTCGTCGTCCGGGAGGGCTGGCTCGCCGACTGGGCCCGGCTGCTCGACGACCTCGCCGAGGGCACGGGCGAGGCGTTCAAGGCACAGGCGGCCGCGGAGGTCATCTTCCTCACCCACAACGAGCAGCTGCACGAGGTCAACCTCGGCTGGCACCCGCAGGCCGAGCAGCTGCTGTGGACACCGCAGACCCAGCAGGCCAAGCAGTCGCAGACCGGCGGCCGCAACGTGCGCTACCGCACCGGGTTCAAGGGCGAGCGGGTGCGCGAGCTCACCGACCTGATCGCCGAGCGCACCCCGTGGTTGCGCGTCCGGTACGCCTTCTAGCAGGCTGGTGACGTGCCGGAGCTGCCCGAGGTCGAAGCTCTCGCCTCCTTCCTGCGCGCGCGGGCGGTGGGGCGGGTCGTGGCACGCGTCGACCCGGTCGCCGTGTCGGTGCTGAAGACCTACGACCCGCCGGTGACCGCGCTCGCCGGGCTCGAGGTCACGGGGGCCGGTCGGCACGGCAAGTTCCTCGACCTCGACGTCTCGGGGCTGCACCTGGTCGTCCACCTGGCGCGGGCCGGCTGGCTGCAGTGGCGGGAGCAGCTCCCGTCCGCGCCGCCCCGCATGGGCAAGGGACCGATCGCCCTGCGCGTGCACCTCGACGACGGCTCGGGCTTCGACCTCACCGAGGCCGGCACGAAGAAGGGCCTGGCCGTCTACGTCACCGCCGACCTCGCCTCGGTGCCCGGTGTCGCCCGGCTCGGGACCGACCCGCTGTCGCCGGAGTTCACCGAGCAGCTGCTCGCCGGGCTGCTCTCCGGGCAGCGGGGTCAGGTCAAGGGGCTGCTCACCGACCAGTCCCTCATCGCCGGCGTGGGCAACGCCTACAGCGACGAGGTCCTCTGGGAGGTCGGCCTGTCGCCGTTCAAGCCGGCCAAGAACCTCACGCCCGAGGACGTCTCCCGCCTGCACGCCGCGATCGTCGACACGCTGCGCGCCGCGGTCGGACGGGCGGAGGGACTGGCGGCCGGCAAGCTCAAGTCGGAGAAGAAGAGCGGGCTCAACGTGCACGGCCGCAGCGGCCTGCCCTGCCCGCGCTGCGGTGACACGGTGCGTGAGGTCTCCTTCGCGGACAAGGCACTGCAGTACTGCCCGACCTGCCAGACCGACGGCAAGCCGCTGGCGGACAGGCGCCTGTCCCGCCTGCTCAAGTAGCCCCGTCGGGGCAGACTGCCTGCATGCCGTACGGCGAGGGGCCCGGGCCGGGCAGCAGCGCGCACCGCGTCCGGCGACGACGGGGACAGGGGTAGAGCCGGCGCATGCCCGCACCAGCACCACTGGTCGTCGCGCACCGCGGATCGTCCGCAGCGCACGCCGAGCACACCCTGGCCGCCTACGAGCTGGCGCTGCAGGAGGGCGCCGACTCGCTCGAGTGCGACGTCCGGCTGACCCGTGACGGGGTCCTGGTCTGCGTGCACGACCGCCGGATCGACCGCGTGAGCGACGGCCAGGGCGTGCTCTCGACGCTGGAGCTGGCCGACCTCGCCGACCTCGACTTCGCCTCGTGGAAGGCGCGGCAGGACGACCCGGTGCTCCAGGAGGCCTGGGCCGAGGTCGAGATGGACGCGGAGCGGCGCAGCGTGCTCACCCTCGAGCGGCTGGTGCAGCTCGCCCTCGACAGCACCACCCCGGCCGGCCGGCCGGTGCAGCTGCACATCGAGACCAAGCACCCCACGCGGTACGGCGGGCTGGTCGAGCGCGAGCTGATCGCCCTGCTCACGCGGTACGGCCTGGCGTCCCCGGCCGGCCGCGCGGCGTCGCGGGTGACCGTGATGAGCTACGCGCTGACCTCGCTGCGACGGGTGCACTCGCTCGCGCCCGTCCTGCCGACCGTGCTGCTCATGGACCGCGTCCCGGTGCGCTACCGCGACGGCAGGCTGCCGCTCCAGGTCAGCGCGGCGGGCGTCGCCCTGCGAGTGGTGAAGAAGCACCCCGGCTTCGTGCAGCGCGTGCACGAGCAGGGCCGGCCGCTGGCGGTGTTCACCGTCGACGAGCGCGACGACGTCGAGCTGGTCGCCGCCCTGGGCGTCGACATCGTCATCAGCAACCTGCCCGGGCGGGTCAAGCAGCTGCTGGCCGCCCGCACCTGACGCCTCTCGCCCGTCCGTCAGCCGCCCCGCTGCCGGGACCGGCTCAGCCGGCGAGCTGCGAGGCGAGCCGCTCGCCCAGCGCGCGCCCGGACAGGTACGCCGTCTCGACCCGCGCCGAGCCCCAGCCGTCACCGCACAGCCCCACCCGGTGCGGCCCGAGGAAGAACGGCTCGTCGCGCGCCGCGGCCGGCCGGGCGTACGTCCAGCGCTGCACGGAGGTCCACTGCGGCGGCTCGTCGACACCGAGCACCCGCATGGTCGCCGCCAGCAGCTCGGGTCCGGCGGCCTCGGGGTCGTCGAGGTGGGCGGCCGCGAAGGGCCCCGTCGAGTGGGCGACCAGGACGGGTGCGCTGTCGCCGCGGCGGCGGCCGTCGTCCGCGATCCACCCCAGGACGTCGCTCGGGCCACCGTCGGAGCCGGTCCCCGACACGAAGCAGCCGTCGAAGCGGTCGTCCCAGCGCCGTGCGCCCCACCCGGCGGCCAGGGCGAGCACCGGCTCCCAGTCGTGGCCCGCGACCGCCTCCCGCTCGGCGACGAGCCCGTCGTCGAGCAGCCGCTGAGCCTGCGGGTCGGGCATCGCCAGCACCACGGCGTCGACCGGGCGGCCGTCCACCGTGGGGCCCGGGCCGACGGCGCCGACCTCGGTCGACGGCACCACCGGCAGGTCGGAGAGCAGGTCCACGACGAGCGAGCGCAGCCCGCCGCCGGCGCCGTAGCGCAGGGGGCCGGTCTTCGTCCCGCCGAGGCCGTCGGGCGTGGCGACGTGGAACGTGTCGGTCCACGGGCGGGCCAGGCCCCGGCCGACCCAGTCCTCGACCACGGCGACGAAGCGGTCGTCGCGGGCCGTCAGGTAGGACGCCCCGAGGTCCACCCGCCGTCCGCCCAGCTCGCGACTCGCCATGCGCCCGCCGGGCACGCGCGCCCGGTCGCGCACCTCGACGTCGAGACCGGCGGCGGCCAGCGCCCGGGCGCACGCCGCTCCGGCGATGCCGGCCCCGACGACCACGACGCTCACTGCGCGTTCCCCGTCACCGCGCGAGCATGACGCAGGGCGGCCGTCCGCACGACCGGAGTCGTACGCTCGCAGCCCGTCCGACGACCGCTGGAGCGCCCGATCAGCACGCGACGCCGCCCGCCGGCCCGTCCCACCGGGGCGCCGTCCCCCGGCGCCGACCCGACGACGGTGCCGGTCGTCGGTGCCCGCGAGCCGTGCCCGTGCGGCAGCGGCAAGCGCTACAAGGCCTGTCACGGACGGGCACGGGGCGAGGACCGGCGGCTGGTGACCCGGCCGTTCGAGGGACGGACCGACGAGACCGAGTGGGTCGCCCTGCGCGAGGTCGTGCCGGCCGCCACCGCCCCGCTCCGGCTCCGCGACGACGAGCGCGAGGTGACCCTGTCGACCGTGCTGCCCCTGGCCTGGCCCGCCCTCGTGCGCGCCGACGGGACGGTGCTGCTCGGCCTGCAGGTGCAGTCGCGCTCGAGCGACGTGAGCCGCGACCTCGCGGCGGCGCTCCAGCAGGCCCTCGCGGCGCCGCCAGGCACGCCCGTCGTGCCGACCGGCCTGCCCGGCCCCGGCCCGCGGCTGCAGGACCTGCTGGCCGACGACCCGATCGAGGTCACGCTGCACGACGGCTTCGACTACTGGGTCGAGGGCGCCGCGGACCCCGACGGCGCGGTCGCCGCGTCGATGGAGCGGGCGAACGCCTCCGTCATCCCGACGGCGCGCCTGGAGTCCGTGCGCTCGGCCTACTGGTGCCGCATGGCGCCCAAGACGCACCTGCGCTGGGTGCTGCCCGAGCAGGAGGAGCCGCTGCTCGACGCGATGGCGCGGCTGGCCGTCGCCGGGAGCCTGGGCATCGGCCCGGACAGCCGCTACGTCGGCTCGTTCCGCGCGCACGGCCTGCTCGTGCCCGTCTGGGACCTGCCGGGTGACCGGGAGGCCGACGCCCTCGAGGAGCCCGCGGCGGTCCTGCGCACCCGGCTCGACGAGGCGCTCGCGTCCCCCCGGGCGCTGACCGGCGACGAGCGCCGGGCCCGCGCCGGGCTGCTGAGCCGCCAGCTCACCCTGCGCTGAACGGCCCGGCGCCGGGCGACGCGAGCCGGTGCAGGCAGCCGGCTACACCGGCAGCGGGTCGCGCAGCACGGGGCAGCTCATGCACCGCGGTCCGCCCCGGCCGCTGCCGAGCTCGGAGCCGGCGATGCGCACGACCTCGATGCCCGCCCTCTCCAGGGCGTGGTTGGTCACGACGTTGCGCTCGTACGCCACGACCAGGCCGGGCGCGAGCGCGAGGGTGTTGTTCCCGTCGTCCCACTGCTCGCGCTCCGCGGTGACCGGGTCCAGGCCGGTGTCGATGACCCGCAGCCGGTCCAGGCCCATCGCCGCGGCTGCGGCCTCGAGGAACGGCACGGGCGTGCTGACCTGCAGCCCGCCCTCACCGTCGCTGGTGACGGTGCAGGCGTCCAGGGTGTCGGCGACGGCGGGGAACATGACGACGGCGTCGCGGTCGACCATCGTGCAGATGGTGTCGAGGTGCATCGTCGCCCGCTCCTGGGCGATCGGCACGGCCAGGACGGTGGACGCCAGGCCCTGCTCGAAGACCCGCAGGGCGAACGCCTCGACGCCGGCGGGGGTGGTGCGCTGACCGGTGCCGACGGCGACCACGCCGGGAGCGAGGACCAGCACGTCGCCCCCCTCGAACCACGCCTCCTCCGGTGAGCCGCCGTAGAGCAGGGGGGTGCCGGCGAAGCGGGGGGAGTGCTCGTAGATCGCGGCGGTGAAGGTCCGCTCGCGGGCGCGGGCGAGCATCGAGGGGCTGGTGACGGCGACGTGGTCGTCGACCCACACCGACGAGTCGCGGGTGAACAGCAGGTTGGGCAGCGGGCGCACGACGAACTCGCCGTCGGTCGCCAGCCGTGCCACCACCCCGTCGGCGCCGTGGGCCGGCAGCTCGTCGTGCGTGATGCCCGCGGACAGGACCTGGGCGAGCTCGGCGCTGGGCAGGTCGCTGAGCCAGCGGCGCAGGACGTCCGCCAGCAGCGGCCCCACGACGGACGGGGCGACCGCGGAGTCGACGACCGCGGCCCGCGCCGCCGGCACCTCCAGCGCCTCCACCAGCAGGTCGGTGAGGTAGAGCACCTCGACGCCGCGCTCGCGCAGCGCCGCGGCGAAGCCGTCGTGCTCCTCCTGCGCGCGACCCACCCACGGCAGGCCGTCGAACAGCAGGTCGGCGCTGTTGCGCGGCGTCAGCCGTGACAGCTCGGGCCCCGGACGGTGGAGCAGGACGGTGCGCAGCCGTCCCACCTCGCTGGTGACCTGGTGCGTCGTCATGGCGGCACGCTAGAGCACGCTCAGCCGGCGTCGGCCACGACCAGCTCGTCCATGACCGCCGCGAAGAACTGCAGGTTCAGCGCGGCCCGCCAGTAGGCGCCGCGGACCATGCGGGCACCCCACTCCGGGCGCTCCGCCGACAGCGGCTCGATCGCCTTGTCCATCCAGTCCTTGCCGTGCACGGGGTCGACCTCGGCGTGCTCGACGTAGAACGGGTAGGCGTCCTGCGGTGCGCCGAGCCGGTCCAGGCCCTGCAGCACCAGGCGGCAGCGCGGCCCGGCCTGCAGCTCGAGCAGGCCCAGCGCGCCGATCATCTCGGGCTGCAGCCAGCGGTTGGTGGCGAGCAGGCCCCCGAAGGCCTCGCGCTCGAGCGCCTCGACCGGCAGCTCGTCGCGCGGCACGGTCGGCAGCTCGAGCGCGCGGACCAGCCGCCGGTGCAGCTCGGTGTGCACGCCGGCCAGGTCGCCCTGGCCCATCTCGTCCCAGTAGTTCTTGCCGAGCTCGAGCTTGGCGGTGCCGCCGAGCCCGACCTGGCACAGCGCGATGAGGTCGTCGAAGCCGCCGTCCGGGCCGCCCTCGAGGGCCAGGAAGTGCACGAGCTGCTCGTACGTCGCGGTCCTGGCGAGCCAGCGGTACGCCGCCGGGAGCCGGTCGCGGGCCGCCACCGACCGCATCGCCCGCACGACCTGCTCCGGTCCCTCGCAGGTCGTCAGCGGACCGGCGGCCTCCCAGTGGGCCTCGAGCTCGGCCAGCCACTCGCCCTCGAGCCGGCCCTTGAGGGCGGCGACGTCCGGGTGGTGCTGCAGGCGCGCGCGGTCGCCGACCCGCTCGAGGGGCGCGGTGTGCAGGTCGTACACCTCGAGCAGGGTGAGGAAGCGGTCGCGGCGGTCGGCCGGCCCGACCTGCGCCAGCGCGTCGAGGCCGGCACCGCCCGAGGCGAGCGCCTCGGCGAGGGCCGAGGCCAGCGGGGCCGGTGAGGGCAGGGTCGGCGACGCCGGGGCCTGGGCCTGGGCGGACAGGGTCTGGGCGGACAGCGTCGGGGCGGGTGCGTCTGACAGGGTCATGGGCAGCGGTCCTCCGGATGTGCAGGAGCAGGTGCGTCTGCGCCCGCGGGGCAGGGCGGGTCGTCTACCACCCTCAGCCCCACTGCAACCCGCGCGCAACCGGGACGTACGGTCGCCCCATGGGACTTCTCGACGGCAAGGTGGCGATCGTCACGGGGGCAGGACGGGGCCTGGGCAGGGGAGAGGCGCTCGAGCTGGCGCGTGAGGGCGCGGCCGTCGTGGTGGGGGAGGTCGACCGGGCGGCGGGCGAGGCGGTCGTCGAGGAGATCACCGCCGCGGGGGGCACGGCCGTCCTGCACGTCGGCGACTGCTCCGAGATCGAGCACGGGCAGGGGATCGTGCGCACGGCGGTCGAGCAGCTCGGCCGGCTCGACGCGCTGGTCAACAACGCGGGCATCCTGCGCGACCGCACGCTGGCCAAGATGACCCCCGAGGAGTGGGACGCGGTGATCAAGGTGCACCTCCGGGGGCACTACGCGCCGACGCACGCCGCGGTCAACCACTGGCGCGACACCGGCTCGTCCGGTCACGTGGTCTGCACGGCGAGCACCAGCGGCATCCTCGGCAACTTCGGCCAGAGCAACTACGGAGCAGCCAAGGCCGGCATCGCGGCGTTCGCGCAGATCGTGGCCCAGGAGAACTGGAAGCACGGCATCACCGTGAACGCCATCTGCCCCGCCGCCCGCACCCGCATGACCGAAGGGGCCTACGGCGAGCGCATCTCGGGGCCGGCCGGCGGCGAGCCGGACTTCGACTTCTGGCACCCCGACAACGTCGCGCCGTTCGTCGCCTTCCTGTGCAGCGACGCCAGCAGCGCCATCAGCGGCAAGGTCTTCGGGGTCCAGGGCGACGCCGTCGAGCTGTACCGGCCCTTCACGAGCGAGGCCGCCATCGAGAACGGCGGAACCCGGTGGACGGCGGAGCGGCTCGCCGAGCGGGTAGGTGAGCTGTTCGACACGACCGGCATGCCGCTCGCACCGGAGAACGGCATGGCCCGGCTGCGCTACTCGATGACGCAGCGCAGCTAGGCGGCGGACGCAGCGCGAGCGCCGCCTCACCCGGTCGGGTGGGGTACGGCGTGGTCACGCCCAGATCACGACGAGGACACGAGATCCGCGTACTCTCGCCGCCGTGCGGGTGTTCCTGACAGGTGCGACCGGCTTCCTCGGCAGCGAGGTGGCGCGACTGCTGCGCGAGCGCGGTGACGAGGTGCGGACGCTCGTGCGCGACCCGTCCCGTGCCGGGCGGCTGCTCGAGCTGGGCTGCGAGGTCGTCGAGGGCGACCTGTGCGACGAGGCGGCGCTGGTCGAGCACTGCCGCGGGGTGCAGGCGCTCGTCCACGCCGCCGCGCTGGCCGAGATCGGGGTCACGCCGGCCCGTCGCGAGGCGATGGTCGACGCCAACGTGACCGGCACCGAGCGGGTCCTGGGGGCAGCCCTGAGCGCGGGTGTCGCCAAGGCCGTCCACGTGTCGTCGGTGGCGGTGTTCGGCGACACGGGCGGCCGGGTCGCCGACGAGGGCTGGCAGCGCGACCCGGCGGCCGGCTGGACGTCGGCCTTCGAGCAGACCAAGGCGCTGGCGCACCGCCGGGCGCGCGAGATCGCCTCCCGCGGCCTGCCGCTGGTCGTCGTGCAGCCCGGCGGGGTGTACGGCCCCGACGACCCCAGCACCCTCGGCGACGTGCTCAGCCGCTTCCTCGGCGGACGCCTGCCGGCCCTGCCCTTCCCCGACCTCGGCGTCTGCCCGGTGCACCGGGACGACGTGGCGGCGGGTGTGCTGCTCGCGCTCGACAAGGGCGTACCGGGCGAGTCCTACGTCCTGGCAGGAGATCCGGTGCGGATGGCCGAGCTGCTCGAGGTCCTCGCCGACGTCAGCGGGCGGCGCCCGCCCCGGCTGACCGTGCCGACGGCCCTGCTGCGGGCGCTCACCCCTGCCGCCCCGCTGGTCAGCCGGGCGCTCGGCCTGCCCCCGAACCTGCGCGAGCTCATCAGCTCCTCCGACGGCGTGACGTTCTGGGCGTCGTCCGACAAGGCGATGGACGAGCTCGGCTGGACCCACCGCTCGCTGCGCGAGGGCCTCACGGAGCTGGCGGAGGCCGCCTGACGGGAGCGGTGACGAGCTCGGCGGCACGGGCCGCCGCCTCGCCGAGCACGAGCTTGGCCGGCCGGCCCAGTGCGGCGGCCGCCGCCGCGACGTCGTCCCACTCCGGCACGGCGTTGACGACCTCCTCGCCCAGCAGGCCCAGCTTGACCCGTACGGGGCGCCCGTCGACCTCCACCGTCCGCTGCGTCCGGGCCAGCGCATGCTTGGCCACGCCGACGGACCGCACGCCCAGCGTGGTGGTGGAGCGGAACACCACGTCGTGCACCGCCGCCACCCGGTCCGGGGGGCACAGCACGTGCAGGGTGTGCGCGGGGCGCCCCTTCTTCATGAGGATCGGTGCGAGCCAGGCGTCGCCGGCGCCGACGTCCAGCAGCTGCTGCAGGACCCCGGGCCACAGCCGCGGGTCGAGGTCGTCGACGTTGGCCTCCAGGACGACGGCGTCCTCGGTGCTCGGCCCGCCGGACGCGGCGTCGCCGACGACCAGGCGCAGGACGTTGGCGACCTCGTCCGGGTCGCGTCCGCCGGCACCGGTCCCCGTGCGCCGCAGCACCATCGGCGGCAGCGGGCCGTACGCCGCGACCGTCGCGGCCAGCAGCGCGGCGCCGGTGGGGGTGGTCATCTCGCGGGCGACGGGACCCGCCAGCACGGGGACGCCGGCCAGCAGGGCGAGCACGGCGGGGGGCGGGACCGGCAGGGGGCCGTGCGCCCCGCGCGTGGTGCCCGAGCCGAGGACGACCGGGCTCGCGGTCAGCCGGGTCAGGCCGAGCGCGTGCAGCCCGGCGGCGCCTCCGACGACGTCGGCGACCGCGTCGAGCGCCCCCACCTCGTGGAAGTGCACGTCGTCGGGGGAGGTGCGGTGCACGGCGGCCTCCGCGGCGGCCAGCCGGCCGAAGACGTCCAGGGCGGTCACCGCGACGGCAGGGAGCAGGTCGGCGCCCTCCACGAGGGCGCGGACGTCGGCCCACGTGCGGGTGCGGGGGTGCTCGTCCACGTGCACGTCGACCTTCGTGGCGCCCAGACCGCCGCGGGAGACGGTGGACCGCGACAGCCGCACCGGCTCGACGCCGACCCGGTCGACAGCCGCCTGCAGCACCTCGAGCGGGACCCCGACGTCGACGAGCGCGCCGAGCAGCATGTCGCCGGAGATCCCCGCCGAGCAGTCGAGCCAGCCGATCACCGTGACACGCGACGGGCGACACGGGCGGCGAACACCCCTGCCCCGAAGCCGTTGTCGATGTTGACGACGCTGACGCCCGGCGCACAGGCGTTGAGCATGGCGAGCAGCGCGGCGAGCCCGCCGAAGCTCGCGCCGTAGCCGACGCTCGTCGGCACCGCCACCATCGGGGTCCCCACCAGCCCGCCGACGACCGACGGCAGGGCGCCCTCCATGCCGGCGACGACGACGAGGCAGTCGGCGCGGTCCAGGACCGGGCGGGCCGCGATCAGGCGGTGCAGACCGGCGACACCGACGTCGTCGACGCGCTCGACGTGCGCGCCGAACACCCGCGCCGTCAGCGCCGCCTCCGCGGCGACCGGCCCGTCGGAGGTGCCGGCCGCCAGCACCGCCACGGTGCCGTGCCCGGCGGGCAGCGGGCCGACGGCGACCGACCTGCCCTCGACCGTCACCTCGTCGTGCGCGCGGCGCAGTGCGTCGACCGTCTCGGCGGCGGCCCGGGTGACGAGCACCGCACGGTCGCCGGAGGCGCGCAGCGCCTCCACCACCTCGAGCACCTGCGCAGTCGTCTTGCCGGCGCCGTAGACGACCTCGGGGTCGCCGGTGCGCAGGGCCCGGTGCACGTCGACCAGCGAGTGCGCCAGCGCGTCGTACGGCGCGGTCGCCAGCTGGTCCAGTGCGTCGGCCGGGTCGAGGCTGCCCTCGGCGACGGCCTCCAGCAGCTCCTGCGCCTGGGTCCGGTCCACGCCGGGAGCGTACGGCGGGTCCGGTGCGCGCCTCGCCGGCCAGGCCGTACCCGGCCACTAGGGTCGGCGGGGTGTCGACCGACTCCCTCGCTGTGGTGGCCACCGGCTTCTCGGTGTTCGCCCTCGTGATCGTGGTCGCCCTGGCCGTGCAGGTCGGCCGGCTGCGCCGTGCGCACGACGCGCTGCTCGCCCGGGCGGAGCCGGTGGCCCGGGCGTGCGACGAGGCTGACCGCGCGAGCGCCGGGTCCTCGGCGCCCTCGGGGCTCACCCGGGTCGCCGTCGTGCGCTACGACGCCTTCGGCGACCTGGCCGGGGCCCTGTCGTTCTCGGCGGCGCTGCTCGACGACAGGGGCGACGGCCTCGTCCTGTCGTCCATCAACGGGCGCAGCGAGACGCGCACCTACGCCAAGGGCGTGAGCGCCGGCACCGGCGAGGCCCCGCTGTCACCGGAGGAGCAGGAGGCGGTGCAGCGCGCCCTGGTCCGCCGGGAGCGGCGGGCGCACGTGCCGCGGGCCCGGGCGCGCGCCTGAGGCGCTACTCGAACAGGCCGCCACCGCCGCCACCGCTCCCGCCGTGGCTGTGCCGCGGCACGACGGGTCCCTCGCTGGCCTGCACCACCACGAAGCCCTGGCCGGCGAAGGCGAGCTGGAAGGCCTCCCCGCTGCCCCGCCCGATCAGCGCCCCGGCGCCGGCGGTGCGGACCAGCCGGGTCTGCAGGCTGCTCGTCCACGCGATCGCCGACTGCAGGTCGGCGTAGGTCGGCGCCTCGGCCGTCCCGAGCACGACCGGCGTCCCGAACGCGCTGACGACCAGGCGGCCGGTGCCGGTGAAGACCATGTTGAACACCCCGCCCGCGAGCGTCGAGGCTCCTTCGACGCGCCGGATGTCCCACGTGAGGCCCGGCTCGAAGGCGAGGACGTTGGCGCCGTTGACGGTCACCGAGTCGCCGTCCAGGTCCAGGATGTGGAGCTCGTTGCCGTCCTGCGCGAGGAACACGTCGCCGCGACCCCGGCAGCGCATGAGCGGCACGCCCTCGCCCGTGAGGGCCTTCTTGAGGAAGCGGCCCACGCCGCCGGCGCCCTCGTAGGCGAACGCCACCTCGCCCTGGTAGGCGACCATCGCGCCCTGGCGAGCGAGGACCTCGCCGTCGAGCCGCACCTTGAGCATGCGGGGGTTCTGCAGGGCCATGCCCTCGTCGGTGGTGCTCTCCAGGTTCTCGCCGAACAGGCTGCTGCGCATGCCCGGAACGTACTCGTCGGCGCCTCGACGCAGCGACCGGAACGGCCATCTCGACCCCCGACGCCCGTCGGGGGCTCACAGTGCAGGCATGCCGGACGAGCTCGCCCTGCTGACCGGTCCCGGCGTCGTCGACCTGCTGGCCGCGGCCCTCGGGAGCGTCGACGAGCAGCTGGTCGCCTGCCGGGTCCGGGAGGTCGACTCCCGCCCCGGCCAGGGCACCACCGCCCTGTACGACGCCCGCGCGCGCGGCCGCGGCGGCGAGCGCGCGCTGCTGCTCGGTGCCGCCATCGGCCGGCCGGCCGGGCCGTCGACCCGCCCGCCGAGCTGGGACGCCGACGGGGCCGTACGGCTGCGCATCGGCGAGCGGGAGGTGACGGTCTGGCGCTTCCCCTTCGACCCCGAGCTGCCCGGCCTGCCCGCCGCCACCGACGAGACGGCCGTGCGCCGGCTGCTGGACCGCTGCGGCGTGGCGCCCGGCCCCCTGGAGCTGCGCGTGCGGTCCTACCGGGCGGGTCGGCGGGCGGTCCTCGAGGTCCGCACGCCGGCCGCCCGGCTGTTCGTCAAGGTGCTGCCCCCGCACGCCGTCGAGGCGCTGCACGCCCGGCACCTGCTCCTGCGCGACGCCGGCCTGCCCGTCCCGCGCAGCCGGGGCCGCAGCCCGGACGGGCTGCTCGTGCTCGACGCCCTGCCCGGCACCAGCCTGCGGGCGCGGCTGCGGGAGCAGGTCGCTCCCGACCTCGACGGAGCCGCGCTGCTGCAGCTGCTCGCCGCCCTGCCCGACGGGCTGTGCGAGCTGCCGGCGCGCCGGTCCTGGACCGACGACGTCACGCACCACGCCGCCGTCGTGGCGGCGGCACTGCCGTCGGAGGCCGAGCGGTGCGCCCAGCTGGCCGAGCGCGTCCGGGCGGCCTGCGCCGGACCGGGCCCGGTGCAGCCGGTGCACGGCGACCTCTACGAGACCGCGCTGCTGCTCGACGGCGACCGGATCACCGGCCTGCTGGACCTCGACACGGCCGGTCCGGGGCGCCGCGCGGACGACCTCGCCTGCGTCCTGGCCCACCTGCAGGTGCTGGCCGAGCACGACCCGGACCGGTCTGCGGCTCCCCGCGCGCTGGCGCACCGGTGGCGCGGCGACTTCGAGCGGGCGGTCGACCCGGCCGACCTGCGGGCCCGCACCGCCGGGGTCGTCGTCTGCCTGGCCACCGGCCCGCACCGGGTGCAGTCCGACGCGTGGCAGCAGCTGACCCGCACCCGGCTCGACCTCGCCGAGGCCGAGCTCGAGCGGCGCTGAGACGGCCCGACGACGACGGCCACCGGCCCTGCTCGGCCGGGGTCGGACCGGCCGCCGCCGGTAGCGTGCAGGAGGTGATCGACCGGTGATCGACCTCCGCCTGCTGCGCGCCGAGCCCGACCGCGTCCGCGCCTCCTCGCACGCCCGCGGCGACGACCCGGCCCGGGTCGACGCCCTGCTCGCCGCCGACGAGGCCCGCCGCGCCGCCGTCACCCGCGCCGACGGGCTGCGCGCCGAGCACAAGGCCGTCTCGCAGTCGGTCCGGCGGGCGTCGGCAGACGAGCGCCCCGCGGTGCTCGAGCGTGCGCAGGCCCTCGCCGCCGAGGTCAAGCGGGCCGAGGCGGCCCAGGCCGAGGCCGAGGCCGCGCTGCGCGCCGCGCACCTGGCCGTCCCCAACGTCGTCCTGGACGGCGTCCCCGCGGGCGGCGAGCAGGACTTCGTGGTCGTCCAGACCGTCGGACAGGTCCCCACCTACGACTTCCCGGTGAAGGACCACCTCGACATCGGCACGGCCCTCGGCGCCATCGACACCGAGCGTGGCGCGAAGGTCAGCGGCAGCCGCTTCGCGTTCCTCACCGGCTGGGGCGCCCTGCTCGAGCTCGCCCTGGTCAACCTGTCGATGGCTGCGGCGGTCGAGGCGGGCTTCACCCCCGTCATCGCTCCGGCCCTGGTGCGACCGGAGGCCATGGAGGGCACCGGCTTCCTGGGCGCCCACGCCGACGAGGTCTACCGCCTCGCCTCCGACGACCTCTACCTCGTGGGGACCTCCGAGGTGCCGCTCGCGGCGTACCACTCCGGCGAGGTCCTCGACGAGCTGCCGCTGCGCTACGCCGGCTTCTCGTCCTGCTTCCGCCGCGAGGCCGGCAGCCACGGCAAGGACACCCGGGGCATCATCCGCGTCCACCAGTTCGACAAGGTGGAGATGTTCTCCTACGTCGACCCGGCGCAGGCCGAGGCCGAGCACGTGCGCCTGCTGGCCCACGAGATGGCGTTCCTGTCCCTGCTCGAGCTGCCGTTCCGGGTGATCGACGTGGCGGCCGGTGACCTGGGCTCGTCCGCCGCGCGCAAGTACGACTGCGAGGCCTGGCTGCCCTCGCAGGAGCGCTGGCTCGAGCTGACCTCCACCAGCAACTGCACCGACTTCCAGGCGCGAAGGCTCGGCATCCGCAGCCGCGGCCCCGGCGGGCTGTCGCCGGTGGCCACCCTCAACGGCACCCTGTGCGCCGTCGGCCGGACGATCGCCGTGCTGCTCGAGGTGCACCAGCGCGCCGACGGCTCGGTGCACCTGCCGGAGGCGCTGCGCCCGTACCTCGCGGGCCGCACGGAACTGCTGCCGCAGTGAGCGACGTCGCCCCGCGCCTGGTCGCCTCCGACCTCGACGGCACGCTCGTGCGCTCCGACCTGTCGGTGTCGGAGCGCACCCGGGAGGCGATCGCCCGGGTGGAGGGCGCCGGCGCGCTGTTCGTCATGGTCACCGGGCGCCCGCCGCGCTGGATGGGTCAGGTCGCGCAGGACGCCGGCCACAGGGGGCTCGCGGTCTGCGCGAACGGCGCGCTGGTCTACGACCTGCACACCGAGCGCGTGGTGCAGGACTTCCGCATCGACGGCGAGACGGCGCTGACGCTGGTCTCCGCGCTGCGCGCGCAGGTGCCGGGCATCGCCTTCGCCGTCGAGAAGGGGCTCGACGGCTTCGGCCGGGAGTCGGCCTACATCCCGCGCTACGACAACGGCGAGCTGCTCGTCGCTCCCGTCGAGGAGCTCGTCGGCCCGGGCGTCGTCAAGCTGCTCGCCCGGGTCGAGGGTGCCGCCTCCGACGACCTGCTGTCGCGCGCTCGGGAGGTCGTCGGCGCGCTCGCCGAGTGCACCCACTCCTCCGGCGACGGCCTGGTCGAGATCAGCGCCGCGGGCGTCTCCAAGGCCTCCGGGCTCGCCGTCCTCGCCGACGAGTGGGGCGTGCCGGCGGACGACGTCATCGCCTTCGGCGACATGCCCAACGACCTGCCGATGCTGGCGTGGGCGGGACGCTCGGTCGCCATGGGCAACGCCCACCCCGAGGTGCTCGCCGCGGCCGACGAGGTGACGGCGACCAACGACGACGACGGTGTGGCGCGGGTGCTCGAGCGCTGGTTCTGAGAGCTCGCCGACAGCCCCCCCGCCGCCGGGCGTGCGGGGTGCCGCGCGGCGAACGGTCCGAGCGGGGCACTCCTCCGGGCCGGCGGCTCGGAGTGGTCTAGAGGTACTGGCCGGTCCCACCCGGACGCTCGGGCAGCGCGGCAGGCGCCGGCGGCACCGCGCCGGGCGGCAGCGCCGCACGGCCCCGCATCTGCTCGAGCTGCACCCGGGCGGCCATCTGCTGGGCGAACAGCGCGGTCTGGATCCCGTGGAACAGCCCCTCGAGCCAGCCGACGAGCTGGGCCTGGGCGATGCGCAGCTCGGCGTCGGAGGGCACCTGGTCGTCGGTGAAGGGCAGGGTCAGCCGCTCGAGCTCCTCGCGCAGCTCGGGGGCCAGGCCCTCGCTGAGCTCGGTCACCGACTTGGCGTGCACCTCGCGCAGCCGCAGCCGCGAGGCGTCGTCGAGCGGCGCCGCCCGCACCTCCTCGAGCAGCTGCTTGACCATCGAGCCGATCCGCATGACCTTGGCCGGCTGCTCGATCATGTCGGCCGGGCTCTGCTGCCGCGACGGCTCCACGGAGCCGTCGGTGCCCACCGACACCGTGCCGACCGGCTGCCCGTCCGCCCCGACGACGACCACCTGCTGCTGCTCCGGCTGCTCGCTCATGGCAGCGATCCTGCCCTGCCTGGCCGGCCCTGCACGTCCTCGGGCACTCTGCTGGCATGACGCGCACCGCACCCGACCCCGACCCCCTGGTCTCCGCCGAGGTCCCTGCCGGGCCGGCCCTCGACGTCGCCGCCGTGCGCGCCGACTTCCCCGCCCTGGCGGAGGGGCTCGCCCACTTCGACGGACCCGGCGGCACCCAGGTGCCGTCCGCCGTGAGCGACGCCGTGGCGGCCACCATGCGCTCGGCCGTGTCGAACCGGCACGGGCCGTTCGCCAGCAGCCGCCGGGCCGACGCGGTCGTCGACGCCGCACGGGAGGCCGTCGCCGACCTGGTGGGTGGCGACCCGGCCGGTGTGGTGCTCGGGCAGTCGATGACGGCCAACACCTACGTCCTGGCCGGTGCCCTCGCGAAGACCTGGCGCGAGGGCGACGAGATCGTGCTGAGCCGGCTCGACCACGACGCCGACGTCCGGCCGTGGGTGCAGGCCGCCGCCCGGGCCGGCGCCGTGGTGCGCTGGGCGGACGTCGACGTGACCACCGCCGAGCTGCCGGTGGAGCAGTACGACGAGCTGCTCACGGCCCGCACGCGGCTGGTGGCGCTGACCGCCGCGAGCAACGCCACCGGCACCCGCCCCGACGTGCGGGCGGTCGCCGACCGCGCCCACGCCGTCGGCGCCGTCGTGCACGTCGACGGGGTGCACGCGACGCCGCACCTGGCCACGGACGTGCGCGCCCTGGGCGCCGACCTCTACGCCACCTCCGCCTACAAGTGGTACGGCCCGCACGTCGGCTGCACCGTCGGCGACCCGGCGCTGCTCGAGACGCTGCGGCCGGACAAGCTGCTGCCCAGCAGCGACGACGTGCCCGACCGGTTCGAGCACGGGACGCCGAGCTTCGCGGCGTTCGCCGGAGTGGCCGCCGCCGTCGACTGGATCGCCTCGCACGGCCACGGCGACAGCCGGCGGGCACGGGTCCTGTCGGCGATGGCCGCCGTGTCGGCGCACGAGGAGCAGGTCTTCGCCCGCCTGCTCGACGGCCTGTCGGCGCGCGACGACGTGGCCCTCGTCGGGGCTCCCCGGCGCCGCACCCCGACCGTCGCGTTCACCGTCGCCGGGCACACGCCGCAGCAGGTGAGCGCGCAGCTGGCGGAGGCGGGCGTCTGCGCGTGGGCGGGCAACTACTACGCCGTCGAGCTGATGACCGCGCTCGGGCTGGAGGCGGGCGGCGGGGCCGTACGGGCCGGGGTGGTCTGCTACACGACCGTCGAGGAGGTCGACCGCCTGCTGGCCGCCCTCCCGTGAGCGGGTGCACCCCCGTGCGCGGCGGGTGGGTGCGGCCGCGGGGCTGAGCCGACCCTCGGCCGCGCGGTCAGGGAGCGCAGCGCAGGACGATCTTGCCTATGTGCCGGCTCGACTCCATCAGCCGGTGCGCCTGCGCCGCCTGCTCCAGCGGCAGGACCGTGTCGATGACGGGACGGACCGCGCCGGAGGCGACCGCGGGCCACACGTGCGCGCGCACGTCGGCGACGATCCTCGCCTTGTCCTCGGGCGGCCGAGCACGCAGGGAGGTGGCGTGCACGGACGCGCGCTTGGCGAGCAGCGCCCCGAGGTCGAGCTCGGCGCGCGCACCGCCCTGCAGGCCGATCACGACCAGCCGGCCGCCGACGGCGAGGGCGTCGACGTTGCGGGTGAGGTAGGCGGCGCCCATGTTGTCGAGCACGACGTCGGCGCCCCGACCGCCGGTCAGCTCGCGCACGACCTCGACGAAGTCCTCGTCGCGGTAGCGGATCGCGCGCTCGGCGCCGAGCTCCTGCGCCCGCTCGGCCTTCTCGGCGGAGCCGACCGTGCACAGCACGCGGGCGCCGGCGTGCACCGCCAGCTGCAGGGCCAGCGTCCCGATGCCGGAGGTCCCGCCGTGCACCAGCAGCACCTCCCCCGCCGACAGGCGGGCCAGCGAGAAGACGTTGGACCAGACCGTGCAGGCGACCTCCGGCAGCGCGGCGGCCGAGAGCAGGTCCAGGCCCTCGGGCACGGGCAGCAGCTGCCCCTGCGGGACGGCGACGCGCGTGGCGTAGCCCCCGCCGGACAGCAGCGCGCACACCTCGTCGCCCACCGCCCAGCCCTGCACGCCCTCCCCGAGGGCAGCGACCCTGCCCGCGCACTCCAGCCCGGGGTACGGCGACGCTCCGGGCGGCGGGTCGTAGAACCCCTTGCGCTGCAGCACGTCCGCCCGGTTGACGGCGGTGGCGACGACGTCGAGCAGCACCTCGCCCGGCCCCGCGACGGGGTCCGGCACGTCGGCCGGCACGAGGGCGTCGGCGTTCCCCGGGGCGGGCAGGGTGATGGCGCGCACGTCCCCACCCTGCCACCGGCACCGGCCGCGCACGTACCGTGCCGCCCGTGGACGCCTTCTTCGTCCCGCTGGGCGGCGACCGCTGGCGGGCCACCGAGCACACCACCGGCCCGTGGGACGCGCGCTTCCAGCACGGCGGCCCACCGAGCGCGCTGCTCGGCCGCGCCGTCGAGCGCTGCGCGCCGCGCGCGGACGTCGTCGTCGCCCGCCTGACCGTCGAGATCCTCGGCGCCGTCCCGGTCGGCGAGCTGGACCTGCGCGCGCAGGTGACCCGTCCCGGGCGCAGCGTCGAGCTGGTCGAGGCCGTGCTCGGCGCCGGCGGTCGCGACGTGGCGCGCGCCGCCGCCTGGCGCGTCCTGCGCACCTCGCAGTCGGTGCCGGCGCGGGTCGGGGCGGCTCCTCCCCTGCCCGAGCAGAGCACGCCGGTGCGCGCCTCGGGCTGGGTCGACGGCTACCTGTCGGCGGTCGAGTGGCGCTTCGCCGAGGGCCGCTTCGGCGACAGCGGGCCGGCGACGGCCTGGACCCGGCTGCTGCACCCGCTCGTCCCGGACGAGCCGAACAGCCCGCTGACCCGCGTCCTCGCGGTCGCCGACAGCGGCAACGGGCTGTCCAGCGAGCTCGACATGAGGCGCTGGCACTTCATCAACCCCGAGCTGACGGTCCACCTGCACCGGGAGGCGGTCGGGGAGTGGGTGTGCGTCCAGGCCCGCACCACGATCTCGCCGGGCGGTGCCGGCCTGGCCACCACCGCGCTGTCCGACCTCGAGGGGCCGCTGGGTGTGGGGGCGCAGAGCCTGCTGGTGGCGCCGCGCCCGGAGCCGGCCCCGCAGGACCGGGACTAGCCGGCCAGGTGACCCCACGCGGGTGCGAGCCGCGACCACGGCCCGCTGGCCGCCACCCGCCCGTCGGCGAGCACCACCACGCGGTCGGCGACCTGCAGGGCCGCCCGCTTCGACGTCGACCCCAGCACCGTGGTGCCGCGGCGGCGCAGGGCGTCCCACAGCTCGACCTCCGTGCCGGCGTCGAGGGCGCTGGAGACGTCGTCGGCCAGCAGCAGCTCGGCGGACGACGACAGCGCCCGCGCCAGCGCGAGGCGCTGCACCTGCCCGCCCGACAGCCGCACGCCGCGATGACCGACGAGGGCGTCCACCCCACCCGCGTCGGCGACGTCGCGGCCCAGCCGGGCGTCGTCGACGGCGGCCCCCACCTCGCGGAAGTGGTCGAGCCGGAGGTTGTCGCCGAAGCTGCCCGACAGCACGCGGGGCACCTGGGCCACGTGGGCGACCTGGCCCGGGCGCAGGAAGACCTGCGGGTCGCGCACCTCGACGCCGTTCCAGCGCAGGCTGCCGCGGTGGTCGACGAGCCCGGCGAGGGCACCCAGCAGGCTGGACTTCCCGGAGCCGACCTGGCCGAGCAGCAGCACCAGCTCACCGGCGCGGACGGCGAGGTCGACGTCCTCGACGCCCAGCGTCCCGTCGTCGTGGACCGCCGTCAGCCCGGTCAGCTCCAGCACCTCGAGCGGCTGCCGCGGCGGGCCGGGCGGGGGAGGAGCGGCGCCCGTGACGAGGTCGACGCCGACCGGGACGGTCATCAGGTCGACCCCTCCGGCCAGACGCGAGGTCTCCTGCGCCCAGGCCCGCGTGCCGGGCGCCTCGGTGATGACGGCGCCCGCGACCCGGCCGAACCACTCGAAGCCGGCGACCGCCGTGGTGACGAGCAGCGCCGTCGACAGGTCCCATCCGCCGAGCAGCAGGACGAGCCACCCGGTGACGACGCCGCACTGCACGAGCACGACCGGCACCCCGTCGAGCACGGCCTGGACGCGGTGCTCGCGCACGGCCGCACGCACCCGTCCGCCGTCGACCTGCCGCAGGTGGCGGTGGACCGCGGGGGTGGCGGCCGCCAGCTTGACGGTGCGGGCCGACTCGAGCGCCGAGACCAGTGACCGGCCGAACTGCGCCCGGGCGGTCGAGGAGGCCGCCGCCGAGCGCCCGGCGACCGGTGACCCGAGCGCGGCCGCCCCGGCCGACAGCAGCATCACGGCGAGCAGGACGCCGCCGGCCAGGGCGCTGCCGCCGGCGACGGCCGTCACGAGCACGACCACCAGGCCGTTGACGAGGTCGACCCAGCGGTCGGCGTACCGCGCGAAGCGGTCCGCGTCCATGGCGCGGCCGACCACCTCGCCGGCCGGGGTGCGCGGCAGGCGGTGCTGCATCGTCTGGCCACGCAGGACGGACAGGCGCACGCGCAGCAGCACCGCGATCCACCACAGCGGGTAGATGCGGAAGGCAGCGGCGACCAGGACCGGTGCGACGAGCAGGCTGGCGACCAGGCCCAGCACCGTCCAGACAGGCCGTTCGCCGCGCTGCAGCGACTCCACGACCCGTCCCCACAGCCACCCGGTGCCCGCCCCGAAGGCGCCGGTCACCGTCGCCGCCAGGAACAGCGCACCTCCGCCGATGCCCCACCGCGGGTGCATCCGCAGCATCGACAGCGTGCCGCGGGCCAGGCCCGGGCCCGGGTCGACCTCCTGCGCGGGCCGGAGCTCGCCCGTACGGCGTCCCGCCGCGAGCGGGGCCGGACCCGCTGGTGCGGCGACCGCGGAGGAGTCCCCGGCCGCGCGCAGCAGGTCGGCGAAGGGACCGGGCACGGCGGCCAGCCGGGCGCGGGGGCCGGCCTGCACCACCCGACCGCCCTCGAGGACGGCGACCGTGTCGGCACGCGCGGTCGTCGCCAGCCGGTGGGCGATGACGATGCCGGTGCGGCCCGCCAGCAGCCGCTCGGCCGCGCGGACGACGCGCGCCTCGGTCAGCGGGTCCATCCGGGCGGTCGCCTCGTCCAGGACGACCACCTGCACGTCCCGGACCAGCAGGCGCGCGAAGGCGACGAGCTGCTCCTCGCCGGCCGACAGGGTCGTCCCGCCCGGACCGAGCACCGTGTCGAGCCCGTCGGGGAGGGCGGCCACCCAGTCGCGGAGCCCGAGCGCGTCGACGGCCGCCTCCACGGACGCGCGGGGCACGTCGCCGAACAGCGCGACGTTGTCGGCGAGCGTGCCCGCCAGCACCTCCGTCCGCTGCGTCACGACGCCCACGGCGGCGCGCAGGGCCTGCAGGTCCAGGTCGAGCACGTCGACCCCGCCGAGCAGCATCGTGCCGGGTGGCGGGTCGACCGCCCGCGACAGCAGCGCCGCGAGCGTCGACTTGCCGGAGCCCGTACGGCCCACCAGCGCGAGGGTCTGTCCCGCCGGCAGCTCGAGGTCGATGTCGCGCAGCGCGAACGCGCCGGTCCCGTAGGAGAAGCGCAGGGAGCGCACGGACAGCGGCAGCGGCCCGTCCGGGACCGCCCGCCCGCCTGTGGGCTCGGGCTCGGCCTCGAGCATCGTCCGCAGGCGGGCGAGCGCCCCGAGCCCGGCCTGCAGGTCGGGCAGGTGCTGGCTGATCCGCTCCACCTGCCCGACGAAGGTGGTGGTGACCAGGAACAGCGTCACGAGCTCGGCGGTCGACAGCCGGTCCCGGCCGACGAGCACGACGCCCGCGACGGCCGTTCCGGCCAGCAGCGCCTGCAGGAGCAGGCCCGCCCGGCGGCCGATCGCGCTGGCCGCCACGCAGGTGGCCGCGACCCGCGCGTGCACGACGGCGGACAGCTCGGCGCAGCGGCGCACGAGGTAGGCCTGACCCAGGCTCGACCGGAGGTCGTCGCGGGCGGCGACACCCTCCTCCATGGCGGCCGCGGAGTCGGTCCAGGCCATCTCCTCGACCAGCTTGCGGCGGGCCACCTCCGCCGTCAGCGGCCGGACCACCAGCACCGTGACCAGGCCGACGAGCGGGAACAGCACCCAGGACGGCCACCAGGTGAGGCCGGCGACCACCCACATCGGCCCGGCGCTGAGCAGCAGCCGCACGAGGTCCCAGCCGTTGCGCCGCAGCAGCGTCCCCAGCTCGTGGGTGTCGTCGTCGACGCGGTCCAGCACCTCGCCGACCGCCTGCTCCGACAGCACGGCCAGGGGCTGGTGCAGCGCCGCCTGCAGGAGGTCGGCCCGCAGCCGCCCCTCCGCCCGGTCCACCACCCCCGCCCAGGCCACGCGGGCGGCGGTGTCGAGCACCGCCGCCCCGACGAGCGCCAGCGCCAGCGCGCCGACGAGCGCCGCGGAGGGCGACTCGGCCAGGCGCCCGGCCACGACGGTGCCGGCGGTCTGGCCGACGGCTGCCACCGCCGCCGCGGTCAGCGACAGCCAGGTGACGGGTCCCCGCAGCCGGCCCAGGCCGATGCGGCTCGGGCGCACGACGGTCCGAGTCGCAGGGGGCGTCCCGGTGACGTCGACGTCGAGGAGGGTCATCTCCGACCCGACGCTACGGCGCGGACTGCCCGGTGTCGTCCGGGTTTCCGCCGCGGACGAGCGGCCCGCCCCACGCCCTGGGCCGTCGCTGCGCACCCCCACCGTGCAGGACCGTTGCCGGACCGGCGGCGCGGGCCGGCCCGACGTCGACCGCCGGCAGCCAGCGCAGCACGTTGTCACCGGCGCTGCGGCTGACCTGCAGGTAGCAGCGGTCCTCGCGCCGGGCGACGAGCAGCGCCGGCCGCAGGACCCCGTCGACGTCGCGGACCTGCACGAGGCGGGGTGGGCGGACGAGGTGCAGGCGGGAGGAGGGCACGTCGCGGTCCTGTCGTCAGGCCTCGACCCTCGCCGCACGCTAGTGCCCGCCTCGGACGGTCCTCACCCGCGTGCCCCGGAGCCGGCGGGTGAGAGGGTCGGCGCGTGCCCCCGCCCGAGCCCGTGCCCCCGCCGCGGTCCGCCTTCGTGCTCGGCGGCGGTGGCCTGCTCGGGGCCGGTGAGGTCGGCATGCTGCGGGCCCTGCTGGAGGCGGGCGTCGTCCCGGACCTCGTCGTCGGGACGTCGGTGGGAGCGGTCAACGGCGCGTTCCTCGCGGCCGAACCCGCCGTCGCGACGACCGTCCGGCTGGCCGAGCTGTGGCGCGAGCTGTCGGCGGCGGACGGCGGCGTCTTCGCCGGCTCGTGGGGCGCGCGGGTGGGCACGGCCCTGCGCAGCCGCACCCACCTGCACCGCAGCGACCCGCTGCGGGCACTGCTCACCGCGCACCTGCCGGTGCAGCGCATCGAGGACCTCGCCGTGCCCTTCCAGTGCGTCGCGGCCTCCGTCGAGAGGGCGGCCGAGCACTGGTTCGACAGCGGTCCGCTGGTGGAGGCGGTGCTCGCCTCCGCCGCGGTGCCGGGGCTGCTGCCGCCCGTGCGCATCGGCGACGAGCACTTCCTCGACGGCGGCCTGGTCAACTCCATCCCGGTGAGCCGGGCCGTCGAGCTCGGCGCGACGATCGTGTGGGTGCTGCAGGTCGGCCGGGTCTCGCAGCCGCTGAGCGTGCCGACCCGGCCGTGGGAGGTGGCCCTCGTCGCCTTCGAGATCGCCCGCCGGCACCGCTTCGCGGCCGACATGGCCTCCCTGCCCGGCTCGGTCACCGTGCACGTGCTCCCGACCGGCGACGAGGTGCCGACCGGCTTGGCCTCCCTGCGCTACCGCGACGCGCGCACGGTCGTGCCGCGGGTCGAGCGCGCCCACGCCGCGACCGCGGCCTACCTCGCCGCGCTCTGAGGTGCACCTGCCCCTGCCCCCGCGATGGGTGCGTCGGCCGGTGTCGCTGGGCGTCGTGCTCGGGCTGGCGTTCGCCGCGACGCTGCTGCCGCTGCTCGTCCCGCTCGCCGTCGTGCTGTCGGTGCTGCTGCCCGGACGCTGGCGGGTGCTCCGCCTGCTCGGCTTCGCGCTGGTCTACCTGCTCGTCGAGACCGCCGGGCTGCTGGCGGCTCTCGTCCTGTGGCTGGCCACCGGCCTGGGCTGGTGGCTGCGCGCGCCCTGGTCGCTGCGCGCCCACTACGCCGTCCTGCGCCACCTGCTCGCCGTCGTCGCCGGGAGCGCACGGCTGCTGTTCGGGCTGCGGGTCGTCGACGACGAGGTCGGCTGGTCGCCGCTCGACGACGGGGTGCCGGGCTCGGTCAACGCGATGCTGGTCCTGCCCCGCCACGCGGGTCCGGGCGACTCGCTGCTGCTCGTGCACACCCTGCTCGGGCGCGACCACGACCGGCGCCCGCGGATCGTGCTCAAGGACCTCCTGCAGCTCGACCCGCTGCTCGACGTCTACCTCAACCGCCTGCCCAACGCGTTCCTGACGGCCGGCTCCGACGACAGCACCGCGCGCGTCGGGAGGCTGGCGACCGGGCTCGGCGACGAGGACGCGCTGCTGCTGTTCCCGGAGGGCGGCAACTTCAGCCCGGCCCGGCGCCGGCGGGCGATCGACCGCCTGCGGATGAAGGGCCTGCAGAGCCAGGCCGACGCCGCCGAGAGCCTGCGCCACCTGCTGCCCCCGCGTCCGGGCGGTGTCGCCGCGGCGCTCGCCGCGGCTCCGCACGCCGACGTCGTGCTCGTGGCCCACACCGGGCTGGAGCACCTTTCGACCGCCGCCGACCTGTGGGACGGCCTGCCGATGGACACGACCGTGCGGATGCGGTGGTGGTTCGTGCCGGCCGCCGAGGTGCCGCGCGGGCCGGAGGTCGAGCGCTGGCTGTACGAGCGGTGGGCCGAGCTCGACGACTGGATCGCCGCTGCGCACCCCCGTCCCGGCGGGCCTCGAGACGCGCCGGACCAGGGCGCGGCGTCAGGGCCGCTGACCTGACCTGCGTCAGGCGGGGCGGAGCCGCCGTCGCCGCTCCCGCTGGACCTCCTCCTCGGTGCGGACCCACGCGTCGTCCAGCCGCTCACCGGCACGCCGGGTCGCCGCGCCCGTCGAGGCGCCGAGCCCGGCGGTGCGCAGCTCCACCCTGAGCCGGGTCAGCAGCGCCCGCGCGGCCACCGGGTCGCACTCCAGCGCCAGCACCGCGAACTCACGGCTGCCCACGCGCGCGAGGACGTCGCCGGGACGGCAGGACCGGCGCAGCACCTCCGCGCAGCGCACCAGCCGGTCCTGCTGGACGGTGCCCTGCACGTCGGCGTCCAGGTCGATCACGAGCACGCTGGCGGTCGCGCCGTACCGCTGGCAGCGCGTGTTCTCCTGCGCCAGGGCGGCGTCCCAGCCACGACGGTTGCGCAGACCGGTGACCGCGTCCCGCTCGACCAGCGCGTACGCCGCCGCCGCCTCCTGTGAGCGGGCCTGCGCGAACTGCTCGCGCGCCAGGATGGTGCTGAGCATCCGGCCCACGAGCTGCACCGAGCCCAGGCAGCGCCCGAGCGAGTCGTCCTGCGTCTCCCCCGCGAAGCCGCACAGGGTGCCGAACACGACCCCGTCGTCGCCCTCGAGCGGCACTCCGACGTAGGCCCGGACGCCGGCCAGCGGACCGACCGCCGCCTCGGCGTACGCCGGGACACGTGTGACGTCGGGCGCCACGACAGGAGCCCGGCGCTCCACCATGCGCACGCAGAAGGACTCCTGCCACGGGTGGGTGGTGCCCGGCGGGGCGAGCTCGGCCCAGCTGCCGGCGGCGGCGACCACGGTCTGCGTCTGACCCTCGACGGCCGTGACGAGCCACAGGTCGAGGTCGGCCAGGTCGTCGAGGTGCTGCACGGCGGCGGTGGCGGCCAGCGAGAACCCCGGCCACGGCAGCTGTCGTGGGTCGGGGTAGAGCGGCGCCTGCGGGGCCGAGTGCTCGCGGGTCAGGACGTCGTCACCTCTCGCCGACTGCGGACGCCCGCAGTCTGCCAGGCCCGGGGTGACGGCGGGTGGACATTTCGCGTCGACCTCGGCCGGTGGTCAGCGCAGCTGGGCCACGAGCCGGTCCGCCTCCTCCGAGCGGTCCTGCGGCACCAGCACCTCGTAGCGGGTGGCGGCCAGGCCGGTGGTGGAGCTGAAGTCGCGGCGGCCGCCGGTCGCCGCGTGGGCGGCGAAGCCGAGCACCGCGCCGAAGGCGGCGCCCATCAGCAGGCCGTACAGCGCCAGGACCAGGGGTGCCGACCGGGACTCGGCGAACAGGCCGAGGAACAGCCCGAACAGCACTCCGAGCCAGGCCGTCGACAGCGCTCCCGCGGCTGCGGCCCGGCCGCGGGTGAGCCGGCCGGTGACCCGCTCGACGAGGCGCAGGTCGGCGCCGACGATGCTCACGGTCTCGACCGGGAAGCCGGCGTCGGACAGGTGGTCCACGACGGCCTGCGCCTGCCGGTAGTCGGGGTAGGAGCCGACCGCGTAGCGGCCCACGGGCAGGGGGACCGGCATGCCGGGAGTCGTCATGACCCGGCCCTACCCGGCGCCCGGCAGCGGATGCCTGCTGCTCGGCTGCCTGCCGCCCGGCGCTGCGGGACACTGGTGCCGTGGACCCCCTGCTCGGCGCGTGGACGTCCGCGGTCGGGGACGGCCCCCGGGCGGTCGCGGCGGGACAGGTCCTGCTGGCGGGCTACGGCCAGCCGCACCGCCGGTACCACGACCGCCGGCACCTGGCCGAGGTGCTGGAGGCGCTGCGGACCCTGTCGTCCGGCGCCGCGCTCCCGGCCGCCGTGGTGTACGCCGCGTACGCCCACGACGCCGTCTACGACGGGGCGCCCGACGACGAGCGGCGCAGCGCCGACCTGGCCGCCGACGTGCTGACCGGGCTGGGCCTGCCCGCCACGCTCGTCGAGGAGGTCGTGCGGCTGGTGCTGCTGACGGTCAGCCACGAGGTCGACCCCGGCGACGACGCCGGCGGGCTGCTGTGCGACGCCGACCTCGCGGTCCTCGCGGCGCCGCCGGAGCGCTACCGCCGCTACGCGCAGGACGTGCGGGCCGAGTACGCCCACGTCGACGACGCGTCCTTCCGCTCCGGGCGCGCCGCGGTGCTGCGCCGGCTGCTGGAGCGCCCTCACCTGTACGCCACCGCGGAGGGCCGGCGCCGGTGGGAGGCGGCCGCCCGGCGCAACGTCGAGGACGAGATCAGCCGACTGGACGGGCCTTCGGGCGACGCAGACCGGCCTCGCGCAGGCGGGTGAGCAGCTCGCGCGCCGGGACGGCTTGCGCGCCCAGCGCCAGCGCCGGCCCTCGCAGGGAGGCCGGGATGTCGTAGTGGTCGCCCTGGAAGGCCCGGCGCGGCACGCCCAGCCGGGCGGCGAACTCGTGCAGCTCGTCGTACGACACGTCGCTCACCAGGTGCGACCAGCGCTCACCCCGCCAGGGCCAGACCGCGGGGTCGACGAGGACGGCCACGCGGGCACCGTACCGACCGGCTCGCCGGCCGTCCCCGACGCGGGCGGTCAGCGCGACAGCGCCACCGAGGTCGGCACCGGCGACGGGCTCGCGCCGGGCACGGGCACCGCGGGACGCGGTCGGGACACGGCGTGCGGCGGCATCGGCGCGACGGGGCGCCCGGCGAGCACCGGTCGCATGACGTCTCGCCAGACGGGGGCCGGGAGCAGGCCGCCGTAGACCTGCCGGAAGTACTGCCCGCCGATGGTGACGTTGCGCAGCGGGGAGGGCACCGGCCGGCCGACCCACACGCTGGAGGCGAGCTGCGGGACGTATCCGGCGAACCAGGCGGCCTTGCTGTCGTTGGTGCTGCCGGTCTTGCCCGCGGCGGGGCGGCCGATGTCGGCGCGGCGGGCGGTGCGCCCGCGCGACGGGCCGTCGATGGTCCCGCGCAGGACGGCGGTGATCCTGTCGGCCGTGGCCGGGTCGAGGGCCTGCCTGCACGGCTGCGGCGTCAGGGCCAGCGGCAGACCGCCGGCGTCCAGCACCTCCGTCACGGGCGTCGGCGGGCAGTACCTGCCGCGCGCCGCGAACGCCGCGTAGGCCGCGGACATCGCCAGCGGGCTGACCTCGTTCGTGCCGAGCACGACCGAGCCGCCGCGCAGCAGCGGCGCCGACGGTGAGCCGCCGGAGAACTGCCGCAGCCCCAGCGCCTCCGCGATGCGGGCCGGCTGCTCGACGCCGGTCTTCTCGAGCAGCTGCAGGTAGAACGTGTTGACCGAGCCGTGGGTGCCGCTGACGATGTCGTGGCGTCCGGCGTTCGAGTCACCCGCGTTGCTGACCGTGTAGGGCAGCTTGCACCGGCCCCTCTTGCAGGTGGTGAAGACCCGGGAGGTGTAGCTGGCGGGTGAGTCGAAGGTCGTGTCGAGCGGCAGGCCCTGCTGCAGCGCCGCGGCGAGGACGAACGGCTTGAACGTCGACCCGGGCTGCATGCCGCTCGAGCCGCCGAGCGCGAGGTTCAGCTTGGTGCTGCCCGGTGTGCCGGCCTCGCCGAACCGGCGGTTGACCACCAGCGCCGGCACCTGCCCGGTCCCGGGGACGACGGCGGTGAAGGCGGCGGCGACCCCGGACGGGTCGTCCGGCGGGATCCGCTGGTCGAGGACCGCCTGCGCGTGGCGCTGCATCCGCAGGTCGAGGGTCGTGCGGATCGTCAGCCCACCGCCGAGCAGGCGCCGCTGACGCTCCTCCCGGGTGTCGCCCAGGGTCGCGCCGAGCGGGCCGTCCTCGAGCGCCCGTCGCACGTAGTCGCAGAAGAAGGGCGCGGGCACCCGCGGGGCCTCGCAGCCGCTGCTGATGGGGGACAGCACCAGGCCCAGTGGCTTGGCCGACTCGGTGGCCAGCTCGGCGGCGGTCAGCCACCCCAGCTCCGCCATCCGGGCGAGCACGACGTTGCGCCGGGCGAGCGCCGCCTCCGGGTGGTCGATCGGGTCGAGCCGCGCGGGGCTCTGCACGATCCCCGCGAGCAGGGCGCTCTGGGCGACGGTGAGGTTGCGCACCGAGCGGCTGAAGTAGAGGTCGGTCGCGGTGCCGATGCCGTAGGCGCCGTTGCCGTAGTAGGCGATGTTGAGGTAGCGCTCGAGGATCTCGTCCTTGGAGATCCGCCGCTCCAGCGCCATCGCGTAGCGGGCCTCCCGCAGCTTGCGCTCGAGGGTCACCTCCCGTGCGGCCTGGCGCTGCTGGTCGCTGGTGGCGGCGGCCAGCAGGGCGTTCTTGACGTACTGCTGGGTCAGCGTCGAGCCGCCCTCCTGCACCCCTCCCGACACGCCGTTGCGCACGGCGGCACGCAGGCTCCCCTTGACGTCCACGCCGCGGTGCTCGTAGAAGCGGGCGTCCTCGATGGCGATGACCGCTCGGCGGGTCGTCAGGGGCACGTCGGCCAGTGAGACCCGCACGCGGTTCTCGGCGTAGAGCCAGGCGATCAGGGAGCCGTCCGCCGCCAGCATGCGGCTGCGCTGAGGGAGCGGAGGCACCTCGAGCTCGGTCGGGAGCACGAGGTAGTCGTCCATCCGCTCCTTGGCGGCGAGCCCGCCGCCTGCGACCACCGGCAGCGACGCCAGCGCGAACAGGCCGCCCAGGACCAGGCTCAGGAGGAGCGCCAGCACGATCCGCCCGCACCCGCGCAGCAGGCGCAGCATCACGGCACGCCGACCGGTCGGCGCGGCCCTGCGGGCGACGTCACGGCACCAGCCTCCCGCTCCGCGGCGGCGGCCGGATGTCGGCCGCTCGACGATCCTGCGACGGCAGGCGGCACTGGCCCACCTGTCCGGAGGGACACCCTGGCACGCGGACGCCCGGACCGCTGCCACCTTGTGGACATCGCACCCGTACGGACCGGCCGGCCCACGAGGCTGCCGCGCGAGTGCGCGGGACCGCCCGGCCGACGGGGGCGGCTAGGGTCGCAGCGCCGGGAGGGCTCGCCTAGTGGCCGATGGCGGCGGTCTTGAAAACCGCTATGGGGTTACACCCATCGTGGGTTCGAATCCCACGCCCTCCGCTCCTGACCTGCGGGGTCGTCCTGCCCGGCTGGGTGGGGCTGAGCCGCTGACGCCGGCCGGGCGGTCGTCAAGGACCGCGCGGGGCGAAGGGGAAGCCGAGCAGCGCCAGCGGGAGGTACGGGGAGCACCGGCCACCCCACGCGGCCGCCGGACGCGCTACGGTCACCCCATGAACTCGGTAGGGATTGTGCTCACCGTCCGGTGGCACGTCGACCTGCTGCGGTGCGCCAGCGCGCTCTGTCCGGCCTGACGCCGCGCCCGCTCATCCTCCCCTACCTCTCCTGGAGTCCCCGCATGACCCTGCTCGCCCCTGCTCTTCCCGACCTGCCCTCCGACGCCGGCACCGTGCTGGACCTCGAGCCCCTGGGCCCGCGCTTCGGCGCACGGGTGCACGGCGTCGACCTCAGCCTGGCCACCGACGAGCAGGTCCGCGCCGTCCGCGCGGCCCTGGCCGTGCACAAGGTGCTCTTCTTCGCCGACCAGAACTCGCTGGACCCCGACCGGCAGGTGTCGCTCGGCCGCCGCCTCGGCGAGGTGACCGAGTCGCACCCGGTCGTGCCGGGGGTCGACGACCAGCACCCCGAGATCTACGCGCTCGACAGCGCCGAGGGCGGGTTCGCCGACGTCTGGCACACCGACGTCACCTTCGTGCGCCGCCCGCCGCTGGGCTCGGTGCTGCGCGCGGTCGTGCTCCCGCCGTACGGCGGCGACACGCAGTGGGCCGACCTGCAGCTGGCGTACGAGTCGCTCAGCGCACCCGTGCGGCGCCTGGCCGACGAGCTCGTCGCCGTGCACGACGGCACCCGGGAGTTCGGCTACTACCTCGCCCAGCGGGAGGCCCGCACCTCCTGGGAGGGCGAGAAGTTCGACCACCTCGTCCCCGTCGAGCACCCGGTCGTGCGGGTCCACCCGGAGACCGGACGCAAGGGGCTGTTCGTCAACCCGGGCTTCACCTCCCACCTCAAGGACGTCTCGGACGCGGAGAGCCGCAGCCTGCTCGACCTGTTCTACGCCCACATCACCAAGCCCGAGCACATCGTGCGGCACCGCTGGTCGGTCGGGGACGTCGCCATGTGGGACAACCGCTCGACGGTGCACTACGCCAACCGCGACTACGGCGACGCGCGCCGGGTGATGCACCGCATCACGCTGCGCGGCGACGAGCCGTTCGGCCCCGTCGGCCGCTGAGGCCCTGCGGCGCCACCGTCGCCCTCCTCCGACCGACGCCCTCCTCAGAACGGGGCCGGTCCTCCCGTCCGGCCCGGACACCCACTCCCCCGAGGACTGACATGCGCTCTCGTCGCACCACGACGCACCGGCCCCGAAGCCGCTCGTCCGCCCTCGCCCTGACCGCGGTGCTCAGCGTCGCGGTCGCCGGCTGCGGCAGCGGCGACAGCGGGTCGGGCGGCGGCACCGGCGGGGCCGACGAGGGCATCACCGTCGACGCGGCGCAGTTCAGCTGGACGGCCGCGGGACTCACCAACGCGATCCTGAGCGAGATCGCCGACCAGAAGCCCGAGCTCGGCGTCGAAGGGCTCGAGACCACGCAACTCGACCCGGCAGCGGCGTGGGTCGGCGCGCAGCGCGGCGACATCGACCTGCTGACGGAGGTCGCACTGCCCAACCAGCAGGAGTTCGCCGACAAGGCGAAGGAGCGCGTCGAGATCGTCTCGGAGACCTACGGCGACGCGTCGCAGGGCTGGTTCGTCCCGGCGTACGCCGTCGAGCCGGGTGGCCCGCTCGAGGGCCTCACGAGCGTCACGCAGCTGAACGAGTACAGCGACCAGCTCGGCGGGAAGTTCTACGACGCCGACCCGGGCTACGTCACGACGGAGCAGAACCGGAAGCGGCTCGCGGGGTACGGCATCGAGCTCGAGCACGTCGTGGCCGGTGAGGCCGCGGAGCTCGCGCAGCTCAAGAAGGCCTACACCCGCGAGCAGCCGATCGTGCTGTACCTCTACCACCCGCACGCCGTCTTCGCGCAGTACGACATGGTCCAGCTCGAGGAGCCGACGCCGTACACCGAGGGCTGCCTGACCGAGGGCGACGGCGCCTGCGCGATGCCTGCCTACAGCGCCCACATCGCGGCGAGCAAGGACCTGCAGGAGAAGGCGCCCGCGTTCGCGACGCTGCTCGAGAACCTGCGCATCACCCTGGACGAGATGGAGGAGATGCAGAAGCAGGTCGACGTCGACGGTCAGGACGTCGCGACGGTCGCGCAGCAGTGGGTCGAGTCGAAGTCCGACGACATCGAGCAGTGGACGGCGTGAGCCCAGCGCCCGTCCTGCGCGCCACCGGCCTGACGAAGGTCTTCGGCGCTCGGGAGGCGGAGGCCCTGCGCCTGGCCCGGGAGGGAGTGGCCCGCGGCGAGATCCTGCGACGCACCGGGGCGACCCTCGCCGTGCACGACGTCAGCTTCGACGTCCAGCGCGGGGAGCTGTTCGTGGTGATGGGCCTGTCGGGGTCCGGCAAGTCGACGCTCGTACGGCTGCTCAACCGCCTGGTCGAGCCCAGCGACGGCACGGTCGAGGTCGACGGCGCCGACCTGCGCTCGCTGTCCGACCACGACCTGCGGACGCTGCGGAACCGGACCGTCAGCATGGTGTTCCAGCACTTCGGGCTGTTCCCGCACCGCACCGTCCGGGAGAACGCGGCGTACGGCCTCAAGGTGCGCGGCGCCGGCGCCGTCGAGCAGCGCGAGCGCACCGACTGGGCGCTCGAGACGGTCGGTCTGCTCGACCGCGCCGACGCCCGCCCCGACGAGCTGTCCGGCGGCATGAAGCAGCGCGTCGGGCTGGCCCGCGCGCTGGCGGCGGACTCCGACGTGCTGCTGATGGACGAGCCGTTCTCCGCCCTCGACCCGTTGATCCGGCGCGACATGCAGGACCTGCTGGTGCGGCTGCAGACCGAGCTGCGCAAGACGATCGTGTTCATCACGCACGACCTCAACGAGGCGATGCGCCTGGGGGACCGGATCCTGCTGCTCAAGGACGGCCGGACCGTCCAGCTCGGCACCGGCGCCGAGATCATCTCCAGTCCGGCCGACGGCTACGTCGCCGACTTCGTCTCCGACGTCGACCGCTCCCGCGTGCTGCGGGCGGCGGACCTGCTCCGCGAGCCGCGGATGACCGCCCGCCTGGGTGAGGACGTCGGAGAGCTGCTGCGCCGGCTCGGCGCTGCCGAGGCGAACGGCGTGTACGTGCTCGACGAGCACCGGCGCGTCCTCGGGGTGGCGCGCGACGACCTGCTCGCGCGGGCGCTGCAGGAGGGTCGGACCTCGGTGTCACCGGCGGAGCTGGTGCAGGACCACCTGACGACGACCGCCGACCGCGCGCTCATCGACCTCGTGCAGCTGGTCGGACGCCATCCCGTGCCGCTCGGCGTCGTCGACGACACCGGGCGGCTGGACGGGGTCGTCCCCCGGGCTGCCGTGCTCGACGCGCTGGCGGCGACGCCGGTGAGGAGCTGACGTGCCGCACCTCCCGATCGGACAGACGCTGTCCGACCTCATCGACTGGCTGCTGCTGCACGCGCCGTGGCTGTTCGACGGGGTCACGACGGTCATGCAGACGCTCGTCGACGGTCTCACCACGGCGCTCACCGGACCGCCGGCGGCGGTGTGGGTCGCGCTGTTCACCGTCGCCGCGCTCGCGGTGCGCGGCTGGGGCCTGGCGCTGTACACCCTGCTCGGCTTCCTGCTCGTGGTGTCGCTCGAGCTGTGGACCGAGACGATGCAGACGCTCGCGCTGGTGCTCGTGGCGGCCGTCCTGGCGGCGGCGATCGGGATACCGCTCGGCATCCTCGCGGCGCGCAACCGCGCGGTCAGCGTCGTCCTGCGACCCGTCCTCGACCTCATGCAGACCACTCCCGTGTTCGTCTACCTCATCCCCGCCGTGTTCTTCTTCGGCGTGGGCGTGGTCCCGGGCGTGGTCGCGACGACGGTCTTCGCCGTCGCGCCCGGCGTCCGCCTGACCGAGCTGGGCATCCGTCAGGTCGACCGTGAGATCGTCGAGGCGGCGGACGCTTTCGGCGCCCGGCCGTGGCAGGTCCTGCGCGAGGTCCAGCTCCCGATGGCGCTGCCGTCGATCATGGCCGGCATCAACCAGGTCATCATGCTCGCGCTGTCGATGGTGGTCGTGGCGGGCCTGACCGGTGCGGCGGGGCTGGGCGCGGTCGTGGTCCGGGCCGTCACGCAGCTCGACGTCGCGTCCGGCTTCGAAGGCGGACTCGCCGTGGTCCTGCTCGCGATCTTCCTCGACCGGCTGACGGGTGCGCTGGCCGACCGGAGGGAGGCCGTGGCCTGGCCGCGATCCCGACGGCGGTCAGCGGCCGGCCAGCGGCCGCCCCCGGTGGCGGACCGGCCCGACGCGGCACCCGTCGGCGCCTGACCTGCGCCGCGACGGCCGGGGTCCGGTGCCGACGCCCGGACGGCCCGCACGGGGTGGGATGCTCCACCCATGACGACCTCGAGCCTTCCCGAGGACCTGCGTGGCGCACTGGTGGTCGCCGTCGACGAGTCCGTCCCCGCCCGCGTGGCCCTGCGCTTCGCCGCGTCCATGGCGCGCGAGTCCGGCCGTCCGCTGCACGTGCTGATGGTGTGGAACTTCGTGCGCGGACCGGCGCCGGTACGCGACCCCGACACCCCGACGTCGCAGGGGCAGTGGCAGACCGAGGCGGAGGAGCGGCTCCGGCGCCTGGTCGCCGAGGAGCTCGGCGAGACCCCGGACTTCGAGGTCTCCCAGCGCGCGCTGCACGGCAACACCGTTCCGGTCCTGCTCGCCGTCAGCGGACTGGCGCGCCACCTCGTGGTCGGAAGCCGTGGACGGGGCGGGTTCAGCGGGCTGCTGCTCGGCTCGACGAGCGAGCAGCTCGTGCACTACGCCCACTGCCCGGTCACGGTCGTCCGCGAGGGCGGCACCGAGGTCTGAGGACCTCCGTCCTGCACCACCCGAGCGGGGACCGCGGGACCGCCCTGCGCCTGCACGTCCTGCGGGTGCTCGAGCCCGTCGCGACCTGCCCGACTGGCCGGGTTCACCGGAAGCACTTGCGCAGCGTCCTGTTCATCTTTATGTTGCCGCCAACAACAAAGTCGTCCGACGAGGTGCCCAGCAGCGCCGGGACCTCGTGCTGCCCTCCGTCGTCGCCGGTCCGGCGCCGGCCTCCCCGCACAAGGAGATCGCCCATGTTCGAACGCCCACTCGTCAAGGCCGCCGCCGCTGCCGCGGCCTGCGCCCTCGTCCTCACCGCGTGCGGCGACGACGGCGGGTCCTCCGGCTCCGCCGCCGGCGGCGGAGCCGGAGAGGGAGGCGAGGGCGGCACCGTGGGCGTCATCCTCCCGGACGCGACCACCTCGCCCCGGTGGGAGGCCAACGACCGCCCCCTGCTGCAGGCGGCGTTCGAGGAGGCGGGCATCGAGGCCGACATCCAGAACGCGGACGGCGACGTCTCGAAGTTCGGGACGCTCTGCGACGGCATGATCAACGCCGGTGTCAACGTCCTGATGATCACCAACCTCGACTCGGAGTCCGGCTCGGCCTGCCTGCGCAAGGCCAAGGACGCCGGGATCTCCACGGTGGACTACGACCGCCTGACCCTGGGCGGTGGCGCGTCGTACTACGTGTCCTTCGACAACGTCGAGGTGGGCCGGCTGATGGCCGAGGGCGTGCAGAAGTGCCTGTCGGACGACGGCAAGACCGAGGGCGTCAACTACGTCCAGATCAACGGCGACCCGACCGACAACAACGCCGCCCTGTTCAAGCAGGGGTACGTCGAGGGCATGAAGGAGGTCACCGACTCCGGGGCCTTCCGCCTCGTGGGTGACCAGACGGGCCAGTGGGACGCCGACGTCGCCGGCACCGCCTTCGAGCAGCTGTTCACCCAGAACGGCGGCAAGATCGACGCCGTCATCTCCGCCAACGACACCATGGCCGGCGGCATCATCGCCCGCCTCAAGGCCAACGGCCTGAACGGCAAGGTCCCCGTCACCGGTCAGGACGCCAGCGTCGAGGGGCTGCAGGCCATCCTCACCGGCGACCAGTGCATGACGGTCTACAAGGCCATCGAGAAGGAGGCCAACGCTGCGTCGCAGCTGGCCATCTCGCTCATCAACGGCGAGGAGGGGTCGGACCTCGCGCAGGACACGGTGCCGGACACCGTCACCAAGCAGGACGTCCCCTCGGTGCTCGAGGAGCCGGCCATCATCTACCGCGACAACGTCAAGGACGTCATCGACGACGGCTACCAGAAGGCCGAGGACGTCTGCACCGGCGCGGCCGAGGCCGCCTGCACCGAGCTCGGCATCTCCTAGCGGACCCGCTGACGGCCCGGCCTCGACCGCCGGGCCGTCAGCGCCCCCGTCGTCCGTCCCTATCCAGCGAGGTCTGCATGAGCGTCCCCAGCGCCGTCGACGCGCGTCCGGAGCAGAGCGGTGACACCGCTCTGCTGTCCCTGCGGGGGGTGAACAAGAGCTTCGGCGCGGTCCACGTCCTGCAAGGCGTCGACTTCGACACCTACCCCGGACAGGTCACCGCCCTGGTCGGCGACAACGGCGCGGGCAAGAGCACGCTCATCAAGGGCATCGCCGGCATCTACGGCTTCGACTCCGGTGCGTACGTCTTCGACGGGCAGGACGTCTCCGTCACCAGCCCGAAGCAGGCCAACGCGCTCGGGATCGAGGTCGTGTACCAGGATCTCGCTCTGTGCGACAACCTCGACATCGTCCACAACCTGTTCCTCGGGCGCGAGGTGACGGCGGGTGGGCGCCTCGACGAGGCGACGATGGAGCGTCGGGCCAAGGAGACGCTCGCCGGCCTGTCCGTGCGCACGGTCAAGTCCATCCGGCAGCAGGTCGCCAGTCTGTCCGGTGGGCAGCGCCAGACCGTCGCCATCGCCCGTTCCGTCCTGTGGAACTCCAAGCTCGTCATCCTCGACGAGCCGACTGCTGCACTCGGCGTCGCCCAGACCGAGCAGGTGCTCCGCCTGGTGCGCCGGCTCGCCGACAAGGGCCTGTCGGTGGTGCTCATCAGCCACAACCTGAACGACGTCTTCGCGGTCGCCGACCGCATCTCGGTCCTCTACCTGGGACGCATGGCCGCGCAGGTGAGGACGGCGGACGTGACGCGCAACCAGGTCGTCGAGCTCATCACCGGCGGCCGTACGGATGGCATCGACACCGGCACGGCCGGTCGAGCAGGCGACGACGGTGCCGGGGAGGCCCGATGACCACGACAGCTCCTGCGGAGCAGCCGACTTCGCAGACCATCGTCGAACCGCAGCGCGGGCTGCGAGGCAGCGTGCAGGACTACGTCGAGCGCGTCCGGGGCGGTGACGTGGGCTCGCTGCCGGCGATCCTCGGGCTCCTCGTGCTCTCGCTCGTCTTCGCGGTCCTGCGGCCGACGACGTTCACCAACTCGTTCAACCTCGCCAACCTCATCAACCAGAGCGCCGCCGTCATCGTCATCGCCATGGGGCTGGTGTTCGTCCTGCTCCTGGGCGAGATCGACCTGTCCGCAGGCTTCACGGCCGGAACGGCAGGCGCGGTCCTGGCCATCGTGCTGACCCGACAGGGCCAGCCGTGGCCGGTCGCGGTGCTCGCCGGCCTGGTGACTGGAGCCGTGATCGGCTTCTGCATCGGTCTTCTCGTGGCGCGGTTGGGCATCCCCTCCTTCGTGGTGACCCTCGCCGCATTCCTGGGTCTGCAGGGCGTGCTGCTCAGTCTCATCGGTGAGGGCGGCACGATCCCCATGCGCGACGAGACGCTGCTGGCGCTGAACAACGACCCGATGCCCGTGTGGCTGGGCTGGACGCTCGCTGCGCTGGTCGTCCTGGGCTACGCGGGCACGTCGCTGCGGCGTGCGGCAACGCGCCGGGCCGGAGGGCTGCACGCCGACGCGATGTCGGTGGTCCTGGCCAAGGTGGCGGTGCTGACGGTCCTGCTGGGCGCCGTGACCTGGTACCTCAGCGAGGAGCGCAGCCGCAACCCGGCCGTCACGTCCATCAAGGGACTTCCGCAGGTCGTCGTCCTGCTGGTGGTGCTGCTCGTGGGGCTCAACTTCGTGCTCGGACGCACCTCCTTCGGCCGCCACGTCTACGCGGTCGGCGGCAACGCCGAGGCGGCGCGTCGGGCCGGCATCAACGTCCTGCGCGTGCGCCTGGCCTGCTTCGTCATCTCGTCCACGCTCGCGGCCGTCGCCGGACTTCTGCTCGCCAGCCGCAACAACTCCATCTCCCCCAACACGGGCGGCGCCGAGACGCTGCTCTACGCCGTCGGCGCCGCGGTGATCGGAGGGACCAGCCTGTTCGGCGGCAAGGGCAAGATGCTCGACGCCGTGCTCGGCGGGCTCGTCATCGGCGTCATCATCAACGGCATGGGGCTGCTCAACCAGCCGTCCAGCGTCGTCTTCATGGTCACCGGTCTGGTCCTGCTGGTGGCGGCGAGCGTCGACGCGCTGTCACGCAAGCGAGCGGCATCCACCGGCCGCGTGTAGGCGTGGCCAGGACCGCGCCCCTCCCGCGTCGGTCGCCGGCCACGCAGGACGACGTCCGGCGGCACAACCTCGCCGCGCTGCTGCGTCTGCTCCACGCACGAGGTGCGACGTCACGGGCCGACCTCACCGCCCTCACCGGGCTCAACCGCAGCACCGTCAAGGGGCTGACGGCCGAGCTGGGCGATGCCGGGCTCGTGCGCGAGAGCGCTCCGGTGGGACGGGGTCTGGCCGGTCGACCGTCCATCGGTGTCGAGCCCGCGTCCGAGGAGGTCTACGTCCTCGCGCTCGACATCGCCGTCGAGCACCTCTCGGCGGTGCGGGTCGGGCTGGGCGGCACCGTGCTGGACCGGCGTGACCTGCGTCAGGACCGAGGTGACCACGACGTGCGGCGCACTCTCGGGCGACTGTGCTCGATGGTGGCGGACCTGATGCGGACCGCTCCCGTGGGCGGTGTGTGCGTGGGCATCGGGGTGGGCGTCTGCGGCATCGTGAGCGCCGACGACGGCGTCGTCCGCTTCGCGCCGAACCTGGGCTGGGTCGACGTGCCGGTGCGCGACCTGCTCGCCGAGTGCCTGCGGACGCCGCTGCACGTGCAGCTCGGCAACGACGGCGACCTCGGGGCGATGGCCGAGCACCTGCGCGGTGCCGGCCGGGCTGCGTCCCACCTGGTCTTCGTCTCGGGGGAGGAGGGCATCGGCGGCGGTGTCGTCGTCGACGGTCGGCTGGTCCGGGGAGCCGGCGGCTACGCGGGCGAGATCGGGCACATGAGCGTGGACCCCCGCGGAGCGATGTGCCGGTGCGGGCGCCGCGGCTGCTGGGAGACCCAGATCAGCGGCGCCGCGGTCCTGTCGGCCACGTCCGCACCCGCGGGGACGTCGCTGGAGCAGGTGCTCGCCGCCTACGGCGAGGGCCGGTCCTGGGCGCAGCCCGGCGTCGACCGCGTGGGCCGGGCCCTCGCGCGCGGGGTGGCCAACCTGGTGAACATCTTCAACCCCGAGCTCATCGTCTTCGGCGGGGCGGTGCGTCACATCTTCCTGGCCACGGAGCCTCTGGTGCGAGAGGTGCTGCGCAGCGCCCTCGTCGCGCCGTCCGAGCACCTGCAGCTGGCTGTGGCGGGTCTGGGGGACGACTCGGTCGCCGTGGGGGCGGCCGAGCTGGCCTTCGCACCCCTGCTCGAGGACCCGCTGGGGGTGCTGCGGCAAGCGGCCTGCGGTGACGGGTGGGCCGGTGTCTGAGCCCCGGCGCAGGGGGCCGTCGCTCAGGCGGCCTTGACCGCGGAGACCTCGAACTCCAGGGTGACCAGCTCGCCGACCAGCACCCCGCCCGTCTCGAGCGCGGCGTTGTAGCTGACACCGAAGTCCTTGCGGTTGATCACGACGGAGCCCTCGAAGCCGACGCGGACGTTGCCGTACGGGTCCTGTGCGGTGCCCTCGAAGGTGAACGGGATGGTCAGCGGCCGCGTCACGCCCTTGATGGTGAGGTCGCCGTCGAGCTCGAACTCCGCCTCGCCGGTACGGCGGGCGGCGGTGGAGGTGAAGGTCAGGGTCGGGAACGCGTCCATCGCCAGGAAGTCGTTGCTGCGCAGGTGCGCGTCGCGCTGGGGCTGCCGGGTGTCGATGCTGGCGGCCGAGATCGTGACCGAGGCGGACGAGCGGGAGACGTCGTCGCCGTCGAGGACCACGGTCCCCTCGAACTCGTTGAACGAGCCCCGCACCTTGGTCACCATGGCGTGCCGGGCGACGAAGCCGATGCGCGTGTGGGCGGGGTCGAGGGCATAGGTCCCGGACACGGCGGACAGGGAGGACAGGGGCGCGGTGGTCGTCATGGGAGCTCCGGAGGGTGTGGTGGTTGATCTGTCAATCAGAGACTGCACCTCGTCTGATGATGTGTCAACCACCTGGCGTAGGGTGGCGTCGTGACGCGGTGGTTGGACGATCGGGAGCAGCAGGTCTGGCGCAGCTGGGTGCTCGCCTCCACCCGGCTCGACGCGCACCTCGCCCGCCGCATGCAGGTCGACGGCGACATCTCGATGCCCGACTTCGCCGTCCTGGTCCAGCTCAGCGAGGCACCGGAGGGGCGCCTGCGGGCGTTCGCCCTGGGCCGTGCGCTGCAGTGGGAGAAGAGCCGCCTGTCGCACCACCTGACGCGCATGCAGCGCCGGGGCCTGGTCAGTCGGCAGGACTGCGGCACCGACCGGCGTGGAGCCTTCGTCGTCCTGGAGCCGGCGGGACGCACGGCCCTCGAGGCAGCCGCGCCGCCCCACGTCGAGGCGGTCCGCGAGGCGGTGTTCGACCGCCTGACCCCGGACCAGGTCGACCGCCTGGGCGAGCTGTGCTCGGTCCTGCTCACCGGCCTGGACCCCGACGCCGTCTGCGCCGACGCCGCTGGGACCACCTGCGAGACCGGCGACGAGGCAGCCGCGGAGGAGTGCGCCCAGGACCAGTGACGCGGCGCTCCGGACTGGGCTGACGCACAGCGACGCCTGTCCTACGCTGCGCCCATGCACGCCCTGATCGGGCCGTACCTCGCGTCGGCACTGCTGCTGGTGGTCGCAGGAGGCGGCAAGCTCGTCGACCCGCTCCCGCTCGTGCGGGCCCTGCGCTCGGTGCGTCTGCCGGTCGGTCCGAACGTCGTACGGGTGCTCGCCGGCGCAGAGGTCGCCCTGGGGCTGGTCGCCGCGTTGACCGGCTCGCGAGCTGCTGCCGGCCTGGTCTGCCTGTCCTACCTGGCGTTCACCGCCTTCGTCCTCGTCGCCCGCTCCGTCGGCGGTGTCCTCGCCTCCTGCGGGTGCTTCGGCCGCAGCGACACCCCGCCGACGACCCTGCACGTCATCGTGACCGCCGCGGCCGCCGGAACGGCAGGTGCGGTGGCGCTGCGTCCGCTCGGTCCGCTTCCTGACCTGCTCGCCGCCGGACCGTGGGCCGGCGTGCCCCTGCTGCTGGCCACGGCGGCCCTGGCCGCAGGGGCGTACCTCGTCCTCGCCCTGCTGCCGGGGCTGCACGCAGCACGGTTGACCTCCCCGCGGCCCGCGCGGTGACCGCTCTCGTCGTGGCGCTGACGGTCGCTGTGCTGCTGCTCTCGGTCCTGGTCGCCGGGCTGCTGCGCAGCCACGCCGAGATCCTCAAGGCGCTGCACGACCTGGGCGCCGGCCTCGAGCTCGACCGGAGCGGCACCGCACCGGTGCCCGTCACGATCGAGGGTGTGCGCGGCCCTCGTCCGACGGGGTCGGCTGCGCCGGAGGCGATCAGCGGGACGACGCTCGAGGGCGAGAGCGTCGCCGTCGTGCTGGGCGGCGGACGGGACACCCTGCTCGCCTTCCTGTCGTCGGGGTGCACGACGTGCCACGCCTTCTGGGAGGCCTTCGCCGTGCCCGGCCTCGACGTCCCGGGCGGCGCCCGCCTGCTGGTGCTCAGCAAGGACCTCGACGAGGAGAGCGCCACCGCGCTCGCTGCACGGGCCGGTGACGCCGTGCCGCTGCTGACGAGCAGCCAGGCCTGGGAGGACTTCGGCGTCCCCGGCTCGCCCTACTTCGTCTACGTCGACGGCAGCGGACGTGTCGTCGGTGAGGGCTCAGCGGCCACCTGGCCGGCGGTCGCGACCCTCATGGGCCAGGCGCAGGCCGACGGCGCTCTCGCCTCGCAGGTCTCCGCGCCGTGATGCCCGGCCTGCTGCTGGCGGTCGGGCTGCCGGTCGCCGTGCTCGCCGCGCTGCGCTCGACGTGGAGCCCTTGAGGTGAGTCGATGCTGACGAGCATCACTCCGCTCGGCGAGCGGAGCAGGGGCAACCGGTGGGCCGTCACGACCGCGGCCTACGCGCTGGGCTGCGTGCTCGGCGGGGCCACGACGGGACTGGTCCTCGGGGCCGCCGGGGCGCTCCTGCCCGCCCTGCCGGTCCTGGCGCTCGCCGGCGCGGTCTGCCTGCTCGCCGCGGCGACGGACCTCGTCCCCGGACGGTTGCCCGTCGGCCGCCGGCAGGTCGACGAGCAGTGGCTCGGGCGCTACCGCGGGTGGGTCTACGGCGTCGGCTTCGGCTACCAGCTCGGCCTGGGCGTCGTCACGATCGTTCCCAGCGCCTCGACCTTCGCCGTGCTCGCGCTGGCGCTGCTGACGCAGTCCCCGGGTGCCGGCCTCCTGCTCGGAGCGGTGTTCGGCGCCGCCCGCGCCCTGCCCGCACTGGCGCTGCACCGGGTGCACACCTGGGAGCAGCTGCGCGCGGTGGGCGCCGGCCTGGACGCTCGCGCTCGGACCGCGTCGCACGGGACCGCTGTCGGCCTGGCCGCCGGCGGAGCCGTGCTGCTGGCAGGAGGCGTCCTGTGAGGCTGGACCACGCCGGCGTCACCGTCGACCTGCCCCCGGGCTGGGAGGCCCGAGCGCGCACGCAGCCCCCGACCGTGCCCGGCCGCCGGGGCAACCTCCTGCTGCACGCCGCGACCGTCCCGCTGCCTGCAGGTCGCGGCGACTTCGGCAGCGGGGTCGTCGAGACCCTCGGCCCCGACGACGTCTTCGTGTCGCTGTTCGAGTACGACCCGGAGGACGCCGGCAAGGCGCTGTTCGCCGCACAGGGCCTTCCCGTGGTGCGGCCGTCCGACTTCTCGACGGCGGTGCTGCAGCGCACCCAGCTCGACCACAGCGGGGCGCAGTTCTTCTTCTCCGTGTCGGCACGGCCCTTCTGCCTGCACGCCGTCCTCGGCAGCCACGCCCGTCGCGCACCGGGCGCGGCCCGGGTCGCGGCGCTGCTGTCCCGCACGTCCGTCCGGAGGTTCGCATGACGAGCACGTCCGAGGCGCTGCTCGCGCTCGCGGACGGCGAGGTCGGCGCCTCGACGCTGCCCCCGTCAGTCGCGCAGCGGGCCGCCGACGCGGTGACCGGCTGGCTGGGCCGTCGCACCTCGCGGCGGGGCTTCCTCGTGCGCGCCGGACTGGTCGGCACCGCACTCGCCGTCGACCCCAAGGGCTACGTGCTGCGGCCCGGCACCGCGTACGCCGCGGTCTGCGGGCCCGGTTCCAGCGCCTCCTCGGGGTGGACGGTCTTCTGCGCCACGATCAACAACGGCGTCAACGCCTGCCCGCCGGGCTCGATCGCCGCCGGCTGGTGGAAGGCCGACGGTGCCTCGCTGTGCGGCGGGCGGGCGCGCTACATCATCGACTGCAACGCCACCTGCTCGCGCTGCTCGACGCCCGGCGCCCGCTCGGGCATCTGCTCGTCGTCCTGCTGGTCGTGCTCGTGCACGGCGGGCCTGCCGGGCACCTGCGACAAGCGCAAGGTGTGCTGCAACGCCTTCCGCTACGGCCAGTGCAACCAGGACGTGCGGCAGGTCGGTGGGGTGCACTGCCGAGTCGTCTCCTGCACGCCGCCGTGGCGCTTCGAGGACTGCTCGACCGCTCCCGCGACCGACAACCGCACGGTCGACCACAACAGCGACAAGCTCCCGCAGGGCTACACGGCGATCACTGCCCACTACATCGCCCTCGGCGAGAACGGCTCGGTGCTGGGGGCTTCGGTGCTGGGTGAGGTCGCGGTCGCCGGAGGGCGCGTCCAGCGCTACCAGCGCGGGCGCATCTCGTCCAAGCGCGGTACGGGCACCTTCGAGACGGTCGGCCCCATCGCCGCCCGCTACGTCGCGGTGGGGGCCGAGGCCGGCCGACTCGGCTTCCCCGTCGGCCGGCCTGTCGCGGTGGCCGGTGGCGGACGCGCCTCGCGCTTCGAGCGCGGCCGGATCTCCTGGCGGGCGGCGACCGGCGCCTTCGAGGTCCGCGCGCCCCTGTCCGGGCGGTACGAGTCGCTCGGTGCGGAGGGCGGCCCGCTGGGCTACCCGGTCACGGGCACGGCGCCGGTCGCGGGCGGGCTGGTCAACCGCTTCGAGCGCGGGCGCATCTCCTGGAGCGCGGCCACCGGCGCCCACGCCACGCGCGGGGCGATCGCCACGCGCTACGCCCAGCTCGGCGGGGAGGGCGGGCCGCTGGGCTTCCCGGTCGCCGAGGAGCGCGCCGTCGACATCACACCGGGGCCCTGGCGCCGACCCGGCGCCGTCGCGCTCCGGCGCAGCGACTTCCAGCGCGGATCGCTGGTGCTCGACCCCCGCACCGGCCGCGTGACGCAGCAGGCGCGGGGCTGAGCGCACCGCCGGTAGCCTCGAGGAGGTGACCCCGGCGCGTGCGCTCCTGCTCGAGAACATCCACTCCGACGCTGCCTGGAACCTCAAGGACGCCGGGTGGGACGTCGAGCGCCTCGACCGCGCGCTCGGCGAGGACGAGCTCGTCGAGCGGCTCGACGGCGTCCAGCTGCTCGGCCTGCGGTCCAACACGACGGTCACCGCTCGGGTGCTCGAGAGCGCGCCCGACCTGCTCGCGATCGGTGCCTTCTGCATCGGCACCAACCAGATCGACCTGGGCGCGGCCGCCGAGCGGGGCGTCGCGGTCTTCAACGCGCCGTTCTCCAACACGCGCAGCGTCGTCGAGCTGGCGCTGTCGGAGATCATCGCGCTGACCCGCCGGCTCACGGTGAAGGACCGCGACATGCACGCGGGGCGCTGGGACAAGTCGGCGGTCGGCAGCCACGAGGTGCGTGGCCGGCGCCTGGGCATCGTCGGCTACGGCAACATCGGCAGCCAGCTGTCGGTGCTCGCCGAGGCGCTCGGCATGTCGGTGCTGTTCTACGACTCGGCCGACAAGCTGGCGCTCGGCAACGCCCGGCGCTGCGGCTCGCTCGACGAGCTGCTCGCCGAGTCCGACGTCGTCACGCTGCACGTCGACGGGCGGGTGAGCAACAGCAGCCTGTTCGGCGGGGAGCAGTTCGCCCGGATGCGCCCCGGCAGCGTCTTCCTCAACCTCTCCCGCGGCTTCGTGGTCGACCACGCGGCCCTGCGTCGCCACGTCGAGAGCGGCCACATCTCCGGCGCGGCGGTCGACGTCTTCCCGGTCGAGCCCAAGCGCGCCGGCGAGGAGTTCGTCTCCGAGCTGCGCGGTCTGCCCAACGTCATCCTCACCCCCCACGTCGGCGGCTCCACCGAGGAGGCGCAGCAGGACATCGGCCACTTCGTGTCGGGCAAGCTGCGCGACTACGCCGCGGAGGGCAACACCTCCCTGTCGGTCAACCTCCCGCCGGTGGCGCTGCCGCGCGCCGGCGGTCACCGGCTGCTGCACCTGCACCTGAACACCCCCGGGGTGCTGGCGAGCGTCACCTCGATCCTCGCCCAGCACGGCATCAACATCGAGGGACAGCTGCTCGCGACGCGCGGAACGCTGGGCTACGTCGTGACCGACGTCGGAAGTACCGAACTGGACGGCCTTCTCGACGACCTGCGCGCGATGCCGGAGACGGTGCGGCTGCGGGTGCTGCCGTGAGCGTGCTTCCGCTTGAGGAGCTGCGGACCGCCGTCGGGGCCGAGCACGTCCTCGTCGACGCCGGCCTGACGGCGTCGTACGAGCGCGACTGGACCGGGCGCTTCGGAGCGCGCGCCGGCTGCGTCGTGCGGCCGGCCGACACGGCGCAGGTGGCTGAGGTTGTCCGCACCTGCGCCGCTGCCGGCGTCCCGGTCGTCGTGCAGGGCGGCAACACCGGCCTGGTCGGTGGGGCAGTGCCTGCGGGGGGCGAGGTGCTGCTCAGCCTCACTCGGCTGACCGAGCTGGGCGACGTCGACGTCGCCGCCGGTCAGGTCACCGCCGGCGCCGGCGTGACCCTGGGCCGGCTGCAGGACCACGCCCGCGCAGCGGGTCTGGACTTCGGTGTCGACCTGGCGGCACGCGACAGCGCCACCGTCGGCGGGCTGGTCGCCACGAACGCCGGCGGCATCCGCGTGCTGCGCTACGGCTCCATGCGCGCCCAGCTGCTGGGCGCCGAGGCGGTGCTCGCCGACGGGTCGGTCGTCAGCCGCATGGCAGGACTGCTCAAGGACGGCACCGGCTACGACCTCGTGTCGCTGCTGGCCGGCAGCGAGGGGACGCTGGGCATCGTGACGCAGGCCCGCCTGCGCCTCGTACCACGGCTGACGGCGCGGTGCGTCGCGCTGCTCGCGCTGCCCGACGCCGACAGCGCCATCGCGGTGCTGCCCGAGCTGCGCCGGCGACTGCCCCACCTGTCGGCCGCCGAGCTGCTGTTCGCCGACGGGCTCGCGCTCGTCCGCAAGCACGGTCACCTCCCCGCACCGTTCGCCGAGGAGCACCCGGCGTACCTGCTGCTCGAGTGCGCCGACACCACCGATCCCAGCGACGCTCTCGTCGAGGCGGTCAGCGAGGCCGACGGCCTGCTCGACGCCACTGTCGCCACCGACGCGGCCGGGCAGCGGGCCCTGTGGGCCTACCGCGAGCAGCACACCGAGGCGATCAACGCCGAGGGCGTGCCGGTCAAGCTCGACGTGTCCGTCCCGACCGGCCGCCTGCCGGAGCTCGCCGCACGGCTCACCCCGACCGTCGCGGGAGTCGTGCCCGCGGCGCGGACCATCGTCTTCGGGCACGTCAACGAAGGCAACCTGCACGTCAACGTCCTCGACGCCGGCGACGACGCCGAGCGGGTGACCGACGCCGTCCTGCGCCTGGTCGCCGAGCTCGAGGGCTCGATCAGCTCCGAGCACGGGGTCGGTCGGGCCAAGACGGCGTGGCTGTCGCTGTCCCGCTCCCGCACGGAGATCGCCGCCATGCGCGCCATCAAGACGGCGCTGGACCCGCAGGGAGTGCTCAACCCCGGGGTGCTGCTCCCCGCGGTCTGACCACCCCGCCCGAACCGCTCGTCCGCGGCCGCTCAGCGCACGGTGCGAGCCTGGTGGCGGGGGTCAGCGCGGTCCCCGGCCGAGCTCGAGCAGGGCCAGGGCGATGGTGCTGCCCGGGCGTCCGAGCGCCTGGTGCCAGCGGCCGACGACCTCGTTCTCACGGCTCTGCACGATGCGTGGCCCCCCGGCGGCGCGCCGGGCGCGCTGCACCTCGGCGCTCACCGCCGCCCGCTCGGCGATCAGGCGCACGAGCTCGGCGTCGAGGGCGTCGATGCGCGCGCGCCCGGCGCGGACGGGATCGGTCGCGACCTGGGTCTCGGTCTCCATGGCGGTGCCTCTCGGTCAGGAGCCCCCGACCCGGAGAGCAGACCCGGGTCGAGGACCCGGGTCTGTCGTCTCAGCGCAGTGCGACGGCGACCGGAGTCCGGCCGCCGTAGAAGCGTGATGACGTGTGCACGAGCAGCAGGCTAGCCGACGTCCTCGCCGCCGACCAGCACGACGCAGGGGCCGGCGCCGCGAGCGCCGCCCCCGATCGGGTCAGCGGGTGAAGTGCTTCGACAGGGCGACGACCTCGTCCGTCGTCGACTGCGGAACGAGGTGCCCCTCGCGGTCGGTGATCTCGTCGAGGTGCGCCTGGATGTCCTCGGCCGTGGGGCTCGCGGCCGGACCTGCGTACCAGCCCTGCGCCAGGCCCCAGAAGACGCTCGCGTAGCGCCCCCCGGCGGCCGAGAAGGCGCCGTGCGTCGTGGTGCACGCCTCGCTGCACAGGTAGGTCACCATCGGCGTGACCAGCTCGGGCGCGAGGTAGTCGGCGAAGTCGCCGAGCAGCTCCTCGGTCATGCGGGTCTTGGCCATCGGCATGATCACGTTGGACAGGATGCCGGCGCGGGCGCCCTCCACGGCGATCGTGTTCGACAGGCCGACCAGCCCCATCTTGGCCGCGGCGTAGTTGCTCTGCCCGAAGTTGCCGAACGTCGCGTTGGACGCGGTGAAGACGAAGCGCCCGTACCCGTTCGACTTCATGACCGCGAAGGCAGGCTGGCTGACGTAGAACGCCGCCTTGAGGTGGACGTCGACGATGGCGTCCAGGTCCTCCCACGTGAGCTTGAGGAAGCTCTTGTCGCGCAGGAAGCCGGCGTTGTTGACGACGACGTCGACCTTGCCGAAGCTGTCGACGGCGGTCTTCACGACGTTGGCGCCGCCCTCGGGGGTCATCACCGAGTCGAAGTTCGGGACGGCGTCCCCGCCCTGAGCGCGGATCTCGTCGACGACCCGCTGCGCGGCGGTGGAGTCGCCGCCCCGGCCCTCGACGCTGCCGCCCAGGTCGTTGACCACGACGGCGGCGCCACGCGAGGCGAGCTCCAGGGCGTACGTGCGCCCGAGGCCGCCACCGGCGCCGGTGACGACGGCGACGCGGCCGTCGAAGCTGATGTCGGACACGTCGTGCTCCTGCAGGTCGGAGGTCGGAGAGCGCCGGCGTTCGGCGCGCACCCAGGATGCCGCCTGCGCCGGTCCCGGGGGCGGCCTCGCAGGTCCCCGCGGCTGTGACGTCGCTCATGCCGCAAGCCCACAGGTGCCCGTCCGGCACCCTTTGCCCACTCGGAGGGACCCCCGCTACGATCCTGCTCGGCGGTCGCGAGGCCGTCAGGGAGGCGTCGCCTAGTCCGGTCTATGGCGCCGCACTGCTAATGCGGTTTGGGTCTCAAGCCCATCGGGAGTTCAAATCTCCCCGCCTCCGCCCTGGCCTGCAGGTTCGCATCGCTCCGTACGCAGTCGACAAGACTCTCGGGTCCGTCGACGGGGCGGCCAGTGCACGACTTGGGCACGGCGATCACCCGTCTGCGTCGGCACGCCGCGCCGTCGTGCTGGGCATCGCCGCGATCGCGGCGTTCTGGGCCGCCTCGTTCAACGCATACACCTACCTCGCTCCGCTCCTCGCCTCCGCCGGCCTCACGGGCGGTGCGGTCACGCTCGTGCTGTTCGCCACCGGCCTGGCCGCCGTCACCGGCAACCTGCTCGGGGGCCGCGCCGCCGACCGGGCCCTCGCCCCGACGCTGCTTGCGACACCCCCACCAGGAGCACGCGATGGACACGACACGGCCCGCCCCCTTCCCCGCCGCGGCCTTCCCGCTCGGCGGCCACGACGTCCCTCGGCTCGGCTCGGCTACGGCGCCATGCGCCTGACCGGCCAGCCGGGCAACTTCGGCTCGTACGCCGACCCGGCCGTTGGTATCGCGCTCCTGCGCCGCGCCTACGACCCCGGCGTCCGCTTCGTCGACACGGCCCGCGCCTACGGCCCCGGCCATGACGAAGAGCTCCCCGCCCGGGCGTTCGACCCCTGGCCCGACGACCTGCTCGTCGCGACGAAGGTCGGCATCGACAAGGACGCCCCCACCTCGATCGTCTCCGACGGCCGGCCCGAAGCCCTCGCCGCGCACGTCCGGGAGAGCCTCGAACGGCTCCGACGCGACTCCCTCGACCTCGTCTACCTCCACCGGCCCGACCCGTCCGTGCCGCTCGAGGAGAGCGTCGGGGCCCTCCACGCCATGCGCGAACAAGGGCTCGTGCCTCACGTCGGGCTGAGCAACGTCAACGCCGCCCACGTCACGGCGCTCCTGCCGCTCGGGCCGGTCGCTGCGGTCCAGAACCGGTACAGCGTCGTCGACCGCGACGACGACGCCCTCGTCGACGCGCTCGCCGCGGCCGGCGTCGCGTACGTCCCCTACGGGCCGCTCGGCGCGAACCCGCTGGTGCAGGGCGCTCCGCTCGCCGCCGACCGCACGCTGCGACGGGCCGCCGCCCGGCTCGACGCGACCGCCAGCCAGGTCGCGATCGCCTGGCTGCTGCGCAGCGCGCCGAACGTCATGCCCGTCCCCGGCACCACCAGCGCCGCCCACCTCGAGGAGAACGTCGCCGCCGCCGCGCTCGCGGCCGACCCCACCGCCGCTGCCGGGCTCGACGCCCTGCGGTGACCGCCGACCCGGCACCGCCGGTCGTCCTCGCCGTCGACTCATGGCGCCGTAGCGGGCGCTGACGCCCTGCACTGGCTGGCCTGCTGGCCGGCGTGCGCCGGTGCGTCAGAGGTTCTGGCCGCCGGACAGCTCGAAGCGGGTGCCGTTCGCCCACCCGAGCGCGCCGGACAGCAGCGCCGGAACCGCCGCGCCGATGTCGTCGGCCTCGCCGACCCGGCCGAGCGCGATCGCGCCCGCCACCGCGGCGTGGACCTGCTCGACGTCGCGGACGACGCCACCGCCGAAGTCGGTCGCGATGGCGCCGGGCACCAGGGTGTTGACGCGGATCTGCCGGTCGCCCAGCTCGGCCGCCTGGTAGCGCGTGAGGACCTCCACAGCTCCCTTGGCGGCGGCGTACGCCGAGTAGCCCGGACCGGTGAACCGCGCGAGGCCCGACGAGACGTTGAGGATCCGCCCGCCGTCGGCGAGCAGCGGCAGCAGGGCCTGCGTCAGGAAGTACGGCGCCTTCACGTGCGTGCGGAACAGCTCGTCGAACTGCTCCTCGGTCGTCGACGTGAAGGGCGCGTGGACCCCTGCGCCGGCGTTGTGGACGAGGTGGTCCAGGTGCTCGCGGCCGAGGTCGGCGAGCACGCCCCGGACGCTGTCGGCGAAAGTGTCGAAGTCCTCGCTTCGGCCGACGTCCAGCTGCAGCATCCTGACGGGCACGCCGGTCCCGGCGAGCTCGGCGACGAGGCTGTCGGCGTCCTCCTTGCGGCTGAGATAGGTGCCGATGACGGCGACGCCGGACCGGGCGAGGTGGATCGCCGAGCTGCGTCCGAGGCCGCGGCTGGCGCCGGTGATCAGGGCGGTCGTCGAGGTGGTCATGCGGTGCCTCCAGGGCGTCGGGGTTCAGGACCTCGGACGCTCCCAGCGCCGGCGCCGCTCTCGGTCGCCCGACGAAGACCCGGACCGCCAGGGCGACCCTCGCCGCCCCCGGTGCAGCAGCATGGGCGGACCGACGACCGGAGGACGCGATGGACCCGCACCAGCTGGGCGCGTTCCTGCGCCACCGTCGCGAACGGCTGCGCCCCGCCGACGTCGGGCTCGTCCCCGGCCCGCGCCGCCGGGTCCCCGGCCTGCGTCGCGACGAGGTCGCGGTGCTCGCGGACATGTCGACCGACTACTACGAGCGGATCGAGCAGGGCCGCGGGCCGCGCCCGTCCCCGCCCATGCTCGGCGCGATCTGCCGGGCGCTGCGGCTGTCGCTGGACGAGCGCGACCACGTGCACCTGCTCGCCGGCTACCCGGCCCCGGACCGGCTCGCGGCGCTCGGCTACGCCGACCCGGGGCTCATGTGCGTGCTCGACGCGGTCGCAGCGACGGTGCCGGCGCTGATCAGCGACGACCTGCACGACGTCGTCGCCCAGAACCCGCTGAACGTCGCGCTGCTCGGACCGCTCGCCGCGACCGGCGGCCTGCAGAGCAACTTCCTGTGGCGCTGGTTCACCGATCCCGGCCTGCGCTGGCGCTACGCGACGCCTCGCAGGCCCTCGTGTCGCGACTGACGGCCGCCAGCGCCGAGTTCCGTGAGCTGTGGGCACAGCAGGAGGTCGCCGTGCGCCGCACCACCCGCAAGGTCGTCGAGCACCCGGAGGTGGGCCGCCTCGAGCTGCAGTGCGACGTCGTGCTCAGCGTCGAGTCCGGTCAGCGCCTGGTGCTCTTCCGCGCCCAGCCGGGCACCGGCACCGCCGAGCGCCTCGACCTGCTGAGCACCGTGGGGACGCAGCGGCTGCAGGCGGACGAGCCGTCACTGGGCTGATCCGCGGCGGGCCGTCAGCCCGGCAGCGCAGCGCGGGCAGCGTCGACCAGCTGCTCCGACACGTCCCACAGCCGGCGCGCGGCGGCAGGGTCCAGGGCGTGCGGCACGACGCCGCTGAGCCCGTCGAGCTGCTCCACGACGGCGGCCTCGTGGCAGTCCTCGAAGTAGCGGCCGCCCACTCCCCTGACCGAGGGCGAGGTGGCGAGGAAGACCGAGGTCGCCGCGCCCTGCTCCGTCGTCTTCATGCGGAAGACGCCTGCGGCCTCGGCGCCGCGGGCCTGCTGCTCCGCAGCCGCGCGTCGCTCCGGGCTCCAGTGGCGCTGCAGCGGCGTCCAGATGCCGCCCGGCATGAGCGCGTTCGCCGTCACGCCCTCCCCGGCCCAGCGGCGGGTGAGCTCGACGGCGAAAAGGACGTTCGCCGTCTTCCACTGG
>CADCUB010000084.1 GCA_902805775.1 uncultured Frankineae bacterium | reverse complement strand
CCGACGGAGCGGACGCGAGGCGGCACGCCGCAGCCGGCGGGTCAGGTGGGCTCCATGGTCGACGAGCCTGCGCAGGCCTCCTCCGCCGGCTCCGGCGCGCCGGAGGATCCTGCCGCCGGAGCAGCGGCGGCGCCCGAGGGCGGTCCGGCGCCCGAGGGAGCTCCCGAGCGCGCGACCGCCGCTGCGCCGGAAGCAGCTGCTGCGGGGGCCGCCGGCGCGACAGAAGCAGGTGGAACGCAGCCCGCGGCAGGGCGCCGGTCCCGTACGCGCGACGCGGCGGGGCGGCCGACCGCCGCAGTGTCGAGGGGTGCCGCGGGGGTCAGGGCGCCAGCCCGAGAGGAGTCACTCGGTACGGCGCCGCGGGGCAGGCGTCCTGTTGGCAGGGCCCCGGGGAGCGCGGCGCCGTCGGCCATGACTCCCGCGAGGACGACACCTCCGTCGAAGCCGCCGGGCAAGGCTGCCGCGGAGGCCACGTCGGCGTCGGCGCGCCCGGCGAGGACGCCACCGGTCAAGAAGCACCCCACGACGTCACCGACCACGCCGCCGACGACGACGACGGTGAACGCGCTGACGACGCCACCGACCACGCCGCCGACGACGACGACCGCGACGGCCAACGCGCCGACGACGTCACCGGGCGGAGCGCGGACGGCCACGCCGCCGAGGAGCACGGCGGCGCGCAAGGCCGCAGCCAGCAGGACCTCCGCTGCCCGGGGCGACACGACGGCCGCTGACGACGCTCCGGCCGGCAAGACCCGGCCGGGTCGGACTCCGGCGAGCAAGGCCGCGCCGGCCCCGCCGCCCGTGGTGGCGTCGACCGGCGGATCGCCGACGCACGACGCGGCCACCGACGACGCGCCGACCGGAGCCACACCCGTGCGCCAGCCGCGGCGAGGCCGTTCGACCACTGCGGGCGCTACGAGGACCACCGTCTCCGGCACGGCTACAGCAAGGCCAGCCAAGGCGGCGACGGCGGCCAAGGCGGCGCCCGGCACCCCGGCGTCCGGCCCTCCGACGGGCCGCACCCGGGCTCCTGGCGCTGCGGCAGCCGGCGCTGCGGCCCCTGGCACTGCGGCCCCTGGCACTGCGGCCCCTGGAACTCCGGCCCCCGGCAATGCGGCCCCCGGCACTCCGGCGCTCGGCACTCCGCCCTCGTCTCCGGCGGGGACTCAGCCCACGCCGACGGTCCGCGCCACACCCGTACGCGCGGTGCGGCCGGACGCGCTGCGGCTCACCGGCCCGAGGGCAGCGGGCACGACGCTGAGGGTCGCTGCGCGCAGATCGCCACCGGCGCCCGGTGCGCGTCCGACGGCCTCTGCACCGGCCCCCGGCGCCCGCCCGACGGCCGCTGCGTCCACCCCGCCCGGTGGGCCCGGTGCTCGCACGAGCCCTGGCACCCCGCAGGTGGTCGTCCTGCCTGACCGGGGTCGCTTCCACCGTGCCGACTGCCGTCACGTGCGCGGTGCGGCGGGCGCCGTCTCGACGAGCAGGACCGCCGCCGCGCGGCAGGGCCACCTCCCCTGCGGGGTCTGCCGACCCTGACGACAGAGTCCGACAGGCGTCTGCTGCGGCCCGCCGCAGGGACGACGGCTCAGCGGGCAACCCGGTCCGAGGAGGTTCACGAGCCACGTCGGGTGGCCGGGGAACCGCGCTGAGTCCGGCCGCGTCGCACAGGCATGGTCGCCAGCAGCGCACACCGCGCGTCGCGCGCGGTCGCCTGCCTGGTCCTGCTCGCGGCGCTGCTGGGCGCATGGCCGGCGGGCGGAGCCTCTGCAGGCTGCGCCGGCCCGGTGCTGGCAGTCGGCCCCGTCGTCGACGAGGCCCTCGCGCAGGAGCCCGAGCGCATCGCGGTCCTGCGCACCGGACAGGCCGTCACCGTGTCGGGGCAGCGGTTCTTCTCCGGCTGCGACGACACCGGCCAGGGCACGGGGTGCGGCGCGCCGGACAGCGAGCAGGTCCCGCTGACCGGTGTGCAGCTCGTCCTGCGCCAGGCGGCGCGGTCGGTCAGCCTGGGCACGGCGGACGCCACGGGTCCGGCCCAGGGCTACGCCGTCTCCTGGCGCGTCCGGGTGCCGTCCGGCTTCGTGGCCGGCCCAGCCGTCCTGGAGGCCGCCGGCGTGCGGCTGCCCGTCGTCCTGCAGCTGTGACGGTCGAGCCGCACCGGACGCGGTCGCCGGCGCCACCCGGCTGCCTGCGGCCCGACGAGGTCAGGCCCCGGCGAGCCGGAGCTGGAAGGACAGCCCGAGGTCGTCGTCGGAGTGCACGACGACGTCGGCGGCGGCCCGACCGGGCTCGACGCGCACGGCGAGCACCTCCTCCGCCAGCCGGCCCGAGCCCTCCTCGAGAGCCTCGGCCAGCTCCCCGGAGGCCTGCCACCACAGCTCGATGCGGTCGCTGACCTCGAGCCCACTGGTCTTGCGCGCCTCCTGCACCAGCCGGACGGCGTCGCGGACCAGGCCCGCACGGCGCAGCTCGGGCGTGATCTCGAGGTCGAGGGCGACCGTCTCACCGCCACCGCTGGCGACGGCCCATCCGGTGCGCGGGGTCTCGGTGACGACCACCTCCTCGGGCGACAGCGTGACCTGCTCACCGTCGACGAGCACTGTCGCGCTGCCGGACCGCAGGTCGGCGGCGAGCCCCGCCGCGTCAGCAGCGGCGACCGCGGCAGCGACGGCCTGCACGCCCTTGCCGAAGCGCTTGCCCAGCGCCCGGAAGTTGGCCTTGGCGGTGACGTCGACGAGGTCGCCGGCCAGCGGCTGCAGCGTCCCGACGTTGAGCTCGGCCGACACCAGGTCGCGCAGCTCCTCGGGCAGGGCCTGCCAGCCCGGCGCGGAGACCATCGCCCGGCCGAGTGGCTGGCGGGTCTTCGTCCGCGACTCGGCCCGCGCCTGGCGGCCGAGGTCGACCAGCCGGCGCACCAGCGCCATCTGCTCGGTCAGGGCGTCGTCCACCAGGGCGTCGTCGGCGTCCGGCCACCGGGCCAGGTGCACCGAGTCGTCCGCCGACGAGGCGAACAGGGCGCCCCACACCTCGTCCGTGACGAACGGGGTGAACGGCGCCATGAGCAGGGTCAGCACCCGCAGGCACTCGTGCAGCGTGCCCAGTGCTGCCGCATCGCCCTCCCAGAAGCGGCGACGCGACGAGCGGACGTACCAGTTCGACAGCTCGTCGATGCACGAGGCGAGGCGGCGCCCGGCACGCAGGGAGTCGAAGTCGTCGAGCGCCGTGTGCACCTCACGCGCGGTGGCGTGCACCTGCGACAGCGCCCAGCGGTCGAGCAGCGTGCGGTCGCCCGCCGCCTGTCCCGGCTGCCAGCCGTTCACCGTCGCGTACAGCGTGTGGAACGCCGCGGTGTTCCAGTAGGTCAGCAGGACCTTGCGGACGACCTCCTCGACCTGCTCGTGACCCACCCGGCGCGACGACCACGGGCTGCCGCCGCAGAGCATGTACCAGCGCACCGCGTCGGCGCCGTGCCGCTCGAACAGCTCGAACGGGTCGAGGACGTTGCCGAGGTGCTTGCTCATCTTGCGGCCCTCGCCGTCGAGGATGTGTCCCAGGCAGAGCACGGTCTCGTACGACGAGCGGTCGAACACCAGCGTCCCGACCGTCATCAGCGTGTAGAACCAGCCGCGGGTCTGGTCGATCGCCTCGCAGATGAACTGGGCCGGGTAGGCCGGCTCGACACCCGACCACGGGTGGCCGACCTGGGCGAACGGCATCGCGCCGGAGTCGTACCAGCCGTCGATCACCTCCGGCACCCGTCGGGCCTGCGCCCCGCACGAGCGGCACGGCACGACGACGTCGTCGACGTACGGGCGGTGCGGGTCGAGCGCCGACAGGTCCGTGCCGGCGTCCTGACCGAGCTCGGCCAGCGAGCCGTACACCTGCCAGTGCGCCGCGTCGACGGTGCAGCGCCAGACCGGCAGCGGCGTCCCCCAGTAGCGGTTGCGCGACAGGGCCCAGTCGATGTTGTTCTCGAGCCAGTCGCCGTAACGGCCGTGCTTGATCGTCGCCGGGTACCAGGTGGTCCGCTCGTTCTTT
>CADCUB010000083.1 GCA_902805775.1 uncultured Frankineae bacterium | reverse complement strand
ACAGCCGCCTCCGCCGCCGTACCGCCCTCGCCGCAGGCATCGGAGTCCCGCCGTCGGCCTCACCGCACCACCTCCACCGCGCCGAAGCCCTCGTCGGCTCCGGGGGCGGAGAAGCGGTCGAGCGCCGCGAGGACGCCGACCAGCGGCACCCGCGCTCTGCCCTCCCGCGCGGCGTTGCGCTGCAGGCAGGTCTCGAGCGGGACGTCCAGCCACACGGCACGCACCGGCACCCCCGCCGACCGCGCGAGGTCGACCAGCGCGGCCCGCTCGTCGCGCGACGGGTTCGTGTTGTCGACCACGACACTGCGGCCGGCGGCGAGCAGCTCCGCGACGACGCGCCGCTGACGCGCCTCACGGCGGCGGGCGTGGGGCCAGTGGTCCTTGCTGACGACGGCGTGCGTACGGGCGAGGTGCTCGGCCACCCACGTCGTCTTGCCGGACCCTTGCAGCCCGACCATGACGACCAGCTCCTGCACGGCGCAGTCCTGCCCGTCGAGGGCCTCAGTCGTGGGTGCTGCGGCCGGCGGCGCGGTCGAGCAGCTCCCCGGCGCGCGCGAGCTCGGCGACCACGTCCGACGCCGGCCGCTCCCCGCGCAGCAGCCCGACGCCCTGGCCGGCGTAGATGCACGCGATGTCGAAGTCGCCGCGGGCGCGGGCCTCGCGCAGCTCGCTCGCCGCACCGTCGTCCGTCGCGAGCAGGTCCTCGCGGCCGGCCCACCGCGCCGAGAAGGCGTTGCGCAGCGCGCGCCCGCCGTACTCCGGCGGCCAGTCCAGCCGCTGGCCGACGTCGAAGACCCGGCCGTACGCGGTGCCGGTGTCGTCGGCGGCGACCAGCCGCTGCCGGGCCGCCTCGGAGGTGGCCGCCTCGCTGCAGGCCAGGAACGCGGTGCCGACCCAGGCGCCGACGGCGCCCGCCGCGAGCACCGCGGCGAGCCCCCGGGCGGTGCCGACGCCACCGGCGGCCAGGACCGGGAGCTCGACGGCGTCGAGCACGCTCTGCAGCAGCGGCAGGGTCGCCACGTCGTCGCGGCCGTGCCCACCGCCCTCACCGCCGCGCGCCACCAGCAGGTCGACGCCGGCCTCCTGCGCGGCGAGCGCCTCGGCGAGGGTGCCGACCTGGGTCGCCACGACGATCCCGGCCGCCTGCAGCGTCGGCACCCAGCGGGCGTACGGCCCGTAGCTCACCGACACCAGGGCCGGCGACTGGTCGACGACCGCGTCGACCAGCGCCGCACCCCCGTCCTGCAGGGCCCAGGCCAGCAGCCCCACGCCGAACGCCCCACCCGCCCGGGCGGTCGCGCTGTCCTCGCGCAGGCGCTCAGGAGTCGTCGCCGGTCCGACCGCGATCGTGCCGAGGCCGCCGGCCCCGGTGACCGCCGCCGCCAGCGCGCCGGTGCTCACCCCGGCCATCGGCGCCGCGACGACCGGGACCGTCAGCCCGAAGCGGTCGGTCAGCCAGGTCCGCACCGCAGCCTCAGGGCCGCTCGTGGGCCGGGCGGAGCAGGTCCACCTCCGCGACCTCGACCGGCTGCTCGACGCCCGCGATGTCGAGCGCGACGACGACGGGCGACTGGCCGTTGCGCACCAGGGCGCAGTGCAGCGGCTCGTCGTCGGAGGCGTTGATCTCCTGGTGCGGCACCCACGGCGGGACGAACACGAACGAGCCCTCCCCGGCCTCCGCCACGAACTCCAGCCGGTCGCCCCACCGCATCCGGGCCCGCCCGCGCACCACGTAGATGACGCTCTCCAACGGGCCGTGGTGGTGGGCGCCCGTGCGCGCGCCCGGGTCGATCGTCACGGTGCCGGCCCACAGGCCGACGGCTCCGGTACGGGCGCCGACCGCCGCCGCCCGTGACATGCCCGGTGTCTGAGGGGTGTTGGCGTCCAGCCCGTCGGGCGGTACGACCCGGACGCCCTGCGTCCGCCAGTCGGCGCCCCCGCCTGGTGCTGCCTGCTCCGTCACGCCGGCACCTCCGCCTCACCGCCCGGCGGCCGGCCGGACGTCGCGCCACTGTACGGACGGCCGCAGGTGCGGCGGCTCAGGCCGCGGGTGCCTCGTCCAGCACCACCGTGGTGGTGCCCTCCCGGCCGCCCCGGCGGTAGGTGACCTCGACCCGGTCGCCCGGGTCACCGCCACGCACGGCCACGACGAGGCCGTCCGCGTCGCTGACCGGGCGCTCGCCCACCCGTACGACGACGTCGCCCGCACGCAGACCGGCGTCGTCCGCCGGACCACCGGCGGTGACCGCCGACAGGACGGCCCCGCTCGTCGTCGCGCCGGGGGGCGCGCTCCCGGTCGCCGTGCCGACGCTGATGCCCATCTGGGCGTGGGTGGCGGCGCCGTCCGCGATGATCTCCTCAGCCACCTCGGCGGCGTCGTTGCTGGGGATCGCGAAGCCGACGCCGATGCTGCCCGACGAGCCGCTGGTCGTGGCGATGGCGCTGGGGATCCCGACGACCCGACCGGCCAGGTCGACCAGCGCTCCGCCGGAGTTGCCGGGGTTGACCGCGGCGTCGGTCTGCACGGCGTCGATGACCGCCTGCGAGTCGGCGCCTCGGCCGGTGCGGACCGGGCGGTGCAGCGTCGAGACGATGCCCTGCGTCACGGTGTTGGACAGCCCGAGCGGGGCGCCGACGGCCAGCACCGACTGCCCGACCCGCAGGGCGTCGCTGTCGGCGAAGGTCGCCGCGACCAGGCCCTCGGCCCGGGCCACCCGCACCACCGCCAGGTCGCTGGTGGGATCGACGCCGACGACGGTCGCCGGCAGCTGTGTGCCGTCGGACAGGAGCACCTCGACCCCGCCGTCGACGGCTCCCGCCACCACGTGCGCGTTGGTGACGATGTGGCCGTCGTCCCGCACGACCACTCCGGAGCCGGTGCCGGAGCCGCCCGGGCGGCGCACGGCGAGGGTGACGACGCTCGGCGAGATGGCGGCAGCAGCGCTCTCGACCGTGCCCTCGTCCGGGGCAGCGCTCGCGGCGGTCCCGGCGCTGCGGGTGACCGACGCCGCGGCGGTCCCGACGGGGTCGTCGGCCAGCAGGCGGGTCGACAGGCCGCCACCCGCGACGCCGCCGAGCAGGGCCAGGCCGGCCAGGGCCACGCTGGCCCGACCGGGACGGCGCCGGACCGCGGTCCCCGCCGGGAGGGGCGGCGCCGGCGCGGACTCCTCCAGGTGGGGGGCGGGAGCGGGCGCGCCCCACACGATGTCCGGGCGCTCGTCCGCGCCGGCGCGCCGGGCTGTCTGGTCGTGGTCCATGTCGTCCTCCGGAGGGGTGTGTGCGCGAGGTGGGGTCCGCGCCCACCCGGGACGGTGGGACGCGGACCTGTGCCACGGGCGCCGGGCAGGCGCGGCCGTGAGCGGTCAGGCGTCGCCGCTCTGCGACGGAGCTCCCGACGGGGCCCGCGAGGGGGCCGTCCCGGCCCCGGCACCGTCGTCGCCGGGACCGTCGTCGCGGGGACCACCGCCGCGGGGACCGTCGCCGCGGGGACCGTCGCCGCGGGCACCGTCGCCGCCGGGACCGTCGCCGCGGGGAACGTCGTCGTGGGAGTAGCCGCCGCCGGAGGAGCCCCGGCCGAGGCGGACGGGCTCGTCCAGCGCCGCCGTCAGGCGCTCCTCCGCCCGGGCGGCCTTCTCGTCGGCCTGGGCCTGCGTGAGCCGGCCATCGGCCACCGCCTCGCCCAGGCGGGCCTCCTGCGCTGCGACCAGGGCCTCGACGAGAGCGTCGGCGCGCACGCTGTTCGCCTGTGCGAGCGCGCGCAGGGTGGTCCCGTCCTCGGCAGCGTCCCGCACCTCCTTCGTGGAGATGCCGAGGTCCTCGAGCGCCGCCGCGAAGCCGCCCCCGGAGCCCCGCGCTGTGCCGCCGTGCCCGTGGCCGGGCCCGTCCTCACCGCCGTGCCCACCGCCGTGCCCACCGGTGCGCCCGCTCCGCGGCCCGCGCTCGGCGAGCGTCGAGGCGACCTCGTCGGCCTGCGCCTGGGTGAGCGTCCCGTCGGTGACCAGGCCCGAGAGCGCCTCCCTCAGCGAGGCGACGCGGTCCTCGAG
>CADCUB010000082.1 GCA_902805775.1 uncultured Frankineae bacterium | reverse complement strand
GCGCGGCGGCCGGAGCGCGGGCGGAGCGTCCGCGCGCACCCGAGCGGGCGCCGGTCGCGGGGGCGGGAGCGGTGCGTCGCCGTGCACGGCGTCGGCGGCCGTACGGGCCGGGCCTCCCGCGGACTCCGTGCGCGCCGGCGGGGTCGGACGTGACGGCGGCGGGGCGGGTGGCCCGGTCGGCGCGGCGGTGATGGGCTCGGCTCCGGCGGAGGCGCCGGCGATCTCGAACCGGCGCTCCAGGCGCTCCAGCCGGGCGAGCAGGGCACTGTCGTCGCCGGACGCCGCCGGGAGCAGCACGCGGGCGCAGACCAGCTCGAGCAGCAGCCGCGGCGCGGTCTTGCCGCGCATCTCGACCAGCCCGGCGTGGAACAGGTCGGCGGCCCGTGACAGCCCGGCCGTGCCCATGGCGGTGGCCTGGCGGCTCATCCGCTCGAGCTGGTCGTCGGGGCAGTCGAGCAGGCCGGTCGCGCCGGCGTCGGGCACCGCGTCCAGGACGATGAGGTCGCGCAGCCGCTCGAGCACGTCCGAGACGAAGCGCTGGGGGTCGTGCCCGCCCTCCATGACCTGGTCGAGCAGCCCGTAGACCCCGGCGGCGTCGTGCGCCGCGAAGGCGTCGACGATCCCGTCGAGCAGCGTGTCGGGCGTGACGCCGAGCAGCCCGGCGGCTCCCTCGCGGGTCACGCCGTCCGGCCCGGCCGACGCGAGCACCTGGTCGAGGATCGACAGGCCGTCACGAGCCGACCCGGCCGCGGCGCGCACGACCAGCGGCAGGACGCTGGCGTCGACGGCGATGCCCTCCGCCTCGACCACCGAGCCGAGCAGGTCGGTCAGCGCCCGCGGCGACATCAGGCGGAACGGGTAGTGGTGGGTGCGCGAGCGGATGGTCTGGAGCACGCCCTCGGGCTCGGTCGTCGCGAAGACGAACTTCACGAACTCCGGCGGCTCCTCGACGAGCTTGAGCAGCGCGTTGAACGCCGCCGTCGTGACCATGTGGGCCTCGTCGATGATGTAGACCTTGTAGCGGCTCGACACCGGCGCGAAGAAGGCCCGTTCACGGAGGTCACGGGCGTCGTCGACGCCGTTGTGGGAGGCCGCGTCGATCTCGATGACGTCGAGCGAGCCGGGGCCGTTCGGCGCCAGCGCCACGCACGACGCGCACGTGCCGCACGGGTCGGGGGTCGGGCCCTGCTCGCAGTTCAGCGATCGGGCCATGATCCGGGCGCTCGAGGTCTTGCCGCAGCCGCGCGGACCGCTGAACAGGTAGGCGTGCGAGATGCGGCCGTTGGTCAGCGCCTGGCGCAGCGGCCCGGTGACGTGGGACTGCCCGACGACCTCCGCGAAGCTGCCCGGCCGGTACTTGCGGTAGAGCGCCAGGCTCATGCTGTCCCCTCCTGGCCGCGCGCGTCCTGCGCGAGACGACGAAGGACCCCTCGCACACCCGCCCAGAGCCTGCCTGCCCTTGCTGCCTTCCGGCCCTGGGGGAGTTCAGCGGGATGGGCGCCGCACGAGGGGTCTGGCGACGACCCTACCCGCCTCCGCGCTACCGCGGTCAGCGGTCGCTCGGCTAGCATCGGGCTCGCCACACCCCAGGAGGATTCGCCTAGTTGGCCTATGGCGCACGCTTGGAAAGCGTGTTGGGGGCAACCCCTCGCGAGTTCGAATCTCGCATCCTCCGCCCCGTACGACCCCCGGACGCCGGGGCTCCTGCGACTGACGGTCCCGGCTGGCAGGCTGAGGCCATGGGCCGTCCGCGCGACCTGAGCAGCCGCGCGGTCCGCCGTGTCCGCTCGGCCGCACGGGCCGACGGCGCCGACCGCAGCGGCCTGTCGGCCCTGCTCACCGTGCACGCGCTGCACGCTGCCGGCGACGCCCTGGTGGCCGTCGCCCTCGCCGGGACGCTGTTCTTCTCGGTCCCGATCGGCGAGGCCCGCAGCCGGGTCGCGCTGTACCTGCTGCTGACGATGCTGCCGTTCGCGCTGCTCGTCCCGGTGGCCGGGCCCGTCCTGGACCGGTTCCCGCACGGCCGGCGCAACGTCCTCGCGCTCACCACGGGCGGCCGGGGCCTCGTCACCTGGGTCATGGCGGGGGCGACGGCGAGCCTGGGGATGTACCCGCTGGCGCTTGCCGTGCTCGTGCTGTCGCGGGCGTACGGCGTCGCGCGTTCGGCCGCGGTCCCACGGGTGCGGCCGGAGGCCCTGGGCCTCGTGCCGGCGAACGCACGGCTGAACATCGCCGCCGTCAGCGCCGGTGGCGTCGCTGCGGCGCTGGGCTCCGGCGTGAGCGCCCTGCTCGGCTCCGGGGCCGTCCTGCGCCTGGCGAGCGTCGTCCTGATCGTCGGCGGGGTGCTGGCGCTGCGGCTGCCCGAGCACGTCGACGAGGCGCCGGACCGCGAGGCCGTCCGGCCGCCGCGCCTGCTGCTGAGCCGGTGCGTCGCCGAGGTGACCTCGCCGTTGGCTGCGGCCGTCGCCCTGCGCGCCCTCGCCGGCCTGCTCACGCTGTTCCTGGCCTTCCTGCTCCGGGCCGACGGCGCGCCCGGGCTGCTGGTCGCCCTGGTCGTCGCTGCGGCCGCCCTCGGGCAGCTGGCCGGGACCGCGCTGGCGGCCCGGCTGCCCGCCGGTTCGGAGCGCCTGCTGGCGGGTCTCGCGCTGGGAGGGCCGTTCGTCGCCTGCCTCGGGGCGGCCCTGGTGGGCACGGACCCGTGGGTGATCGCCACTGCCGGCACCGTCGGGGTGTCGGTCTCGCTGTCGCGCTTCGCCCTGGACGCCGCGCTGCAGGAGCACGTCACCGGGCGCTCGCTGGGCAGCGCCTTCGCCCGCGCCGAGACTGCACTGCAGCTGGCGTGGGTGCTCGGCGCCTTCGTCGCGGTCGTGTTGCCGACGAACGCCACCCTCGGGTTCGCCCTCGCCGCACTGCTGCCGCCGCTCGGGCTGCTCCTGGCCCGGCAGCTTCCGCTTCCGGAGCCGGACGGGTCCGCTGGCCGGCCGAACTGGTGGCCGGGTGCGGGACGACCGGGTGGGCGGCGGCGGCGGTGACTCGTTGCGCGGCCACCGCCCTGCACCGCCGCCGTGCCCGACCGCCCTGCTCACCGCGTCACCATCCCGATCGCCGACCGCCACCGCCACCGCCGCATCCGCTGACCGGCGTCACGACCACTACCGCCGCACCTGCGCACCGCCGCATCACCGCGATCGCCACCGCGATCGCCACCGCGATCGCCACCGCCACCGCCACCGCCACCGCCGCACCCGCTGACCGCGTCAAGACCACTACCGCCGCACCTGCGCACCGCCGCCCGGACCCCTGATCCCCTGCCGGACGGCCGTCCCGGCCGCACACCGCCGCCGTCCCCTGATCACTGCCGCGGCCGTGTCTGCTGGCCTTCTCAGCACGCTCCGCCGCCCTGCTGCTGCGCCGTGTGGGGTCAGAAGGGTGGGGTGTCGCTGCCGTTGAGGTAGGTCCAGGTGGTGGGTGGGTCTTGGTCGGGGGGTGGCCAGGGTGGGGTGTCGTCGGGGTGGGGTGGGTGGAGTTGGTGGGCGTCGGTGTCGGCGAGCTGGTGGGGGTCGGGCAGTGCGGGTGGGTGTCCGGTGGGGTCGGGGTCGATGCCGGGGGGTGGGTTGGTGTGGTGGGGGACGTCGATGAGTTGTCCGGTGGGGCTGGTCCACAGGGTGCTGGTGGCGGTGCGCAGCGGGGTCCAGCCGTAGTGCTTGAGGGCGTGGGTGCGGCGGCTGCGGCTGATCAGGTTCCAGGCGGCGGTCGGGCCGTGCGGGTAGGGCTGGTCGTGGTCGAGGTCGCAGCGGTGGGCGGGGGTGCGGGTGGAGGTCGGGCCGTCGCAGGTGCGGTCGCGCAGGGCGGTGAACTCGCGCAGCGCGGGGGTGGGGTCGTGCTGGGGTTGGGATTGCCAGGTGGTGTCGGTGAGCTGCAGGTCGGTGGTGAGTGCGAGCAGGGCGGTGCGTAGGCCGGTCGGGTCGGGCGGTGGCCGCACGTCGCGGTCGGACAGGTCGAGCAGCTGTCCGCTGGTGCGGTCGGCGCAGACGCGGCGCAGTTCGGCGTCCAGCAGCAGGGTGCG
>CADCUB010000081.1 GCA_902805775.1 uncultured Frankineae bacterium | reverse complement strand
GTGCCGCAGGCCCTGCTCGACCGGGACGTGACCAAGGCGCACGTCTTCACCCCCGAGCTGGTGCCGGTGTTCCAGCGCGTCTACGAGCACGCGCACGAGCACTGGGAGGCCTACGAGGCCTGCGAGGAGCTCGTCGACCTGGAGGAGAACTTCCAGCTGTGGCGGTTCCGGCACGTCAAGACCGTCGAGCGCACCATCGGCTTCAAGCGGGGCACCGGCGGCTCGAGCGGGGTCGCGTTCCTGCGGGCCGCGCTCGAGCTGACCTTCTTCCCCGAGCTGTACGCCGTCCGCACCGAGATCGGGAGCCCATGAACGACCTGGCAGCACAGGCACGTGAGCTGGACGCGGCCGACCCGCTCGCGCACCTGCGCGAGCGCTTCCTCGGGGTCGACGACCCGTCGGTGGTCGCCTACTTCGACGGCAACTCCCTCGGCCGGCCGCTGCGCGCGACCGCCGAGCGGATGGACGCCTTCGTCCGCGAGCAGTGGGGCGGGCGCCTGATCCGCGGTTGGACCGACGAGTGGCTCGACTGGCCGCTCGTCGTCGGCGACCGGCTCGGCGCCGTCGCGCTGGGCGCCGCGGCCGGCCAGGTGGTCGTCGCCGACTCGACGACGGTGCTGCTGTACAAGCTGATCCGGGCGGCCGTCGACGCGCAGCCCGACCGGCGCGAGATCGTCGTCGACACCGACAACTTCCCGACCGACCGCTACATCGTCGAGGGCATCGCGGCCGAGCGCGGACGGGTCGTCCGCTGGGTCGAGACCGACCCCGTCGCCGGCATCACGCCCGAGCAGGTGGCGGAGGTGGTCGGTCCCGACACGGCGCTGCTCGTGTTCAGCCACGTCGCCTACCGCTCGGCCTTCGTCGCGGACGCCGCGCAGATCACCCGCCTCGCGCACGACGCCGGCGCGCTGGTGCTGTGGGACCTGAGCCACTCGGTCGGCTCGGTGCCGGTGGCGCTGGACGCCTGGGAGGCCGACCTCGCCGTCGGCTGCACCTACAAGTACCTCAACGCCGGGCCCGGCTCGCCGGCGTTCGGCTACGTCGCCGCGCGCCACCAGGGCCGGCTGCGGCAGCCCGTGCAGGGCTGGATGGGCCGGGCCGACCTGTTCGAGATGGGCCCGGGCTACGAGGCGGCGCCGGGCGTGCGGTCGGTGCTGAGCGGCACGCCGCCGATCCTGGCCATGGTGCCGCTGGGCGCCGGGCTGGACCTGCTCGAGGAGGCCGGGATCGCCGCCGTGCGGGCGAAGTCCGAGCTGCTCACGCAGTACGTCGTCGAGGTGGCCGACGCCGAGCTGGTGCCCCTGGGCTTCCGGGTCGCGTCGCCGCGCGACCCCGAGCGCCGCGGCAGCCACGTGACGCTGTGCCACCCGGACGCTCGGGCGCTCAACGGCCGGCTCGTGGAGGCCGGGGTGATCCCCGACTTCCGCGCGCCCGACGGGCTGCGCATCGGGCTGTCGCCGCTCAGCACGAGCTTCGCCGAGGTGCACCGCGGCATGGAGCTCCTGCGGGAGGTGGCGTCCCGGGGCTGACCGGAGGCTCGGGTGACCGGCGCGCCGTCCGCTCAGGACCCGCTCTCCTCGTCCGGCACGTTCGGGGGCACGCGGTTCGGTCCGGCCACGGCCGGCCGGGGCCTGTCCTGCCGGTGCAGGCGCACCGCCACCAGCGCCACGTCGTCCTCGGCCTCGTCCGGCGTCATCCGCAGCACCAGGGCGTCGCAGAGCTCCGGGAGCGGCAGGTGCGCGAGCTCGCCGAGGACCTCGCACAGCACCAGGGTGCCGGTGTCGAGGTCCTGGCTGCGCCGCTCGATCAGCCCGTCGGTGTACAGCAGCACCGTGGCGCCGCGCTCGAGCTCCACGACCTGCTCGACGCGAGGCGTCGTGTGGTCGATGCCCAGCAGCAGGTCGGCGTCCGAGCCGTCCAGGAGCTCGACCGTGCCGTCGGCGCGCACCGCGATCGGCGGCGGGTGACCGGCGTTGGACCAGCGCAGACGCGCGGTTCCGGCGGCGCGCTCGTCGGGCTCCTGCTCCAGCCGGGCGACGACGGCCGTGGCGGTCGTGTCGACCTGCAGGCCGCGCATCGCGGCGTCCAGACCGCTCAGGACCCGGGCGGGCGGGTCCCCGCCGTGCCAGGCGATGCCCCGGAGCAGTCCGCGCAGGTGCCCCATGGCGGCGGCCGCCTCGGTGTCGTGACCCATCACGTCGCCGATGACCAGCATCGTCGCGCCGTCGTCCTGCAGGAAGGCGTCGTACCAGTCGCCCCCGACGGAGGCGACCCTGGCGGCAGGGGCGTACCGCACGACGATCTCGCAGTGGTCCGGCTCCGGCGGGGTCGTCAGCAGGCTGCGCTGCAGCCCCTCGGCGAGGCGGCGCTGCTCGGAGTACAGCCGTGCGTTGTCGAGCGCCAGCCCGGCCCGGGCCGCGACCTCACGGGCGGTGGCGATCTCGTCCGGGCTCATGGCGGCCCGGTCCGCGCCCCGGGCCAGCGTCAGGACACCGGTCATCCCACCGCGGGCCAGCAGCGGCACGGCGACCAGGGACTCGGTGCGCAGCTGCGACCAGGACGAGCGGGCCAGGGCGGTGCCCAGCATCGGGGTGACCCACTCGGTCACCCCCGACGTCCTGACCACCGGCTCGTGACTGCTCCGGGCCTGCTGCACCGCCCCGAGGTCGGTGCGGTCCGTCAGCCGCTCCTGCACGTACAGGTCGAGCGCCGGCCGCAGCGCCGGGTCGCGGTGCCAGTAGCCGACGTCGTGGACACGGTCGCCGTCGACCAGCGAGACCAGGCACCAGTCGGCCAGGACCGGCACGAGGACGCGGGCGAGCCGGGCCACGGCGCCCTCGACGTCGAGCCCGGCCGCCGCGAGCTCCGCGCTGACCTCGGCGAGCAGCTCCAGCCGGGCCGTGGCCGCGGCCGCGCGCTCCTGGTCGGCGTGGCGTCCGCTGACCTCGTCGAAGTAGACGTACAGCCCCCCGTCGGGCGAGGGCGTGGCGCGCACCTCCAACCAGGCGCCGAGGTGGTCGTCGTACGCCTCGAGGTCTGACGCCTCGGTCGCGCCCATGGCGGAGCGGTAGAACGGGCCGAACGGCGACTGCTCGAGCCCCGGGAACAGCTCCCACAGGGTCATGCCGACGACCTGCTCGGGCGCGAGCCCCACGACCCGCGAGCCCTCCCGGTTGAGGAAGGTGATCCGCCAGTCGGGGTCCATGGCGAAGAAGCCCGTCGACATCGTCTGCAGCAGCAGCGCTGCCTCGTCCTTGGCGGTCCGGATCTCCGTGACGTCGTGGGCCGTGCCGACCAGCCTCCTGGCCGTGCCGTCGCGGTCCCGGAGGGCGGCGCCGCGGGCGACCACCCAGCGGATGCCGTCGCCGGGCAGCACGATGCGGTACTCGGCGTTGAACTCCCCGCCCGTCGCCACGGCGTGCGCGATCGCGGCGTCGAGCGCCGGCCGGTCCTGGTCCAGGACCCGGGCGAACGCCTCCGAGAGCGGTGGCGTGCGGTCGTCGTGGCCGTACCCGAACAGCCGGAGCATGCGCCGGTCCCAGTCGAGGTCACCGCTGACGAGGTCCCAGCTGAACGACCCGACGCCGGCCGCGTCCAGTGCGACGTCCCAGCGCGCGCGGTCGGAGGCGTACTCGCCGCTGAGCGCCTCGAGCTCGAGCTGGGCGGTGATCGCGCCGGCGAGCTCCTCGAGCAGGGCGACGTCGTACGCCGACCACTGGCGCGGCTGGGGCGTGTAGGCGCACAGCGCGCCGACGATCGCCGTGCCGCTGCTGAGGGGGACGCCGACGTACGCGCTCACCGCGCCCGAGGTCACCGGCGGGAGCTCCGAGACCCGCTCGTCGGCCGGGGCGTCCACGACCACCAGCGGTCCGCCCGTGTGCGCCGTGACGGTGCAGAGGCTGTCCTCGAGCGCTCCGCTGCTGCCGACGGCGCCGGCCGGCAGGTTGGTGCCCGCTGCGACCGTCTGCAAGTCGGACAGCAGCGACACCTGCACCTGCACGGGGCCGGCGTGGGAGAGCAGACGGGCGGCCAGGTCGGTCAGGCGGTGCAGCGCGTCGTTGCGGTGCCGTGGGACGAGGCG
>CADCUB010000080.1 GCA_902805775.1 uncultured Frankineae bacterium | reverse complement strand
AGGCGCTCGACCATCTCGGGCGTGTAGCGCGAGTAGTGGCGGCGCATGACCTGGAAGACGCAGCGCGGATGCTGGAGCGTCTCGTCGCGCGGGACGTCGGAGACGTCCTGGCCGCCCGTGCGGTCCGTGAACGCCTGGGTGGCCTGCTCGTCGTCGCCCGCGACCTGGTCGGGGTCGCCGCCCTCGAACATCCAGGTCGACCGGTCGTACTTGCCCGTCTCCCGGTCGAAGCCCGAGAACAGCCCGTCGAGGTCCTCGGTGTCCTTGAAGTCCTCGTGCACGAGCATCGCGGCGTTCGTGTAGTGGACGACGTACTCCTTGAAGTACGCCTCGGACTCGATGATGTGGTTGATCAGCCCGCCGAGGAAGGCGATGTCAGAGCCGGCGCGGATCGGGACGTGCAGGTCGGAGACCGCGCTCGTGCGCGAGTAGTGCGGGTCGACGTGGATGATCCGGGCGCCGCGCTCGCGGGCCTTCATCGCCCAGCGCGAGCCGACCGGGTGCGCCTCCATGAGCGCCGACCCCTGGATCCAGATGCAGTCGGAGTTCTGGAAGTCCTGCTGGTAGTTGGTGGCGCCTCCGCGCCCGAACGAGGTCCCCAGACCGGGGACCGTGGAGGAGTGTCATATGCGGGCCTGGTTCTCGATCTGGATCGCGCCCATGGCCGTGTAGAGCTTCTTGAGGAGGTAGTTCTCCTCGTTGTCGAGCGTCGCCCCGCCGAGGTGCGCGAAGCCGAGCGTGCGGTCGACCTTCCAGCCCTCGTGGTTGCGGTCCTGCCAGCCGTTCTCGCGGGCGGCGATCACCCGGTCGGCGATCATGTCCATCGCCGTCTCGAGGTCGAGCTCCTCCCACTCCGTGCCGCCCGGGCGCCGGTACTGGACCTTCGTGAGGCGGCCGGGCTGCTGGATGAGCTGGCGCGACGCGGAGCCCTTCGGGCACAGCGTGCCCTGGCTGATCGGCGAGTTCGGGTTGCCCTCGATGGAGACGATGGCGTCGTCGCGCGTGTAGACGACCTGGCCGCAGCCGACCGCGCAGTACGGGCACACGGACTCCGTCGCCTTGAGGCCGGCGGTGCGCGCGCCCGCCTGCTTCGTCTTCTTCGACGCGGCGACCGGGCC
>CADCUB010000079.1 GCA_902805775.1 uncultured Frankineae bacterium | reverse complement strand
GAGGAATGACTGCACCGGTTGCGGTGACACCCTTGTCGAGGACGACGCCAGGGGGAGGACGTGACCCAGCCGCAGCGACCCGGAGTGCTCAGCCCGCAGCCTCCGCAGCGTGACCGGCAGCAGCCGTGCCGCACCGAGGGCCGCAGGGCGACCGGTACGGCTACGACGCGCGGCACCTGCAGGGGCGCATCGTCGGCGCGCTGGGCGGCAGAGCCGCCGAGGACGTCGTGGCGGCCGGCATCGACCGCCCCGACGTCTTCATGGCGCCTGCTGCGGCGGCGCTGGCGCCGACGGCCCGAGCGGTGGGGGCGGCGCGTACCTCGGTGCGACGGACCGCGGTGTCGGACCACGTCGAGGCGCAGACGAGAGTCATGAGCGACGAGGGGTGGACATGAGCGAGGTGCCGGACACCGCGATGATGAGCGGCAGCGACGACGGGCAGCCGGGGGAACGCCTGGCCGACCCGCCCCTGACGGCTGCCGACGACCGGGTGCTGCAGGAGCTGCGGCGGACCGGTCCACCGGTGGTGGAGGCGCGCGAGGACCGTCCGGACACGGCTGAGGCCGTCCACGACGACACCGCCCTGCCGCCGACCGCGCCGAGCGGTCCGGGACCGCTGGAGCCCGTGTTCCGGCAGCCGCCCGACGCCGACGCCGGTTAGGCGATCCGCAGCGGTGCGTCGTCCTCCTGGCGGGGGTCGGCGGCCGGGTGCTCGACCAGGGCCACCACACGGCCGGCCATGAAGCGGGCCGTGCGCACGGGCGTACCGCCGCGCGTCACCTCGGTGACCTCGACCTGGCCCCGCCCGGAGCTGACCTCCACGCGCCGGCCGGCACGGGTGGCCTCGACGACGTAGGTGCGGGTCTGCCCGCCCGCCTCCACGACGATCTCGACGCTGTCGCCCTTCACGATCCCCTCCGACCCTGCGGCGCACCGGCGCGGGAGGGCGCCGGGCAGCGCATCCGCTGCTCTCGTACAACACGCGCGCACCGGCGGTCCTTCCGGCGGCGACCGGACCCGGCGTCCGAGGGGGGACAGCCGCCGGGGCGCGCGCCGTCAGACCTGCGTGGTGCCGCTGCTGCCAGGGGCCGGCGCCTGCGGCGGGTCCCAGGGAGCGGTCGCCAGCGGGAAGACGAACCGGTGCCCCGGCCACTCGGTCAGGCACCACAGCTGCTCGCCCGGTCGCGACCAGTCGAGGTCCTCCGGACTGGGCGGCAGCACCCCGCGGTGCCGGCGGAAGGCGCCGGGCACGCCGACGTGCAGGTCGCCGGGGACGCCCTCTCCGGCGCTCGCCGAGACCCACCACCGCGAGCCGTGCACCGCCACGCCCTGCATGCGCACCGGCGCCCGCTCGTGCACCTCGACCGGCAGGCACCTGCCGTCCGCGCCGACGGCCGGCAGCCCGGTGGCCGGGTCGAGGCGGTAGCGGGCCAGCCGCGGGTTGCTGCCCTTGCGCCGGTACTCCCCGACCACCAGGTCCCGCCCGTCCTCGGTCTGCGCGACGGACAGGAACGACCACCGCAGCCCGGAGCGGCGCGGGACCCGCAGTCGCAGCCGCTGCGGCAGGACGTAGGCGTAGCCGTAGGCGGTGAACCCGCCGGTCAGGCGGCGTCCCAACGTCCAGGTGCCGGCGCCGCGCCACGGCAGCAGCGCGTCGAGCCGGCGGCGGGGGACACGGGCGATGTCGCCGAGGTCGAACACCCGCACACCGGCGAAGGTGTCGGCGACGTACAGCAGGTCGCCCAGCACGGTGATGCCGCCGGCGTGCACGGGCACCCGGCCCAGCGACAGGCGGGGCCACCGGCGAGGGGTGACGAGCAGGACGTGGCGGTAGCGGGGGTGCGAGGGGTCGCCCCGGTCGACCACGGAGATCCGCGAGCCCTGCGTGTGCAGCAGCCGCCGTCGCTTGGCGTACCAGCTGGTGAGCAGGACGGCGCCCGACCGGACCACCGCCACGCCCTGCGGCCACCACGTCGGGTCGTCGCCGTCGCCCTGCTCCCAGGTGAAGCCGTCGCCGGCCGCGGGTCCCGGCACCGGGCACGCCTGCCCGACGCCGTCCAGGTCGGCCAGGACCCCGTCCAGCCCCACGCGCGGCAGGCGACGGCCGAGGGCGTCGAGCACCCGCCGCCCGCCGCGGTCGACGATGCGCAGGGCGTACCGGTCGAGGGCTGCCATGCCGCCATCCTGACCTGCCCGCAAGCGCGAGGTCGGTCAGGCCCGTGCACGGCCCGTGCACGGCCGGGCCTGCGCGGCCCGACGTGTCGTCCGGCTTCGACCGGACATGCCCCCGCTGCTGGGGAGCCCCGGTCACGCCCGCAGTGCTGCAAGGTCCGTGCAAAAGTCCTTCGTCCTTTGCGACGACGCGAGTAGGGTGCGAGAGGTGCGCGTGACACTGGCTGACATCGCTGCAAGAGCGGGCGTGAGCCAGGCCACCGTGAGCCGGGTCCTGAACGACAAGCCGGGCGTGTCGGCCGGGACGCGCGCCGCCGTGCTCGAGGCCGTCGACGCCCACGGCGTGCAGCGACCGACCCGCCCGTCGGCCCGGCCGGCCGGGCTCGTCGGGCTGGTCCTGCCCGAGCTGGACAACCCGATCTTCCCCGCCTTCGCGTCCGCGGTCGGCGCCTCGCTCGCGCGGCACGGCTACACCCCGGTGCTGTGCACGCAGACCTTCGGCGGGGTGCACGAGGACGACTACGTGCGGATGCTGCTGGACCGCCAGGTCGCCGGGATCGTCTTCATCTCCGGGCTCCACGCCAACACCGACGCCGACGCCGGCCGCTACACCGCGCTGGTGGAGCGCGGGCTGCCGATCGTCCTGGTCAACGGCTACCTGCCCGGCATCGACGCGCCGTTCGTGTCCAACGACGACGCCGCGTCGGTCGACCTGGCGGTCTCCCACCTCACCCAGCTCGGCCACCGCCGGATCGGCCTGGCCACCGGGCCGCGCCGCTACGTCCCGGTGCTGCGCAAGACGGCCGCCTTCGCCGACGCGCTGTCGCGTCACCTGCCGGGTGACGAGCAGGTGAAGGACCCGGCCGAGCTGGTGAAGTGCACCCACTTCACGGTCGAGGGCGGTATGGCGGCGGCGTCGGCCCTGCTCGACCGCGGCTGCACCGCGCTCGTGTGCGGGTCGGACGTGATGGCGCTCGGTGCCGTGCGCACGGTCCGCGAGCGCGGGTTGCGCGTCCCGGACGACGTCTCGGTGGTGGGCAGCGACGACAGCCTGCTCATCGCCTACACCGACCCGCCGCTCACCACCATCCGGCAGCCCGTGGCGGCGATGAGCGCTGCGGCGGTGGACGCCCTGATCGACGCCATCGACGGCGAGACGGCGCCCCGCTCGGAGTACGTCTTCCGGCCCGAGCTCGTCGTGCGCGGATCGACGGCGCCCGTGCCGCGTGGGCGGCGGGCCCACGTCAGCCTGGCCGCCGACGCCGGCTCCTAGACCTGCACTCCCGGCGCCGACGAGCGGGCGGCGGTGACGAGGGCGGTCGTGCGTCCATGACGAGTGCTTGCAAGGTCTTGCAGGCATGTGGCCGTAGCGCCCCCGTACGCGGAGGTCGGCGCAGACGGACCACGCCAGCGTGCATCTCGCGGCTGCGCCGCAGGTCGAGGCCGTCGAGGCGCGTCCGGACCCGCCCCCCGGGACGACGCGCCGGAAGGATCTTCGTGCAAAGCCTTTCCAGCGCCGCAAGAAAGCCGTACCGTGCGCTGCGTCACACCACGCGTCCCGGACCGCCGGGGACCCGTCCACTCGCCCTTGACCGAGGAGCCCCATGCTGAAGATCAACCGCACGCTGGCTGCCCTTGCCGGCGTCGCCCTGCTCACGACCGCGTGCGGAGGGGGTGGGGAGTCCGGTTCGACCGCGACCGAGCCGGAGGCGGCGCCCAGCGCCGCCGAGTCGGGCGTGCCGACCCGTGGCGACGCCGACCTCGTCATCTGGACCGACGACCTGAAGATCGACGCCGTCAAGAAGGTCGCTGACGGCTTCGGGGAGACCAACGGGATCAGCGTCGACGTCCAGGCCATCACCGACACGCAGTCCAACTTCGTCACCGCGAACACGGCCGGCAACGGCCCCGACGTCGTCCTCGGCGCGCACGACTGGATCGGCAACCTGGTCCAGAACGGCGCCATCGACCCGCTGCAGCTCACCCCGGACCAGCTCGGCGAGTACTCCGACGTGGCCGTGAAGGCGACGACCTACGACGAGCAGCTCTACGGCCTGCCGTACGGCGTGGAGTCGCTCGTGCTGTACCGCAACACCGACATGGTCCCCGAGGCGCCCGCCACGCTGGACGACGCCTTCACCGCCGGCCAGGCCGTCGTCGCCGCAGGCAAGGCCGAGTCGGCCTTCCTCCTCCCCGTCGGCGAGCAGGGCGACGCCTACCACATGCAGCCGCTCTACACCTCGGCCGGCGGCTACGTCTTCGGCCGCAACGCCGAGGGCGACTACGACCCGACCGACCTGGGCGTCGGCAAGCCGGCCTCGCTCGAGGCCGCCAAGCGGATCGCGGCCCTGGGCGAGAAGGGCTCCAAGGTCCTGAGCCGCTCGGTCAGCGGCGACAACAACATCTCCCTGTTCGCCGCGGGCAAGGCGCCGTTCCTGCTCTCCGGCCCGTGGGCCAAGGGCGACGTCGAGAAGGCGGGCTTCGGCTACGAGATCCAGCCGGTCCCCGGCTTCAAGGGGTTGGCTCCGGCCAAGCCGTTCGCCGGCGTCCAGGCCTTCTTCGTCGCCTCCAAGGGCAAGAACAAGGCCTTCGCGCAGGAGTTCGTCGCCAACACGATGAACACCCCCGAGGCGATGCAGACGATGTTCGACATGGCCAACCTGCCGCCGGCGCTGACGGCGCTGCAGGAGAGCGCGGGCGCGTCCGACCCGGACCTCAAGGCCTACCTCGACGCGGCGAACGCCGGTGAGCCCATGCCGGCCATCCCGCAGATGCAGTCGGTGTTCGAGCCGCTCGGCAAGGCCTACGCCGCCATCGTCGGCGGGGCGGACCCCGTGGCCACGATGCAGGCGACCGGCAAGACGATCACGGACACGATCGCCAGCTAGCTCCGCCCGCTCCGGCCGGGTCGGCGCGCTGCGCGCCGCCGACCCGGCCGGTCCGGTCCTGTCCCCACCTCCACGCGCTGCGGCACCCAGGAGATCCCGTGGTCCAGACGCTCGACACCGAACCGACGCAGGACCTCCTGGCGCCCCCACCGCCGACCGGTCCGACCCGCATCTCGGTCCTGCTGCTGAAGGTCCTGCTCCTCGGGACGGTCATCGGGCTCGCCTTCACGATGCTCCCGACGATGCTGTCCCAGGGCCGCTGGGGCTACCTCGTCGCTCTTCTCCTGATCGTCGTGGCGATCGTCGCGACCTACGCCACGAAGCGGGGACTGCCGGCGAAGTACCTGCTCCCGGGGACCCTGCTGCTGGTGACGCTGGTCGTCTACCCAGCGGTGTCGACGGCGCAGGTGTCGCTCACCAACTTCGGCGACGGCACGCGCACCACGCAGGAGCAGACGGTCGCGCAGATCATCGGCGCCTCCGTCGTGCAGACGCCCGACTCGCCGCGCTACAACCTGACCGTCGCGACCACCGGCTCCAAGACCGACGGGCCGTTCGCCTTCCTGCTCGTCGATCCGCTCGACGAGGACGTCTTCGTGGGCACCGAGGACGGGCTGGAGGAGCTCGAGGGCGCCACCGTCGACGGCGGCTTCGTGACCGAGGCCGACGGCTACGAGCTGCTGACCCCGGTGGAGGTCAACCAGGCGGCGAGCGTCCTCGGGCAGTTCACGGTCCCGACCGAGGAGGGGGCGATCCGTCAGCTGGGCATCCGGCAGGCGTTCGAGGGCAGCTCACCGCTGGAGTACGACGAGGGCGCCGCGACGATCACCAACACCTCGACCGGGGTCGTCTACAGCGTGCAGCAGCAGGGCGACCGCGAGTTCTTCGTCGCGCCCGACGGCAGCCGCCTGTCCGCGCAGTCGTGGCGGGCGAACGTCGGTCTGCGCAACTACGAGCGCGCCCTGACCGACAGCCGCATCAGCGGGGACTTCCTGCGGATCTTCGTGTGGACCGTGGTCTTCGCCACGCTCAGCGTGGTGCTGACCTTCACCGTCGGGCTGCTGCTGGCCGTGACGATGAACGACCCGCGGGTGCGCGGCCAGCGCCTCTACCGCTCGGTGCTCATCCTGCCGTACGCCGTCCCCGGCTTCATCATGATCCTGATCTGGTCGAGCTTCTGGAACCGCGACTTCGGCCTCATCAACGACCTCACCGGGCTCGACGTGAACTGGCTCGGCAACGCCACCGCCGCCAAGATCGCGGTCCTGATCACCAACCTGTGGCTCGGCTTCCCCTACATGTTCATCGTCGCGACCGGCGCGTTGCAGGCCATCCCGGGCGACATCAAGGAGGCGGCCACCATGGACGGGGCGAGCGGCTTCTTCTCGCTGCGCAAGATCACGTTCCCGCTCGTCCTGGTGACGACGGCACCGCTGCTGGTGGCCACGTTCGCCTTCAACTTCAACAACTACAACATCATCTACCTGCTCACCGAGGGCGGTCCGTTCACTCCCGACAACCCGCAGGCCGGCGGCACCGACATCCTCATCAGCTACACGATCCGGCTGGCGTTCGGGCCCAACGGGGCGCAGTTCGGCTTCGCCAGCTCCATCGCCATCCTGCTGTTCGTGCTCACCGGCGTCATCGCCGCCATCCAGTTCCGCTTCACCCGCGCACTCGAGGACGTGCACTGATGACGAGCACCTTCGACCCGCAGGCCGGGCAGACCGTCCCGCAGGCGCAGCTGACCCGGCCCTCCGGAGCTGCGCCGGCGACGGCGGTCCCGCCGACGCCCTACCGGCTGAGCGGCGCGCGCTGGTGGCGCGAGGTGGGCTGGCGCCACGTCGTGGGGATCGTGGCGGTGGCCTTCGCCGTCTTCCCGATCCTCTACCTGGTGTCCGCCGCGCTGAACCCGCTCGGCAGCCTGGTGTCCACCACGCTCGTCCCGCGCAGCGCGAGCCTGGCCAACTTCCGCGCGCTGTTCGGTGACGCCTCTCGGCCGTTCCCGCGGTGGCTGCTCAACACCCTCGTGGTGTGCGTGGCGGTCACGTTCGTCCAGCTGTTCTGCAGCGCCCTCGCGGCGTACGCCTTCTCGCGGTTCCGCTTCAAGGGCCGGCGGCTCGGGCTGCTGTCGCTGCTGCTCGTCATGCTGTTCCCGCAGATCCTCGCGGCGGTGGCGCTGTTCATCCTGTTCACCGACCTGGGCGAGATCGTCCCTTCGATCGGCCTGAACACCCTGACCGGCTACATCCTCGTCCTGTGCGGGTTCGCCCTCGGCCAGGTGTGGCTGATCAAGGGCTTCTTCGACGCGGTGCCGCGCTCGCTCGACGAGGCCGCCACCATGGACGGCGCCGGGCACGCGACGATCTTCTTCCGGATCATCCTGCCGCTCATCACGCCGATCCTCGCCGTGTCCGGGCTGCTCGCCTTCGTCGGCGTCATCGGGGAGTTCCTGCTCGCGTCGATCTTCCTGCGCGACACGAACGTGAAGACCCTCGCCGTCGGCCTGTTCGGGATCATCGACGCCGACCGGTCGAACAACCTCGGGCTGTTCGCCGCCGGTTCGCTGCTCACCGCCCTGCCGGTCGTCCTGCTGTTCCAGTACCTCCAGCGCTACATCGTCGGCGGCCTCACCGCCGGTGGCGTCAAGGGATGACGGAGCACCTCCTCCACCTCCCGCACGCCGACGGCTCGCCCCTGCACGTCTCGGACGTCGCGCCGCAGCTCGGCGACGTCGTCACCGTCCGGGTGCGCGTCCCGCACGACGCGACCGGTGCGCCGGGCGCCACCGCGGTGTCGGTGCGGGTGCTGCGGGACGGCGAGCCGGCCTGGAGCACGGCCGAGGTCGACCGCACGGACGACGACGCCACCTGGTGGCGGGCGCCGGTGACGGTGGTCAACCCGGTGACGCGCTACCGCTTCCTGCTCTCCGGCCCGCCCGCGTCGACGGCCGGGGCGTACGCCTGGCTCAACGGCACGGGGCTGCACGCCCGCGACGTCACCGACGTGGCCGACTTCCGCCTCGTCGCCCAGCCCGCGGTGCCCGACTGGGTCAGCGACGCGGTCGTCTACCAGGTCTTCCCGGACCGGTTCGCGCGCTCGGCCTCCGCCGACGAGCGCGCCGTGCCCGACTGGGCGGTGGCCGCCGGCTGGGACGACGAGGTCGCCCACACCGGGCCGCTCACCGGCACGCAGCTGTTCGGCGGCGACCTGGCCGGCATCGCCGAGCACCTCGACCACCTCGTCGAGCTCGGCGCGACGGTGCTCTACCTGACGCCGTTCTTCCCGGCGCGCAGCAACCACCGCTACGACGCCTCGACGTTCGACCACGTCGATCCGCTGCTCGGCGGCGACGAGGCCCTGACGGTCCTGGTCGAGGCGGCACACGCGCGCGGACTGCGGGTGATGGGCGACCTGACGACCAACCACACCGGCGACGCGCACGAGTGGTTCACCGCCGCCCAGGCCGACGCCGGCGCCCCCGAGGCCGGCTTCTTCTTCTTCGACCAGCACCCGGACGGCTACGCCAGCTGGCTCGGCGTGCGCTCCCTGCCCAAGCTGGACCAGTCGTCGAGCGCGTTGAGGGAGCGGCTGTACGACGGCCCGACCTCGGTGGTGGCCCGGTGGCTCGACGCGGGCCTGGACGCCTGGCGGATCGACGTCGCCAACATGACCGGACGGCACGGCGCGCAGGACCTCGCGCACGACGTCGCCCGCACCGTGGTGGCGACGGCCCGCGCGGCGCGCCCTGACGCGTGGGTGCTCGCCGAGCACGGGCACGACGCGGGCGGTGACCTGCAGGGCGACGGCTGGCACGGGACGATGGACTACGCCGGCTTCACCCGCCCGGTCTGGCAGTGGCTGCACGAGGGGGACGCCCTCGGCCGCAGCTTCTTCGGCGCACCCTCCTCGACGCCGACCCTGCCGGCGCACGCCGTGGTGGCCACGATGCGCGAGGTCCACGCGCAGATGCCCTGGCGCTCCCAGGTCGCGTCGTCGCTGCACCTGGACTCGCACGACGTCGCGCGCTTCCGCACCGCCGTGGGCGGCGGCGGCTCGGGCGGCATCTCGAGCGCCGGCCGCGAGCGCCACCTCGCCGGCCTCGCGCTGCAGATGGCGCTGCCGGGCGTGCCGACGGTGTTCGCGGGCGACGAGATCGGGCTCACCGGCGTCGACGGTGAGCACTCCCGCACCCCGTTCCCCTGGCACCGCCGGGGCGAGTGGGACGCGCAGACGCTGGCGGCCTACCGCACCTGGACGGCTCTGCGCCGTGAGTGCGTGGCGCTGCGCCGCGGCGGCCTGCGCTGGGTGCACGCCGGGCAGGACGCCCTGACCTTCCTGCGCGAGCACCCGGACCAGCGCGTGCTCGTCCACGTGGCCCGGGCGGCACACCCGCCGGTGACGCTGCCGCTGCGTGCCCTGGGCGTCGCCGGGGAGCAGCAGGTGCGGGTGCTCCACGGCGCCCCCGCGCAGGCGTCGGGGGACCTGCTGCTGCTGCCCGCCGGCGGCCCGGCGGCGTCCGCGTACGTCCTGGGCTGACGTCCACCGCCGACCCGGCCCCCGCCCGGGCGGCACCGGCGTCGTGGGACGGCACGTCGTCGCCGCACTGAAGAGGGTCGGCTGCGAGCCGGTGGTGCTCGCACGGTCGACCGGCGTCGACCTGGTCTCCGGCGCCGGGCTCGACGCCGCCCTGCAGGGGGTACGGGCGGTGGTCGACGTCAGCAACGTCTCCAGCCAGCGGCGCTCGGCGTCCGTCCGGTTCTTCACCGCGGCGACCTCGGCCCTGCTGGCCGCCGGAGCACGGGTCGGCGTGGAGCACCACGTCGTGCTCTCGATCGTCGGCGTCGACCGCGTCGACACCGGCTACTACGCCGGCAAGCGGGCGCAGGAGGAGCTGGTCCTGGCCGCGGCGCTGCCGACGACGGTGCTGCGGGCGACGCAGTTCCACGAGTTCGCCGGGCAGGTGCTGGCGATGGTCTCGGGACCGGTGGCGCCGGTCCCGCGCATGCGCGTGCAGCCGGTGGCGGCCCGCGAGGTGGCCGAGCACCTGGTGGAGCTGGCCCTCGCTCCGCCGCAGGGCCGGGCGCCCGAGCTCGCCGGGCCGCAGGTGCACGAGCTGACCGACCTGGCCCGGCGGGTGCTGCGGACCCGGGGGTCCCGGCGCCTGGTGCTGCCGCTTCGAGGCCCCACGGCGGCGAGCCGGGCCGTCGTCGGCGGAGCGCTGCTCCCCACTGGACCGGGACCCCGCGGTCGGCAGACCTTCGACGCGTGGTTGCGGGCGCCGAGCGGCACGTGACCCGTACGGGTGGTGCAGCGGGCGTCCGTACGGCCGACGTCAGGAGGACCTGAGCCGACGACCCGGGAGCGACCACCGTGGACCTGCACCTCCACCTGCCCGAGCACCTGCACCTGCACGAGGCCGACGACCCCGCAGATCGGCACGCCGACGACGTGCTGGCGGTGCGGGCGTGGGCGCGCAGCCGCGGCTACCCCATCGACGAGACCTCCGGAGTGCCGCGAGAGGTGCTGCGGACCTACCGCCGGGTCCGTACGGCCTAGTCCGAGTCCGCCCTGGTCGCAGCAGCGACCCCGGCCCGGGTCTCGACCGGC
>CADCUB010000078.1 GCA_902805775.1 uncultured Frankineae bacterium | reverse complement strand
GCCGCCGTCGCCACCGCGCCGGCGAGCAGCAGGGCCAGTGCGGCGCCCGCCGCCGACTCGCTGCGCTCGGCGACCGACCAGCCGTACCACCCCACCCCGGCGGCGATGGCGACCAGGAGCGGCGCCACGGCCCGCACGGCGTAGGCGTGCAGGAGGGCTCCGGCCGCCCACGCCCCGAGCAGCCGCGGCTCGTACGCCGGCACCTGAAGGCTCTGGGCGGCCTGGAAGACGACTGCGCCGAAGGCGATCGCGGCGAGCAGCCGTACGGCGCCGACCGTGCCGCGCCCGCTGCGGCGGGCGGCGAGGACCTCCGCGCCCGCGGTGGCGGCGAGCCACACCAGCACCACGCCGGAGAAGCGGACGGCCGGGGAGAGGTCCTCGAGGTTGGCGGCCACGAGCCAGATCAGGCCCACGCCGACGGACGACGCCCCGAGCAGCAGCATCAGCCGCGCCAGCGGCAGCCGCGAGCCCGCGGTGTAGCGGGCGCGGATGCCCGCGGCGGTGTCGGCGTCGAGCCGACCCTCCTCCTGCCACTGCTCGAGCTCGCGCTCGAGCCAGGCGAGCGTCGCCGGGGGAACGCTCGACGTGCCGCTGCCCGCACCGCTCATGCTGACCTCCGCCTCTCCGGGAGGCCAGCGTGCCGCCGCCGGAGGCGGGTGTCCTGAGTACTCCTACCTCAGGCGGCGGAGCGCTCCAGCTCGCGCGGCCGCTCGACCGCCGTCGGTGCCGGCGCGGACGCGAGCCGGGGGCGGCGCGACCACTGCAGCAGCGGCTGCTCGACGTAGTGGTACGACGCGGCAGCGACCGGCACGGCCATCAGCGCCGCGCCCGTGGCCACGGCCAGGGTGTCGCCCAGCACGGGCTCGGCCAGACGCATCAGCGGCAGGTGCCAGAGGTAGATGCCGTAGGACCACAGGCCCAGGACGGGCAGCGGACCCCACCGCAGCGCGGTCGACAGGCGGCCGTCGGGGTGCAGCACGAGGTGGCCGACGATCGCGGCGGCTGCGAGGCCGAGCAGCTGCATGCCGCCGAGCCAGTACCACGCCTCGGTGCGCGAGCCGACCAGCGCGACCAGCGCCAGCGCACCCAGCGCCGTGCCCGCCACGGCGGGGGAGAAGACGCGGCTCGTCCGGCCCAGGCCGCCGGCCTCGTCCCTGCGCAGCAGCAGGCTCGCCAGCGCGCAGCCGGTCAGCAGCTGCGCGAAGCGCGAGTCGGGCAGGTAGTAGAGGCGGTCCGGGTCGGCGCCGTTCAGCCACAGCAGGGCGGGCCAGGCGTTCGCGAGCACGGCCACCCCGACGACCGAGCCGAGCCCGCCCCCGCGGCGCAGCAGCGCCAGCAGCAGCAGCGGCCACAGCAGGTAGAAGTGCTCCTCGACCGACAGCGACCAGGTCAGCCCGAGCAGGTACGGCCCGCCGCTCAGCTCGAGCCCGGACCACCAGCTCATGCCGTACGTCAGCGCGACCAGCGCCTCCAGGGGGCTGGCGGCGGTGACGTCGAAGACATCGGGGGCGAAGACGATGACCGCCGCCGTGACGGCAGAGACCAGCACGAGCGCCGGGTACAGGCGCCACAGCCGCCGCGTGTAGAAGCGGCGCAGGTCGACCGAGCCGGTCCGGCGGTGCTCGCGCAGCAGCAGCGTGGTGATCAGGAAGCCGCTGAGCACGAAGAAGACGTCGACGCCGACGAACGCCCCGGGCAGCAGCCAGGACAGGTCCTCGGCCCGGGCGACGTGGTAGGCGATGACCAGGGCGACCGCCAGGGTGCGCAGGCCGTCGAGCTGCGGGAGGTGGGCGGCGGGCCGGTCTCCGGAGGCGGGGCGGTCGCCGGCGGGGCGGTCGGCGGCGGGGCGGTCGCCGGCGGCGGGGCGGCGGCTCCGGGCGAGGGGCGTTGCCGTCAGCGCCGTCCGGGTCCGGTTCGTCACCGTTCGCCGGTTCCCGGCAGGCCCGGCGTGCATGCACCAGTGCGACCCATCTCACGACGGTCGTGTGACGGAACGGCGTCAGGACGGCGTCAGGCGAGCACGTCCCAGGCGAGCCGGAGCACCAGCGCGCTCACGACGACGAGGAACACCCGGCGCACCCAGGCGCTGCCGCGGCGCAGCGCGAGGCGGGTGCCCAGCTGGCTCCCGAGCAGGTTCGCCAGGGCCATCGCGGTGCCGAGCGCCCACAGGACGTGGCCGCCGGCGGCGAACAGCGCGAGGGCCGACAGGTTCGTCGCCGTGTTGACGACCTTCGCGGTCGCGCTGGCGTGCAGGAACGACAGGCCGACCGCCCCGACCAGCAGGAACACCAGGAAGCTGCCGGTGCCCGGGCCGACGAGGCCGTCGTAGAAGCCGATCCCGGCGCCGCCGAGCACGGCCACCGCCCGCTGGTGCCCGGCGCCCAGGCGCAGCCGCTCGACCTCGCCCAGGGTGGGTGTGCGCAGCGTGTAGGCCAGGACGGCGACCAGCGCGACGAGCACCACGGGCTTGAGGACATCGCCGTCCACGGACGTGGCCAGCAGCGCACCGGCGCCCGAGCCGGCGAAGGCGGCGACCGCCATGACCAGGGCCGTGCGCCGGTCCACCGCGATGCGGCGGTTGTAGGTGATCGCCGCCGATGCGGTCCCGACCACCGAGGCCAGCTTGTTGGTGCCCAGCAGGGCCGCGACCGGAGCCTGCGGGAGCACGACGAGCAGCGCCGGCAGCTGCACCAGGCCGCCGCCACCCACCACGGCGTCCAGTGCGCCGGCGAGCAGGGCGAACAGGCACAGCAGCAGCGCGTCCTGCAGTGCGACCTCCACCCGCCCTCCTCCTGCCCGTGCGTGCCCGTGCGAGCTTCCGTCAGCCCGGCAGCCCTGCCCTACCGTCTCGGGCATGAGCGCCCCCGACCCCGCCGCCCTGGCCGCCGAGCGCGAGCGCCTGCGCGCGACCTACCTGCGTCCCGCGGCCGAGCGACCGGCGTCGTCCGCCCGGGGACTGCACCACACCGCGCTGGTCAGCGGTGACGTCGAGCGGACGACCCGCTTCTACAGCGAGCTGCTCGAGTTCCCGCTCACCGAGATGATCGACAACCGGGACTACCCGGGGTCGACCCACTTCTTCTTCGACATCGGCAACGGCAACCTGCTGGCCTTCTTCGACTTCCCCGGTCTCGGCAGCGGCCCGTACGCCGAGGTCCTCGGCGGGCTGCACCACGTCGCGATCTCCGTCGAGCCGGAGCGGTGGTCCGCCCTGCGCGCCAAGCTCGACGCGGCCGGCGTCCCGTACGCCCACCACAGCGGCACGTCGCTGTACTTCGCCGGCCCCGACGGCGAGCGCCTGGAGCTGATCTGCGACCCGCTCGGCGAGATGTACGGCGAGGCCGTCCTCTAGCGCGCGCTCAGCAGTTGGCGCTCTTCTCGTCCAGGGGCGGCGCGGCGACGTCGTCGAGCTCAGGGGCCTTGAGCTCGGGCCGCCGGCTCGGGTCGCCGGAGTGGGCCACCGCGTCGGGGTTGTCGCGCAGCCGCTGGCGCGAGGCGATGACCTCCTCCTCGGCCTCCTTGCGACCGACCCACTGCGCGCCCTCGACGCTCTTGCCGGGCTCGAGGTCCTTGTAGGCCTCGAAGAAGTGCTGGATCTCCAGCCGGTCGAACTCCGACACGTGGCGGATGTCCTGCAGGTGCTCCTGTCGCGGGTCGCCGACCGGCACGCACAGCAGCTTCTCGTCGGGGCCGGCCTCGTCGGACATCCGGAACATGCCGAGTGCGCGCACCCGGATCAGGCAGCCGGGGAAGGTCGGCTCGTCGAGCAGCACGAGCGCGTCGAGCGGGTCGCCGTCACCCCCGAGCGTGTCCTCGACGAAGCCGTAGTCGGCCGGGTAGCTCATGGAGGTGAACAGCCGCCGGTCCAGGCGGATGCGGCCGCTGTGGTGGTCCATCTCGTACTTGTTGCGCTGACCCTTCGGGATCTCGATGGTCACGTCGAACTCCACGGCGGGGCGCTCCTCGGGTCGGTCTGTCAGCGGCGCGCCTAGTCTCGCGCACGTCGGTCCGGGACAGGTCAGGGAGGGCGGCGATGCGCACGACCCGCCGCGCGCGCGTGGCCGGCTCGTCGGCCGCCGTCGTGGTCCTGATCGGCGGCGCAGCAGCCGCTGCCGGGCTGCTCGACGGGCGGGCGCCGCAGGTGGCCGCGCCGGCAGCGACGCCCA
>CADCUB010000077.1 GCA_902805775.1 uncultured Frankineae bacterium | reverse complement strand
GCGTACCACATCGGACAGAAGAAGCAACGGGGACGGTCCGGACTACCCGGGACCCCCACTGACGCCCGGATGCCAGAACCGCCGCGCCACCGACGACCGGCGGATGCATCCGAATCGAAGGCAAGGACGAAGAAGCATCGTGACGCTGCTGCAGTCTTCCCCCAACGACACCCTCGAGGTGCGCTCGCGGACGCCGCGCCGCGAGCCCGACACCACCGGCCTGGTGTCCACCGACCTCGTGCGCGTGTACCTCAACACCATCGGCAAGACCGCGCTGCTCACCGCCGAGCAGGAGGTCGAGCTCGCCAAGCGGATCGAGGCCGGCCTGTACGCCGACCGGCTGCTGGCCGAGAAGCCGGACCTGTCGCCCGCCAAGAAGCGGGACTACAAGATCCTCGCCACCGACGGCAAGGCGGCCAAGGCGCACCTGCTGGAGGCCAACCTCCGGCTCGTCGTCTCGGTGGCCAAGCGCTACACCGGCCACGGCATGACGTTCCTGGACCTCATCCAGGAGGGGAACGTCGGGCTGATCCGCGCGGTGGAGAAGTTCGACTACACCAAGGGCTTCAAGTTCTCCACGTACGCCACCTGGTGGATCCGGCAGGCGATCACCCGCGCCATGGCCGACTCCGGGCGCACGATCCGGCTGCCCGTCCACCTCGCCGAGCAGGTGAACAAGGTGGTCCGCACCCGGCGCCGCATGCACCAGGAGCTGGAGCGCGAGCCCACCCCCGAGGAGATCGGCCTCGAGCTGGACATGACCGAGGAGCGGGTGGTCGAGCTGCTCGAGCACAGCCGCGACCTGGTCAGCCTGGACCAGACCGTGGGCGCCGACGAGGAGTCCCGGCTCGGTGACTTCATCGAGGACGCCGACGCCGCGGTCGCCGAGGACGCGGTCGCCTTCCAGATGATGAAGGGCGACGTCCGCAACGTGCTGGAGACGCTGGAGGACCGCGAGCGCGACGTGGTCATCCTGCGCTTCGGTCTCGACGGCGGTCAGCCGCGCACGCTGGAGCAGATCGGCAAGCAGTTCGGCCTGTCCCGCGAGCGCGTGCGGCAGATCGAGCGCGAGACGATGGCCAAGCTGCGCGACCCGCAGCGCGCCGACGCCCTGCGCGACTACCTCGGCTAGCCGAGGCAGCACCTCGTGAGAGCCCGT
>CADCUB010000076.1 GCA_902805775.1 uncultured Frankineae bacterium | reverse complement strand
CGAAACCCAGCTCCGCCATGCACACCGCATGCGTCGCACCCAGATAACCCGTACCGATCACCGTCAACCGAGGCCGCACCGTCATCCCCCCAGGCTACCGACCACCCCTGCACCGACCAGGTGAGCAGCAGCGCGCATCCGGGTGAATACTGGCGCCATGAGCGCCGGCGACCCCTCGTACTCCCTCTACGGCCTGACCGAGGAGCACTCGCTGCTCCGCAAGAGCGTCCGGCAGCTGGCCGAGGACAAGATCGCGCCCCGTGCGGCGGAGATCGACGAGACGGCCGAGTACCCGTGGGACGTCCACGAGGAGCTCAAGCGCGCCGACCTGCTCGGGCTGCACGTCCCCGAGCAGTACGGCGGCGCGGGCGCCGACCGCATCGCGCACTCGATCGTCGTCGAGGAGATCGCCCGGGTGTGCGCCTCGAGCTCGCTGATCCCGGCCGGCAACAAGCTGGGGACCATGGGGCTGATCCTGTCGGGCTCCGAGGAGCTCAAGCAGGAGTTCCTTCCCGCGGTCGCCTCCGGCGAGGCGACCTTCTCCTACGCGCTGTCCGAGCGGGAGGCCGGCAGCGACGCGGCGGCGATGAAGACCCGCGCGGTGCGCGACGGCGACGCGTACGTCCTGAACGGCACGAAGTGCTGGATCACGGGCGCCGGCGTCAGCACGCACTACACGGTCATGGCGGTCACCGACCCCGGCAGGGGCGCGAACGGCATCAGTGCGTTCGTGGTCCGGGCCGACGACCCCGGGTTCTCGGTCGGCACCAAGGAGCGCAAGCTCGGCATCAAGGGCTCGCCGACCTGCGAGATCTACTTCGAGGACTGCCGCATCCCGGCGTCCCGGCTGATCGGCGCCGAGGGCACGGGCTTCAAGACCGCCCTGAAGACCCTCGACCACACCCGGTCGATGATCGGCGCGCAGGCGGTCGGCATCGCGCAGGGCGCGCTCGACGCGGCCGTGGCCTACACCAAGGAGCGCCGGCAGTTCGGCAAGAGCATCGCCGACTTCCAGGGCGTGCAGTTCATGCTCGCCGACATGGCGATGAAGGTGGAGGCCGCGCGCCAGCTCGTCTACGTCGCGAACGCCAGCGCCGAGCGGGGCGATCCCGACCTGACGTTCCTGTCGAGCGCGTCGAAGACGTTCGCCTCCGACACCGCGATGTCGGTGACGACCGACGCGGTCCAGCTGTTCGGCGGCTACGGCTACACCAAGGACTTCCCCGTCGAGCGGATGATGCGCGACGCGAAGATCACGCAGATCTACGAGGGCACCAACCAGGTCCAGCGCATGGTGATGGCGCGGCAGATCCTGAGGTAGGCGGCGTCGGCGCCGCGTCGTCCGAGGGGTGCGCGCCGCCGGCTCGGCGCGGCGACAGCGCGTCGGAGCTGACGGGCACGGCCCGCCGCACCTCGCGGTGGCGGCGGGCCGTGCCTGGCGGTACGGCTACCTCACGTCGTAGCGGTCCAGCATCATGACCTTGTCCCAGGCGTCGACGAAGTCCGCCACGAACCTCTCCTTCGCGTCGGAGAAGGAGTAGACCTCCGCGATGCCGCGCAGGATCGAGTTCGAGCCGAACACCAGGTCGACGGAGGTCGCGGTGCGCACGACGTCGCCGTTCGCGTCGAGCCCCTCGTACACGCCCTCGTCGGTCGGGGACGTCCGCCACGTGATGCCGAGGTCCATCAGGTTGGTGAAGAAGTCCTGCGACAGCACACCGACCCGGTCGGTGAAGACGCCGTGCTGCGCGCCGCCGGTGTTGGCGCCGAGGACCCGCAGGCCGCCGACGAGGACGGTCATCTCCTTCGGCGTGAGGTCGAGCATGTACGCCCGGTCGACGAGCAGCTGCTCCGGCGTGACCTTCGCACCGGGCTTGACCCAGTTGCGGAACCCGTCGGCGCGCGGCTCGAGCCACTTCATGCCGTCGACGTCGGTCTGCTCCTGGGAGGCGTCGGTGCGGCCGGGCGTGAACGGCACGGTGACGTCGACACCGGCGTCCACCGCGGCCTTCTCGACGCCGGCGCACCCGCCGAGGACGATCGTGTCGGCGAGCGAGACCGGCTTGCCGAACGCCTGCCGCACCTCGTCGAGCCGAGCGATGACGTCCTGCGTGCCGGCGTTGACCGGCCAGGAGGCCTGCGGCTCGAGGCGCAGCCGAGCGCCGTTCGCGCCGCCGCGCTTGTCGGTGCCGCGGTAGGACGCCGCGGCCGACCAGGCGGTGTGCACCAGCTGCGACACGGTGAGGCCGGAGGCCAGGATCGCCCGCTTGAGCTCGGCGACGTCGGACTCACCGATCAGCTCGTGGTCGGCGGCCGGGACCGGGTCCTGCCAGAGCAGGTCCTCGGCGGGGACGTCCGGGCCGAGGTAGCGGCTCTTCGGACCCATGTCGCGGTGCAGCAGCTTGAACCAGGCGCGGGCGTACTGGTCGGCGAAGTACTCCGGGTCGGCGTGGAAGCGCTCGGAGATCGCGCGGAACTCCGGGTCGGCGATGAGCGCGAGGTCGGTCGTCGCCATCATCGTCGGGACCTTCCTGCCCGGCACGTGCGCGTCGTCGGCGAGGTCCTCCGGGGCGACGTCCTTGGCCTTCCACTGCTTGGCGCCGGCCGGGCTCTCGGTGAGCTCCCACTCGTACTTGAACAGCAGGTCGAAGTAGCCGTTGTCCCACCGCGTCGGGTTCGTGGTCCAGGGGCCCTCGAGACCGGACGTGATGGTGTCCTCGGCCTTGCCCTTGCCGGACTCGTTCCTCCAGCCCAGGCCGCCGGAGTGCACCGGGCAGCCCTCCGGCTCGGGCCCGACCAGCGACGGGTCGCCGCCGCCGTGGGTCTTGCCGAAGGTGTGACCGCCGGCGATGAGGGCGACGGTCTCCGAGGAATTCATCCCCATCCGGCTGAACGTGACCTTGATGTCGTGCGCGGACGCGACCGGGTCCGGCCGGCCCATCGGGCCCTCGGGGTTGACGTAGATCAGGCCCATGGTGACGGCGCCGAGGTCGCCCTCGTCGAGGTCGAGGGGGGAGTCGGCGCTGTAGCGCTCGTCGCCGAGCCAGGTGTCCTCGGGACCCCAGAAGACCTCGGTCGGCTGCCAGGTGTCCTCGCGGCCGAAGGCGAAGCCGAACGTCTGCAGGCCCATGTCGTCGTGGGCGACGTTGCCGGCGAGCACGAGCAGGTCGGCCCAGGACAGCGCGCGGCCGTGCTTCTGCTTCACGGGCAGCAGCAGGCGGCGGGCCTTGTCGAGGTTGGCGTTGTCCGGCCAGCTGTTCAGCGGCGCGAAGCGCTGCTCGCCCTTGCCGCCGCCGCCACGTCCGTCGGCGATGCGGTAGGTGCCGGCCGCGTGCCACGACATCCGGATGAACAGGCCGCCGTAGTGGCCCCAGTCGGCCGGCCACCACTCCTGCGACGTGCGCATCACGTCGACGATGTCCTGCTTGACCGCGGCGACGTCGAGCGACTGCACCGCCGTGCGGTAGTCGAAGTCGCCGCCCAGCGGGTCGGCGGCGGGGTCGGTGCGGTTCAGCACGGACAGGTCGACCTGGTTGGGCCACCAGTCCCGGTTGCTCCGCGGCCGGTTGCCCGGCTCGGCCTTCGGCGAGGCGATGACCGGGTTCTGGCTCTCGCTCGCGGGGCTGTCGGTGGAGAAGGTGCCGACCGGGCTGGTCGTGCTGTCGTACGGCTTCGGGTCGTTGATCGGGCCGTCGGGACCGGTGCTCACGTGCTACCTCTTTCGTTGCGGACGGTCGGGCGGGACGAGCAGGTGGGGCAGCGGCCCCAGTAGACGACCTCGGCCTCGTCGATCGAGAAGCCGGCGCCGTCGGAGGCGGTCAGGCAGGGGGCCTCGCCGACGGCGCAGTCGACGTCCCGGACGTCGCCGCAGTCGCGGCACACCACGTGGTGGTGGTTGTCGCCGACCCGCACCTCGTAGCGGGCGACCGAGCCCGCCGGCTGGATGCGCCGCACCAGGCCCGCGTCGGTCAAGGCGCGGAGCACGTCGTAGACCGCCTGGGAGGAGACCGAGCCGAGCTCGGCGCGCGCCAGTCGGATGACCGCGTCGGTGTCGGAGTGCGGGTGGGCCTGCACGGCCCTCAGCACGGCCGCGCGAGGTCGGGTGACGCGGAGGCCACCCTCCCGCAGCCTGCGCTCGAACGGGCTCCTCACGCGGGGCATCCTGGCGCAAGATCTGGATCGGTTCAAGTCAGGAGGGCCTCGCCGTCGGGTGGCCGGAGCCCGAGGACCTCCGCACCAGCCCACGTGTGCGCTGCCGCGAACGGCGGGTCAGCGACCGGCCGGCTCGAACGGTTCCTGCTGCCCGACGGCCCGCGTGAGGCCGCCGCGCTGGCCACCCTCGGCGCCGTCCGGCAGCGCCGTCCGTCCCGTCCGGCGAGCGCTCCCCTCGCGGTGTTCGCCATCGTCGTCGGGGTCTACGCCGGCGTCATCGCGTCGATGGCCTCGGGTCGGGCTGCTGCCCTCTGGGCGATCGCGTTCGTGCCGATGTCCTGGGCGGCAGTCCGTGCGCTGTGGCGTGCCGTCAGTGTCTCGGGTACCGGCGCCAGGGCCCGAGGTCGCTCCATCGCGCTGTCCCGCGAGGACTCGAAGCGGATCGCGCGCAGGGCCGCCTCCGCGTTCGTCGACGTGCTCCGCGCAGGCGACCGCGACGTCGACGCCGCCTTCGACAACTACCACGAGGTGCTCGTGTCCCTCGCCCGCTTCGAGCTGGTCGCCGGACAGGCCGTCGCCGCGGACCGGGACCTGGCCCGGCTCCTGCGCGATGACCCGCTTCGCTCGGTCGCGGGGCAGATGGCTCAGGACAAGGCCGCGCAGGCGGTCACGCACCGGGCTGCCGCCCGAGCGGCGGCCGACGAGCTGCAGGCCGTGCTGCTCACCCGCCGCGAGAACCCGGCGGCGCGTCCACCGGGCGCTCCTTGACCGGCCTGCGCCAGCCGCAAGCCGGCTCCACCACGACGCCGCTGCCTGGGACCGGGTCCGCGCCTGACCACATGCAGCCGGACTACAGGTCGCGCCGCGAGAACACCAGACCGGCGAGCCCCAGCACGACCGCGACCCACAGGGCGGCGTACGCCAGGTAGGTCAGCGTCAGGCCGGACGGGCTGAGGAACGGGAAGCCGCCCTCCACGGCCGGTCCGCCGAACTGCGCCAGCGTGCTCGCGTCCTGGAAGGCGTGCATGGCCCCGCGCCACAGGCCGTCGGTCGGCAGCAGCATCCGCGACACGGCGCCGACCCGCGCCACGCTCTCCGGCCCGAAGGCCTCGCCGACGCCGCCGAGCACCCCGGCGATCCAGGTCGCGCCGAACAGGCCGACGGCGACGATGCCCGAGGCCATCGGCGAGATCACCGTCGACAGCAGCAGACCGAGCGTGAGCAGGACCGTCGTCTGCGCGGCGAGCAGCAGCAGGCCGGTCACCGGGCGCGGCGGCCAGTAGCCCACGGTCGTCCACACCACGACCAGCTGCGCGAGCCCGGCCAGGGCGATGAAGCCGCCGCCGAACAGCACGAGTCCCAGCCACTTGCCGAGCAGCACCGCAGACCGGTGCACCGGCCGGGCGAGGACGGCGAGCGCCTGCCCCGACTCCACCTCCCCGGACAGCGTCGGACCGGCGAGGAAGGTGGTGCCGAGGGCAGCGATGAGGCTCAGGCCGAACATGACCAGGTTGAGGACCTGCGAGGCCACGATGCGGGCCTCGCCGCTGGTGAGCGCGCCGGCGTCGGACTCGACGCCGGCCAGCTTCGAGAAGCCCCAGGCGCTGAGGCCGAGCAGCACCGCCGTCAGCACGACGAGCGAGCGGATGACCCGCCGACGGGCCGCCTCCTGCACGGTGAGCAGGGCGAGCACGCCGACGACGCGCGCGGTCGGGGCGAGCCCGCTCACTGCGGCCCTCCCTCTGCGCGCAGGATGCCGAGCAGCCGCTCCTCCAGGCTGATCCGGCTCGGTTCGACGCTGTGCACGCGCACCCCCAGCGCGACCAGGTCGGTGACGAGGTCCGGCACCGTTCCCGGGTCCTGCTCGGCGGGCAGCTCGACGACGTACGCGCCGCCGCTGCGGGCGACCGGGCCTGCGGCCGCGAGCCGGGCCTGCGCCTGTGCGCCGACGCCGTCGAGCCGCAGCCGCAGCTCACGGCGGCCCAGCAGCTCGGCCAGGGTGCCGGAGGCGGCGACCCGGCCCTTGTCGAGGATGACCACGCGGTCGCACACCCGCTCGACCTCGCCGATGAGGTGGGAGTTCAGCAGGACCGCCACCCCGCGGTCCTTGAGCTCGAGCAGCAGGTCGCGGACGTCGGCCCGGCCGACCGGGTCCAGGGCGCTGGTCGGCTCGTCGAGGACGACGAGCTCGGGGCGGGCCACCAGGGCGACGGCGAGCCCGAGGCGCTGCTGCATGCCCTTGGAGAACCCGCCCACCCGGTCGCCGGCCCGGGCGGCCAGCCCCACCGCGCGCAGGCTCTCGCGGCGGTCCTCGGTCGACACGTCGGCGCCGGCGAGCCGGACGTGCAGCGAGATCACCTCCGCAGCGGTGAGCCAGGGCTGGTAGCGGAACAGCTCGGGCAGGTAGCCGACGCGCGCTCGGGCGCGCGGGTCCCGCGCCGGGCGACCGAGAAGCAGCACCTCCCCGGCGTCGGGCCGCACGAGCCCGAGCAGCATCTTGATCACGCTGGTCTTGCCGGCGCCGTTCGGCCCCAGCAGGCCGACGACCCGGCCTCGGTCGACGGTGAACGAGACGCCGTCGACCGCGGTCTGCCGGCCGTACCGCTTGCGCAGCCCCGAGCACCACACGGCCGGTGACGGCGGCAGGGCGGTCAGGAGCTCCGCCGGGGCGGGGACGGTCGAGGTCATCGCAGCCCGCGCGCCACCGACAGCACCTCGTCGGCGCTCAGCGAGCCGGCGACCACCGTGACGACGCCCTCCTCCACCCACACCACCGCGGTGAACGCGCCGTCCCGCGAGCGGAGCAGCGTCGCAGGTGCGCCGTCGACCTCGGTCTCGGTCGACGTCGCCTCGCCCGCCGGCACGGGCAGCGGCAGCGTGGTGCCGTCGGCGGAGTAGCCCCGCAGCTGCCGAGCGACCTCAGCCGGCATGCCGGGCAGCGACAGCAGGTAGTCGCGAGCCGTGTCGAACGGGACGCCCGAGGAGAACGCCGTCGGCGCGACGGCTCGAGCCACGACCAGTCCGGGCAGCCCGCTCTCGGCGGACCAGACCTCGGCGATCCCCGGGCCGGCGACCAGCCGGAAGCGGCTGCCGTCGAGGCCGGCGGGCGGCGGAGGGAGCGCCTCGCCCGCTGCCGCGGCCGCCTTCTCGGCCTGCTCGGCGGAGAACGTGAACTCGGCACGCAGCTGCGAGCCGACCGAGACCGTCGACCGGTCGTCGACGCCGCGCGGCAGGTCGTCGACCTCCAGCAGCTCGAGGCCGCTGGTCTCCTGCGCGGTGGCTGCGTCGGCCACCACGCGCACCTCGGGCTCCTCGACGACCTCGACCGTGCCGTACGCGGTCAGGTCGGGCAGCTGGACGAGGTCGGCCTGGGTGATCGTGACCGCCTCGATCCGCTCGGTGCGGAACACCTGCAGCCAGTCAGCGGCTGCCGCGGCTCCCGCGCCGGCGACCAGCGCGACGGCCCCGACGGCGGCCACCGCCGGGCTCCTCAGCGCCCCGCGCCAGCGGCGGCGCGCCGGCAGCGGCACGACCTCCGGCCGGGCGTCGTCGTCGGCCTCCGCCTGCGACAGGCGGTGCCACGCGGCGTCGACGTCGATCTCGCCCAGGGGCGGCAGCTCGAGCGCCGTGCCCGCCGCAGTCGCGTCCTGCGAGGCGGCGGCCAGCCCGGACAGGCACGTGGCGCAGTCCGCGACGTGCAGGCGGTCGGGATCGGCGACGCCGACCGGCTCGTCCAGGAGCCGGCGCAGCGTGCCCTCACTCGGATGACGCATGACGGGTCAGCTCCTTCCGGAGGGCGGTCTCGGCGCGTCGGACGGTGGTGCCGACGCTGCCGGGAGAGAGGTCGAGAGCGGCCGCCACCTCGGCGTAGGACAGGCCGCTGTGGCGCAGGACGAGGGCGACGGCCTGCCGGCGGGGCAGGCGCGCGAGCGCAGCGCGGACCCGCCGTCGCTCGTCGAGGGCGAGCACCGCGTCGGCGACGTCCGGGGCGACCGTGTCGCCTCCGACGGCGTGCTCGCGGGTGGCCCGGCGGCGCCCGGTCCGCAGGGAGTTCAGGGAGGTGTGCGCGGCGGCGACCGACAGCCAGCCGAGCGCCTCGCCGGCCGGCACCGTGGAGCGACCGAAGGCGAGGAACACCTCCTGCGCGACGTCCTCGGCCTCGTCGCGCGAGCCCAGCACCCGCGCGGCCACGGCGACGACCCTCGGGTAGGCGCTGCGGAAGACCTGCTCGAGATCCGGCCGGACGGCCCCACGTCCTGTCGGGGTCGGCACGGCTCCGGCTCCCTCCCGCGGGACGGGTGTGGTCACCCCCCCGGGTCCGTCGAGGGACGGGGGAGCGGTGGGGAGGCCCCCACGGTGCCCGACGAGCTCCATGTCATCAGAGCACCGCCGCTGCCGCGGATGTGACACGACGACCGATGACTTCTCGTCCGCGCGGGCGTCAGAGCCCGTGAGACCGCGGACACGCCGTGGGGCAGAGCAGAGCAGCGAGGCACTCGATGAGGAAGCTGATCGTCAGCGCGTTCGTGTCGCTGGACGGCGTGGTGCAGGCGCCGGGAGGTCCGGGGGAGGACGAGAGCGGAGGCTTCTCGCGCGGCGGGTGGACCGTGCCGTACTTCGACGAGAGCGTCGGGCAGTTCATGGACGAGCTCATGGGCCACCCGTTCGACCTCGTCCTGGGCCGCAGGACGTACGACATCTTCGCCGCCTTCTGGCCGCACGCGAGCGAGGAGGAGGGCGCTGCGCCGCTCAACGACGCGGTCAAGCACGTCGCCTCGCGCGGCCGTCCGGAGCTCACCTGGGAGCGCTCACGGCTGCTCGAGGGCGACGTCGCCGAGGCCGTCGCGGCGCTCAAGCAGCAGGACGGCCGCGAGCTGCAGGTGCACGGCAGCGGCGAGCTCCTGCAGACGCTGTGGAGCGCAGGGCTCGTGGACGAGCTCCGGCTGCTGACGTTCCCGGTGGTCCTGGGCGCGGGCAAGCGCCTGTTCGCGGGCGGCGCCGCCCCGACGGCGTACGAGCTGGCGTCCAGCCGGACGTCCGCCACCGGCGTCGTGATGGCCGTCTACCGCGCGGCGGGTCAGCCGCAGACCGGGACGTTCGGACAGCCGGCCGAGTGACGCCGCCCCGGGGTCGCCCGGGGGCCCGGGCAGCGCGCTCGCCAGGTGTCAGCGCCCACCGCCCGGGCACGGCGACGGGGCAGCCCGGCGCCAGGAGGAGCCCGTGAAGATCGGCTACAAGATCGCGACCGAGGCGTTCAGCCCCAGCGAGGTGGTCGAGCAGGCCGTCGCCGCCGAGCGCGCCGGCTTCGACTTCGTCGAGCTCAGCGACCACTACCACCCGTGGCTCGAGGCCCAGGGCCACTCGGGCTTCACCTGGTCGATGCTCGGCGCGATGGCCGCCAGGACCGAGCGGATCGGGCTCGTCACGGGCGTGACCTGCCCGTTCTTCCGCTACCACCCGGCTGTCATCGCCCAGGCGGCGGCCACGGTGGCGCTGCTGTCGGACGGCCGCTTCACGCTCGGCATCGGGTCCGGTGAGCGGCTCAACGAGCACGTGATCGGCGTCCCGTTCCCGGCGGTCCGCGTCCGCCACGAGATGCTCCGCGAGGCGCTCGAGATCATCCGGCTGCTGTGGCAGGGCGGCTACCAGTCCTACGACGGCAAGCACCTCACGCTCGAGGACGCCCGCGTCTTCGACCTGCCGGAGACGCTGCCGCTCATCCCGGTGGCCGCCGGCGGCCCGCAGGCGGCCCGGCTGGCGGCCGAGCTCGGCGACGGACTGTTCGTCACCGAGCCGCGGGCCGACCTGGTCGAGGCCTTCTCGGGGGCGGGTGGCAGCGGCCCGCTGTACTGCGAGGCGCCGCTGGCGTGGGCGCCCGACGAGGACACCGCGGCGCAGGCGCTGCTCGAGACCTCCCGCTGGGCGCTCACCGGCTGGAAGGTGATGAGCGAGCTGCCCAACCCGGTGAACTTCGACGCCGCGTCGGCGACCGTGCGCAAGGAGGACGTCGTCGAGCACTTCGCGTGCGGTCCCGACCTCTCCCGTCACGTGCAGGTCGTCCAGTCGTTCGTCGACGCCGGCTACGACCACGTCGTGCTCATGAACGCCGGGCCCGACCCGGAGGGCTTCCTCGACTTCTTCACCCGGGAGCTGGCCGACGCCGTCCGGGGGCTCACCCCCCTGCCGGCCGCCGGCTGACCGCGGGTCGGCGAGAGCGGCCGCTCGGCCTTGGCCCGAGGTGGCTGTCCGGCCCCGGCCGGGTAGGGCGGCGCCATGGCCACCGTCTACCTCGTCCCCGCCGGTCACGACAGCGCTCCGGGCGTCGGTCCCGGCGACTACCTGCTCCGCCCGTCCGACGGCGACCTCTACGAGGTGGGCAAGCAGGGCTCGAGCTGCACCTGGATCGGCACGGTCGCGGCCAGCCTGCTGCCGGCACTGCCCCCCGTCGACGCGCCGCAGGAGGCGCCGGAGCAGGCGGCACTGCTCACCGCCGTGCAGGGCATCGAGGTGGCCGAGCACCACCGCGGGGGGTGAGCGCGGGCGCCGGACTGCGCTAGCGGGAGCGGGCGCGCGTACGGGTCGTCGGCGGCTGGCCGGCGCGGGCAGCCAGCTCGGCGCGCGCGCGGGCCGGCCCGGCGCTGCGCGTCGCGGGCCCGCGGCGGGCGCGCGGCGGGACGGGC
>CADCUB010000075.1 GCA_902805775.1 uncultured Frankineae bacterium | reverse complement strand
GTCCCTTGGGCCCGGCCGGGGCGGGCGCCGCGGCAGCGTCGCCTTCCTCGGCGTCGCCTCCCTCGTCGGTCGCCTCGCCGTCGTCGGTGCTCGCATCGTCCTCGGCCGCGGGAGCCGCGGCGGGCTCCGGCGCGTCGTCGGCCGCCAGCGCCGCGGCGTCGTCGGCCGGCGCGTCGTCGGACGTCTGGACCTCGGCTTCGGCCAGCGTCACGTCGTCGACCGCGGGCGTCGGGATCGCTTCTTCGGTCTTGTCTTCTGGTTTCTCAGCCATTGGTGGCGCTTCCGACGGTCGAAGTTGAGTTGGCGTCGAGCCCGCGTCCGCGCGCGACGGTGATCGCGCGCGCGACGTCGCGCTTGGCGAAGCGCAGCGCGGCGGTGTTCTCGAGCTCTCCGGTGGCGTGCTTCATCCGCAGCCCGAACAGCTCGCGCCGCGCTTGGGCGATCTGGTCTAGCAGGCGGTCGTCGGAGAGGTCGTTGAGCTCGCTGGGCTTCATGGTGTCTGCAGGTCCTCGCGCACTACGAACTTGGTCTTGACCGGGAGCTTGTGGCCGGCGAGGCGCATCGCCTCGCGTGCCAGCGGCTCGGGCACGCCGGCGAGCTCGAACACCACGCGGCCCGGCTTGACGACGGCCACCCAGCCCTCGGGGCTGCCCTTGCCGGAGCCCATGCGGGTCTCGGCCGGCTTCTTGGTGTAGCTCTTGTCCGGATACGCGTTGATCCAGACCTTGCCGCCACGCTTGATCTTACGAGTCATGGCGATACGAGCCGCCTCGATCTGGCGGTTGGTGAGCCAGCTGGCCTCGAGGACCTTCAGCCCGTACTCGCCGAACTGGACGTCCTGCTGCCCGCGGGTGAGGCCGGCCCGGCGACCGCGGTGCACGCGGCGGAACTTGACGCGCTTGGGTGAAAGCATCTAGATCGTCTCCTGCACCGTCATCGGCTGATTCCGCCGCTGAGATCCGGCTTCGGACCTCCGCGACCGCCCTGGAAGCCGCCGCGGCCGCCGCCTCCGCCGCCACGGCCACCGCCGCCGCCGAAGCCGCCGCCTCCACCACCGCGCGAGGCCTTGGTGACCTTCGCGGTGGCCCACTTGAGGGACGGGCCGACCTCCTCGACGTCGAGCTCGTACACCGTGCGCTTCTCGCCTTCCTTCGTCTCGTACGAGCGCTGCTTCAGGCGGCCCTGGACGATCACCGCGGTGCCCCGGTGCAGGGACTCGGCGACGTTCTCGGCGGCCTGGCGCCAGACGGAGCAGCGCAGGAACAGCGCCTCCCCGTCCTTCCACTCGTTGGAGTTCTTGTCGAAGGTGCGCGGCGTCGACGCGACGGTGAAGTTCGCGACGGCTGCCCCGCTCGGGGTGAAGCGCAGCTCGGGGTCGGCGGTGAGGTTGCCGACCACGGTGATGACGGTGTCGCCTGCCACGGGGTTTCTCCTTTGCCCTTCCGCCGGAGCGGACGTCGGTGTAGGTGCGTGCGCTCAGCTGCGCACAGGTGCGGGGAAGGGTGCTGCAGGGGCGGGTGGTGCGGCGGTGCGGTGCCGCGGGTGCTGCTGGTCCGTCGGTGGTGCTAGCTCGCCGCGGGACCGGCCGCGGCGGGGACCGCCGGGGCAGGAGTGGCCGGGGCAGGAGTCGCCGGAGCGGCGGCGGGCTTGGGGGCCTTGGCCGGTGCCGGCTTGCTCGCGCGCAGGTCCGGTCGCATGACCTTGGTGCGCAGGATCGACTCGTTGAGGTTGAGCTGGCGGTCCAGCTCCTTCATGACGGCCGGCTCGGCGTTCAGGTCGACGACGGCGTAGATGCCCTCGACCTTCTTGTCGATCTCGAACGAGAGCCGGCGACGGCCCCAGACGTCGACCTTCTCCACGGTCCCGCCGCCGTTGCGCACGACGTTGAGGAACGTGTCGAGGGAGGGAGCGATGGTGCGCTCCTCCAGGTCGGGGTCGAGGATGACCATGAGCTCGTAGTGACGCAAGTGACCCACCTCCTCCTGTGGACTGTGCGGCCACGGACGATCCGTGGCAGGAGGGCGTTCGCGTCAGCAAACCTGCTGAGGCTACCAGCGCGACGCCGCCGTCCGTCCCGCCGCGCAGCCTGCCCGGCCCCTCCGACAGGACCGGTGCGCCCGGCCGCCGGGTGCCGTCCCCCGGTGCCCGCGGCTACGGTGGCGCGGTGCTGCCGATCGGTGCCCACGTCGACCAGACCGACCCGCTCGCGCACGGCCGGGCCCGCGGCGCCGACCTGGTGCAGTGCTTCTTCGGCGACCCGCAGAGCTGGAAGAAGGCCGTGGTCCCGGAGGCGCTGCGCGACGCAGGCCCGCGCGAGGACGGGCTGGCGCTCTACGTGCACGCGCCCTACATCGTCAACGTCGCCTCGACCAACAACAAGATCCGGATCCCGTCCCGCAAGATCCTGCTCGACCACGCGACCGCGGCGGCCTCCGCGGGGGCGGCGGGGCTGATCGTGCACGGCGGCCACGTGAGCAAGGGCGACGACCCCGAGGTCGGCGTGCAGAACTGGGTCACGACCTTCGAGCGCATGCCGGCGCCGCTGCCGGTCCTGGTGGAGAACACCGCCGGCGGCGAGCACGCCATGGCCCGCCGCTTCGACGCGCTGGCCCGGCTGTGGGACGGCATCGGCGGCTTCGAGGGCGTCGGCTTCTGCCTCGACACCTGCCACGCCCACGCCGGCGGCGAGGACCTGCTCGACGTCGTCGACCGTGTCAAGGCCATCACCGGCCGCATCGACCTGGTGCACTGCAACGACTCCCGCGACGGGTTCGGCTCGGGGGCCGACCGGCACGCCAACCTCGGCTCCGGGCAGATCGACCCGCAGCTGCTGCTGGCCGTCGTCGCCGCCGCCGGAGCACCGGTGGTCTGCGAGACGCCCGGCGGCGTCGAGGGCCAGGCCGCCGACATCGCCTGGCTGCGCGACAACCTGCCGGCCTGACGGCACGGACGAGCGGGCACCGCGTGCGGGCGTGAGCGAGCGGGGACGACCGGCGCCGGTGAGCGCCGGTGCCGGCCCGGGCGTGCTGCGCGTGGCGTCGGTCGGTGCGGGCGCCCTCGTGCTCGTCTCGTGCGCGGTGCTCGTCGGGCTGTCGGCCGCCTGGAAGGGCGTGTGCGTCGACGCGAGCCGCAACTACCGCCTGACCTGCTACAGCGACGTCCTCGAGCTGTGGACCAGCCGGGGCCTCGGGCGACACGTGTTCCCGTACGTCGACGGCCGCCTGGTCGACGGCGCGCCGGTCGACACCTTCGAGTACCCCGTGCTGACCGGGGTGTTCATCTGGGCCAGCTCGCTGCTCGCCGACGGCCGCACGTCGTTCCTGCTCGTGTCGACGGTGCTGCTGCTGCCGTTCGCCCTGCTCACCGCCTGGCACCTGCACGTGCTGGTCGGCCGCCGGGCGCTGCTGTGGTCCTGCTCCCCGGCGCTGGTGCTCTACGCCCTGCACAACTGGGACCTGCTGGCCGTCGCGGCCGCCACCGCCGCGCTGTGGTGCTGGGCCCGCGGGCGGACGTCCTGGGCCGCGGTGCTGCTCGGCGTCGGCGCCTGCCTGAAGATCTATCCCGGGCTCTTCCTGCTCCCGCTGGTGGTGGAGCGCCTGGTCCGCTCCGATCTCGCCGGCGCCCTGCGGACCGCTGCCGTCGGCCTCGTGGCCGTCGTGGCGGTCAACCTGCCCTTCGTCCTCGCCGGCCGCGAGGGGTGGGCGGCGACGTACGCCTTCCAGTCGGCCCGGGCGGCCGACTCCAGCAGCAACAGCGTCTGGTACTGGGTGCAGCCCGGCCTGACGACCGAGCAGCTGAACGTGCTCGTGCCGGTCCTGGTCGTCGCGGCGGCCCTGGTCGCCGCCGCCTGGGGCGTGGTCCGGGCGCGCCGGGAGGGCGACTACCCCGTGGTGCAGGTCTGCGCCGCGGCGCTCGTGGCGTTCCTGCTCGTCAACAAGGTGAGCTCCCCGCAGTACACGCTGTGGCTCCTGCCCTTCTTCGCGCTGCTGCGCGTGCACTGGGGCTGGTGGGCGGCGTTCACGGTCGCGGACGCCCTGGTCTACGTCGGGGTCTTCCGGTGGTTCTCCGCCCTGGTCAGCCGTACCGACCCGGCGCTGCCGGAGGCGGTGCTGCGCGCCGGCGTGTGGTCGAAGTCCGCCCTGCTGCTGGTGCTGTTCCCGCTGCTGCTGCGGGCGTCGAGCGCCGTGCTCCCCCGACGCCTGCTCAGCCCACCCAGCGACCGGACGTGAAGGCCAGGACGAGCAGCGCCATCAGGGGCGCGGACACCGCGACGTAGGCCGTGTGCAGCCACGGGCGGCGGGCGCCGGCGAGCGCCAGCAGCACGAACAGCGGCCACCACAGCAGCGTGGCGCGACCGACGGACAGGTAGGAGGTGGAGGTCGCCAGCGCCCCGACGGACAGGCCGACGTAGGTCGCCTCGCCCCACCGCCGGCGGTGGAGCAGCACCCCCACCAGCACCAGCCCCACCGCCACTGCGGCGATCTCGGCGGTGAAGGACCAGGCGTGCTCCGCCGGCTGCGACGGGTCGCGGGCGGCGGACAGCGTGGTGGCCAGCGCCTGCCAGGGCGGTGTGGTGCGCCGGTCCCAGCCGGTCTCCTGCGCGGCGAACCACCGCAGCGGATCACCGGTGAGCGCCCACAGGTAGCCGAAGTAGCCGGCGACGGCGAGGAACGGCGCGAGCAGGGCGACCGCCTCGCGCCCGTCCCGTCGTCGCCGCACGACCAGGTGGTGCACCACCAGGCCGCAGGCGAGGAAGAGCCCGCTGATCCGCACGGTGCTCGCGGCGGCCACCAGCAGCCCGGCGGCTCCCCACCGGTCCTGGCGTGCGCACAGCCAGCCCCACAGGGCCAGCAGCAGGAACAGCGCCTCGCTGTAGCCGGCGAACAGGAACACGGCGTACGGCGAGAGCACCAGGCAGGTGACGGCCCGCGCGGGCGGCGCGCCGTCCAGGCGCGCCAGCCGCCCGAGCGCCACGGACGCCCCCGCGCCGGCCACCAGGGAGACCAGCAGGCCTGCTGCGGTCCACGAGGGCACGACCACGTGCACCAGGCGCAGGACCAGCGGCGCACCGGGGAAGAACGCCTCGACCCCGCGGTCGGGGTAGTCCGAGGGGTAGCCGGTGTAGCCGTGCTCGGCCACCTTGCGGAACAGCCCGACGTCCCAGCGGTCCCAGCGCTGCAGGAAGCCCTCGACCTGCCCGGCCCGGGCGCCCGACAGCAGCCAGGCGCCACCGACCGCGAGCACGGCCACGGCGACGCGGGAGGCCCCCCAGACGGCCAGGCAGGCCACGTCGTCCGGGGTGAGCCGCCGTCGCGGGGAGCGCTCGCCGGCGGTCCGCCCTCCGGCGGGCTCCGTCACGGCGGGGCGCCCACCGCAGCCGCGGCGGAGGGCCGCCGGTCGGGTGCGCCGTCGAGGACTCCGCCGGCCGGGTCGTCGGCCCCCCCGGCTCGCACGACGTCGAGCTCGGGGTGCAGCACCTCCCTGACGACCAGGACCGCGAGGGCGAGCAGGGCCAGGTCGCGCAGGACCACGGCCGACAGGAACCACGCCACGTCGATCCCCTTGCCCGGGGCGCTGCCCGAGACGAAGAAGTAGAAGCGGGTGAGCAGCACCAGCCCCTCGGCCGCCTGCCAGGCCAGCAGCGGGCCCCAGCGGGGGCGGGCCAGCAGCGCGAGGGGCACCAGCCACAGCGAGAACTGCGGGCTCCACACCTTGTTGGTCATCAGGAACGCCAGGACGGTGAGGAACAGCAGCGGCGCCAGCCGCGGACGCCGCGGGGCCCGCAGGGCCAGCCGGACCACCCCGGCCAGGGCGGCCAGGAAGACGACCGCCACGGCGAGGTTGAGCCGGACCGGAGCGCCGCCGGGGGCGTCCAGCGCCTCGCCGCCCCGCACCTGCTGGAGCAGGTACCACAGCGAGTCCCAGTCGGCGGGTCGGGTCGAGTTGAGGTGGACGAAGCGGTACGCCGCGTTGACGCCGACCACCGGGACGCCGTCGGTCGTGGTCGTCTCGACCTCCGGGCTCAGCGCCCGCAGGCCCTCGTCGCCCAGGCGCTCGAGCGGGCTCGCGGCGACGACCGTCTGCACCCCGCCGACGTCGGCGAAGGACGGGCTCCCCAGGTAGACCGGCACGCTGAGCAGCACCGGGGTCAGGACGGTCGCGGCGGCGGTCACGGCGACGGCCCGCACCCGGCCGGCTCGCAGGCACAGCGCGACCAGTGGGACGAGGAACAGCACCGGGTACAGCTTGGTCGCCGTCGCGGCGCCGAGCAGGACTCCCGCGGCCAGCGGCCGGGCGCGCGCCCACTGCACGAGCCCGAGCCCGGCCAGCGCCATCGCGACCAGGTCCCAGTTGGTCGAGCCGTGCAGCACCAGCAGTGGCGCCGCCGCGAACAGTGCTGCGTCCCAGGGGCGTCGAGGACCGGCCAGCCGCGCGGTGGTGACCACCACGACCAGCGCGCAGGCGGTCAGCAGCGCCCACGTGACGTCGTAGAAGTGGCGGGGCCGCTGGTCCGCGGGCAGCACCGACACCGCCCCGGCGGCCAGCTGCATCACCCCGCCGATGACGACGGGGTACTCCACCGGGTGCTCGACGTAGGGCGTCCGGCCCTCGTGCAGGCGCTCGGAGAAGTACAGCGCGAACACGTCGGTGTAGCAGCCGCGGGTGTACTGGTACTGGTCCTCCCAGGCATGCACCCGGCAGGGCGACTTCTGCCACCAGCCCAGCAGGCTGGTCAGCAGGGTCAGCAGCACCAGCCACCGCACCGGAGTCCAGAAGCGGCGCCCGTCGAGCCGGCTGTGCCTGCCCGGCGGACCGCCGAGCGCGGCCGCGGTCCCGGCGACGACGGGGTCCTCAGCCGACGGCAGCACCGGCCCGCTGGACCCGGACCGAGACCCGGACCCGGACCCGGACCCGGACCCGGACGCGACCCTCCCGGAGGGCGTCGAGGGGGCCGTCACGCGCGACAGTCTGGTGGACGCGCCCGGCGCGACGCCACCGGTCTGCTCCGCCGCGGACGCAGGAGGGGCGCCGGGCGGGGTCTCGTGCGCCTGCTGTGGCTGCGGACGCCCCCGGACACGCCGACCTGCGCCCCAGGTTGCGCGGCGGGCGGCAGCGGACGTACGGTCCTGACGTCGCGATGTATCGCGGCGATACATCGCACCGGCACACCGGGCGGACCAGGGCTCCGGCGCCCACGGCCGGGCGGACGGACAGGCAGGAGGCGCCATGCTCGAGCTCGCGGTGCTCGGCCTGCTGCAGGAGGCCCCCCTGCACGGCTACGAGCTGCGCCAGCGCCTCAAGGCCACTCTCGGGACGTTCCGGGCCTTCTCCTACGGCTCGCTCTACCCCACCCTGCGCCGGATGCAGGCGGCGGGCTGGATCACCCACGACGACGGCGACGCCACGGTCGTCGCTGACGCGCCGCCGCTGACCGGGCGCCGCGGCAAGGTCGTCTACAAGCTCACGGCCGAGGGGAAGGAGCGCCTCGCCGAGCTGCTCAGCGAGGCCGGGCCCTCGGCCTGGGAGGACGAGACCTTCGGGGTGCACTTCGCCTTCTTCGGGCAGACCGACCCCGAGGTGCGGGTGCGCATCCTCGAGGGCCGGCGCTCCCGGCTGGAGGAGCGGCGTGAAGGTGTCCGCACCTCGCTGGCCCGCACCCGCTCCCGGCTCGACCGCTACACCCTGCAGCTCCAGGAGCACGGGCTCGAGTCGGTCGACCGCGAGGTCCGCTGGCTCACCGAGCTCATCGAGACCGAGCGGCGCTCAGCCCGCGCACGCCCGGCCGACCCGGTCCCTCCCGGCCAGGCCGGCACCCGTCCCCCGTCCGATGTCCCACCACCCCCCACCGCAACAGGAAGAGGAGCGCCCTGATGGGTTCTGTCCGTGTAGCCATCGTCGGCGTCGGCAACTGCGCCGCGTCGCTCGTCCAGGGCGTCGAGTACTACCGCGACGCGGACCCGACCGCGCGCGTCCCGGGCCTCATGCACGTGCAGCTCGGCGACTACCACGTCCGCGACATCGAGTTCGTCGCGGCGTTCGACGTCGACGCCAAGAAGGTCGGACGCGACCTGTCCGAGGCCATCGTCGCCAGCGAGAACAACACGATCAAGATCGCCGACGTGCCGCCGCTGGACGTCACCGTCTCGCGCGGCCACACCCTCGACGGTCTCGGCAAGTACTACCGGGAGACGATCGAGGAGTCCGACGAGCCGGCCGTCGACGTCGTCCAGGTGCTGCGCGACGCCCGCGTCGACGTGCTGGTCTGCTACCTGCCCGTCGGGTCGGAGGACGCCGCCAAGTTCTACGCCCAGTGCGCGATCGACGCGGGGGTCGGCTTCGTCAACGCCCTGCCGGTCTTCATCGCCGGCACGCCCGAGTGGGCCGAGAAGTTCCGGGCGGCGGGCCTGCCCATCGTGGGTGACGACATCAAGAGCCAGGTCGGCGCCACGATCACGCACCGCACGATCGCCAAGCTGTTCGAGGACCGCGGCGTGGTGCTGGACCGCACCTACCAGCTCAACGTCGGCGGCAACATGGACTTCAAGAACATGCTGGAGCGCGACCGCCTGGAGTCCAAGAAGATCTCCAAGACGCAGGCCGTGACCTCGAACATGGAGCACGACCTCGGCGCCCGCAACGTCCACATCGGCCCGTCCGACTACGTCCAGTGGCTCGACGACCGCAAGTGGGCGTACGTCCGCCTCGAGGGCCGCGCGTTCGGCGACGTCCCGCTGAACCTCGAGTACAAGCTCGAGGTGTGGGACAGCCCCAACAGCGCCGGCGTCATCATCGACGCGCTGCGCTGCGCGAAGATCGCCCTGGACCGCGGCGAGGGCGGACCGGTGCACCCGGCCAGCACCTACTTCATGAAGTCGCCGCCCCGGCAGGTCCGTGACGACATCGCCGGTCCGGCGCTCGAGGCCTGGATCCACGGGGAGTCCGTCGGCGAGCACGCCGCCGCTGAGGCCGAAGCCGCCACCTCGGACTGATCCACGTCCGCACGACCGCGGCCCGGCCCCCGACCAGCGGGGACCGGGCCGCGGCGTGTCACGCCACCTAGGCTGCCGGGGTGAGCACCGGCACCCGTGCGCTGCGGGAGGTCGTGGGCGGCCCGGACTTCCGGCGCCTCATGGGGGTGCGGACCGCGGGACAGTTCGCCGACGGCCTGTTCCAGGCGGCGCTGTTCTCCGCGGTGTTCTTCAACCCCGAGCGGGCCACCTCGGCGGGGCAGGCCGCCGCCGGCTTCGCGACCCTGCTGCTGCCGTACAGCGTCGTGGGGCCCTTCGCCGGCGTGGCGCTCGACCGCTGGCGCCGTCAGCGCGTGCTGCTGCTGGGCAACCTGGCCCGCGCCGGGACCGTCGTCGTCTTCGCGACGCTGCTCGCCGTGCTCGGCCCGACCCATCCCACCGTCGTGGCGCTCGCCCTGCTCGTGGTGTCGGTCAACCGCTTCCTGCTGTCGGGACTGTCCGCGGCGCTGCCGCACGTCGTCGACCCGCGGCTGCTCGTGACGGCCAACTCGACCAGCACCACCCTGGGCGGTGCCGCGGCAGCCCTCGGCGGAGCGGCGGCGGTCGCGCTGCGCCTGGTGTTCGGGCAGGACGACCTCGGCGCGAGCCGCACCGCGCTCGTGGCGGCGGCCTGCTACGTCCTGGCGGGGGTGCTCGCCTCGCGGATCGACGCCGGTCTGCTCGGCCCGGACGACCCGCCGCTGCAGGAGCGGCTCCGCTCGGCCCTCGGCGCCGTCGTCCGCGGGGTCCGCGAGGGGGCGGCGCACGTGCGCGAACGCGGTCCGGCCGCCCGGGGGCTGGCGGCCATCAGCGCCCACCGCTTCTTCTACGGCCTGTCGTTCCTCGCCACCCTGCTGCTCTACACCGAGCAGGGCGCCATCGGGCAGGGCTTCTCGGGGTTGACGGAGGTCGTGGTCGTCAGCGTCGCAGGCGGACTGCTCGCCGCGCTGGTCACGCCCGCGGCGACCCGGCGGCTGGGCTCCCAGCGGTGGATCGTGCTGGTGTTCGCCGCCGCGGCCGTCGTCGAGGTGGCCTTCGGCCTGCCGGCGACCCACCCGACGTTGCTGGTCGCGGCCTTCGTCCTCGGCTTCGCCGCGCAGGCGTCGAAGATCTGCGTCGACACGCTCCTGCAGGAGTCGGTCGAGGACGACTACCGCGGGCGGGTGTTCTCCTTCTACGACACGCTGTTCAACGTCACCTTCGTGTCCGCGGCAGCGGCCGGCGCCGTCCTGCTGCCGCCCGACGGCAAGAGCGCCGCCGTGACGGTCTTCGTCGCCGTCGGCTACGCCGTCACCGCCGGGACGTACGCCGCGCTGAGCACGCGCCGGGCCGCCGAGGACCCGCCCGAGCCGGTCGTGCAGCCCGGGGCCGCGCCTCAGCGCGCGGGCTGAGCGGGGGACGCGTCGGGGACCTCGATGCCCTGCGCGCTCGCCCACGCCCGGAGCTCCTGCTCCGCCTGCTCGCGCGGCAGCGGCCCGCGCTCCATGCGCACCTCGAGCAGGTGCTTGTAGGCCCGGCCGACCAGCGGGCCCTGCGGCACCTGCAGCAGCTGCATGATCGCCGTGCCGTCGAGGTCGGGGCGGATCCGCCCCAGCTCCTCCTGCTCGGCCAGTGCGGCGATGCGCGCCTCGAGGTCGTCGTACGCCGCCGCCAGCGCTGCGGCCCGGCGGCGGTTGCGCGTCGTGCAGTCCGAGCGCACCAGCTTGTGCAGGCGCTCGAGCTGGTCCCCGGCGTCGGTGACGTAGCGGCGCACCGCGCTGTCGGTCCAGGCGCTGCCCGCGTCGCCGGGCCGGCCGGACGAGCCCCCCTGCCCGCCCCCCACGCCCTTCCCCTGCCCACCGCCCACGCCCTTCCC
>CADCUB010000074.1 GCA_902805775.1 uncultured Frankineae bacterium | reverse complement strand
CAGTAGATCCCGTCCACCGATGTCGCTGACCCGTGGACCTCCGTGAGACCCCCCTCGACAGCGCTCCTGACGTGCGTCGGACCCGACTCGGTCGAGATGACCGGCTTCGGTCGCGGTCAGTTCCTGCAGACCGTCGGGGCCACCGGTGTCTTCGTGGTGACGTTCGCGCAGCTCCGGCAGTCCGGCACGGTCGTCCTCGACCCCGGTCTGACCAGCAGCGCTGACATCGTCAGCTGCACGAGGCGTCACTGCTATCGGGCACGGCGTTCGTCTTCCGGGCCGAGGAGGCGGCGGACCCCGACGACGACAGGTGGTTCTACGGCTGCCCACGGTGCGATCGGCCCCTAGTGTCCGGGGACGGCCCGGCTCGAGAGGCAGCGTGGTGTCATGTCGATGGCGTCCGGCTCCAGCGGTCCGCCCCGAGGACCGTGGGACGTCCGAGCAGGCAGCGCTGACGCTGCAGGTGGCCGTGGTCGCAGCATGCTCTCGGCGAGGCGCCTCCGTCGAGCAGTGGGCGTCGCGGTCGTGGCGAGCCTGCTGGTGGCCTGCGGCTCCACACCCCCGTCAGCGACGTCCTCGGCCGAGCCGGAGGACGGCGTCGCCGGCACGACCGGGCCGAGCGAGTCGCCGGCCACGGGATCTGCGCCGTGGTCGGCGGACGGTGCGTCCTTCGGCGTGGACAGGACCTCGTGGCCCGGCACCATGGACGACGCCAGGACCGTGCTCGCCGCCCTGCCGGCGGAGATGAGCGGCAGGGCACGCGAGCTGATGCCGACGTCGGACAGCGAGGAGGGTGACGGGGCAGCGGAAGGCGGCGACGAGTACGCGGGCGTCTTCTACGGTCAAGAGCTCTCGGTGCTGGTCTCGGACGACACCTTCGCCGGTGGACCGGGGAACCCGCGCCAGGTGGTGGGTGCGCAGGGCAAGTTGGCCGCGATGTTCGGCTTGGGGTACACCTGCGATCCGGACACCTACGAGGGCACCATCGAGCTGTCGCCCGAGTTCCCGGTGCCCGGTCAGTCGGAGGTGGATGCCACGACTCCGGCATGGTTCTCGTGCCGCATCGACGGTGCGGAGGGGGCGGAGGACTTCTCAGCGCAGGCCGTGGGGTGGACGAGCGCCAAGACGGCGTGGCTGACCGTCGGCCCGGACGACGCGGCGGTCCGAGAGCTGGTCACGGCGCTGCACCACGCGAAGGGCTGACCGCCGCAGGGTCGGGCCGGCGGGCGGTGGCGCGACAGGCGCAGCACGCAGGTCACTGCTCACAGCCGATCGCTCCCCGGGCGTTAAGGTTCGCCGCGACGACTCGGGCACACCTCACCGGCGCAGGCGGGCCGCCGTGAGCACGAGCGGGAACGCGGTCGTCGCGGCGGCGGCGCCGGCGAACACCTCGTCGCCCACGAACGGCACGAACACGGTCGTGACGTACAGCCCGCCCAGCACGACCACGTGGGTGGCGGCGCGCAGAGCCGGCCGGCGCAGGGCGAGGCCGGTCGGCGGCGGGCTGTCGTCCGGGCCGATCCGGGCGTCGACCCGCGCGCTGAGGCGGCGGACGCGTCCCGCCGCGGCCACGCCGGCGCCGGCCCCGGCGACCCCGCCGAGCGCCGTCGCCGTCGGCTCCTGCCCGCCGAGCACGGACAGCACGGCGAGGAAGAACAGGACGAGCAGCAGGCGCTCCGAGCGGGTCATGCCGGCCCGACCAGCCCGGCGACGATCTGCGCCGACAGCGTGACCAGCGGCAGCCCACCGCCCGGGTGCGACGAGCCGCCGACGAGGAACAGCCCGGGCACGGGGGAGCGGTTGGCCGGCCGCAGGAACGCCGCGGTCGCGCCGTTCGACGACGTGCCGTAGATCGCGCCGCCGGCGGCGCCGGTCCGCCGCTCGAGGTCCGCGGGGGTGAGGACCTGCGACCACCGGACGCGGTCGCGGACGGCGAGGCCGCGCTCGGCGAGCAGGTCGAGCAGGCGGTCGGCGTAGGCCGGGGCGAGCCCGGGAGCGTCCCAGTCGACCGCGCCCCGCCGGGAGCCGGGGGCGTGGCGAGGAGCGTTCACCAGCACGAACCACGCCTCGCAGCCGTCCGGCCGGACCGCGGCGTCGTCAGGGGCGCTGACGTACAGCGTCGGGTCGTCCACCGGCCGGGCCGGGTCGCCGAACACCGCGTCGAACTCGGCGTCGTAGTCCGCCGGGAAGAGCACGTTGTGGTGGGCCAGGCCGGGGGTCCGTCCCTCGACGCCGAGCAGCAGCACGAAGCCGGACAGCGACGGCGTCGTGCGGGCCAGCCGCCGCGCCGCGGCGGGAGCCTCGACGAGCGAGCCGTAGACCGTCGCGGCGTCGGTGTTGGCGACCACCACGTCGGCGGGCAGGTGCTCGCCGTCCTCGAGCTGCACGCCCGAGGCGCGACCGCCCTCGGTCTCGATCCGGACGACCTTCGCGCCGTGGCGCAGCAGCGCCCCGCGCTCCACCGCCCGGTCGCGGACCGCGAGGCCGAGCCGGTGCAGGCCGCCGGGGACGTACCAGCCGCCGAAGGCCTGCTCGGCGTACGGGACGGCGGCGAGCGCGGCAGGCGCCCGCCGCGGGTCGGAGCCGGTGTAGGTGGCGTAGCGGTCGAGGAACATCCGCAGCCGGGGGTCGCGCAGGTGCCGCCGGCCGAGTGCGCGCAGCGACCGCCCCGGGGCGATCGCGGCGATGTCGCTTGGGTGCCGCAGTGCCAGCGAGGCCAGCGTGGACGGTCCGTGCAACGCCGACTCGAGGAACGGCTCGCGGCTGGCCTCCCACACGCGGGCCGCCCGGGTCGTGAACGAGCGCCAGTCGTCGCCGTTGCCCGGACGCAGCGCGTCGAGCCGCGCGCACATGTCGTCGAGGTCGCGGGTCGCGTCGAACCCCGACCCGTCGGCGAAGCGGTAGCGGGCGGTCGGCTCGAGCGGGGTGAGCTCCAGCCCGTCGGGCCAGCCGCCGGTGTCGGCGAACAGCTCGCGGAAGACCCCGGGCAGGGTGACCAGCGAGGGCCCGGTGTCGAAGCGGAACTGCCCGAGGCCGGGGACGTCGGCCGTGACCAGGCCGAGCTTGCCGCCGACGTCGTCGCCCGCCTCGCAGACGGTGACGGCGTGGCCGAGAGCGGCCAGCCGGGCGGCGGCGGCCAGCCCGCCCACGCCGGCGCCGATCACGACGACGCGGCTCACAGGGCCCGGCCCTTCCAGGTCAGTCCGCCGCGTCGCCGGGCCGAGCGGGACCGCGCGGTCAGCACGGCCAGGACCAGCACCGACAGCGGGTGCGCGAGCGCGTCGGGCAGCGCCGGTGAGCCGGTCCGCCGCGCCGCGACGACCCGTCCGGCCACCCCGGCGGCGTACCCGAGGGCTCCCGCGCGCGAGCCGCGCAGGGCGGCCACCGGCGGCGCGACGTAGAGCGCGAGCAGCAGCGCGACCGCGGGCAGCGGCAGGGTCCACAGCGACTTGCTGTAACCGTCGACCAGCTCGGGCCACGAGTCGTACATCCGGGTCGTGGCGAGGGCCGTGCCGTCGCAGACCCCACCCGTGCCGCCGCCGGCCTTGAGCGCCCGCAGCAGCGCGACGTCCTCGACGACCTCGTCGTGCACGGCCGCGTGCCCGCCGATGCGGTCGTAGGCGCTGCGGCGCACCGCGAGCAGCTGGCCGTTGGCGGCCGACAGCGACGGCCGCCGCGAGCGCTCGGCCAGCCGCAGCGGCAGGAACGTCAGCCAGGACCACTGCAGCAGCGGCTGCACGAGCCGGGTGGCGCCGGGCGCCTCCTGCCGCGGGTACGGGCTCAGCAGGTCCAGGCCGCGCTCGTCCAGGAGGGCGACCGTCGCCGCCACGGCGTGCGGGGCGAGAGTGACGTCGGCGTCGACGAAGACGAGCACGTCGCTGGTGCGTGCGGCGGCCTCGGCCAGCTGGGCGCAGGCGTGCGGCTTGCCGAGCCAGCCGCGGGGCAGCGGCCGGCCGGTGAGCAGGCGGAGCCGCGGGTCGCCCTGCGCGACCTCGCGGACCACGTCGGCCGTGCCGTCGCAGGAGCCGTCGTCCAGCACCACGATCTCGAGGTCGACCCCCCGCTGGGCCAGCAGCGCCCGCACGCACGGCCCGACGCGCGCCGCCTCGTCCCGCACCGGCAGGAGCACCGAGACCCGCACGTCGGTGCGGGTCGCGGTCGGGACCCGCAGCAGACGGGCGTTGACGGCGGTGTGCAGGGCGAGCGCGCCGGCGGCGGCGGACAGCGCGGGGATCACCCGCGCCCCCGCGACCCGCGTCGCAGCGCGAGGGCGTACGGCACCGCGACCAGCCCCATCACCAGCCCGCCGGTGAGGGCCACGAGCGGGCGCCCGAAGAAGGCGGCGGCGGCCAGGACCGACGACCCCCACGTCCACAGGAACAGCGCCGCGGGCACCCGGTCGTCCGGGAGCCGGTCCTGCGGGCTGCCTCGCCCGAGCAGCTGCAGCAGGCCCATCATGAGCAGGCCGACGAGCAGCCAGCCCAGGTAGTTCGAGACGGGGATGCCCGGAGCGCCCGGCAGGCTGACGCCGACGTCGGAGAAGCGCCAGTGGCCCGCCTCGACCATCTGCGGGTCGAGGAACAGGTCCCAGGAGGCGAGCGCCAGCCCACCGATGGCGGTCGCGCCCCGGGACGAGCGCGCCAGCCGCTGCCCCACCAGCAGGCACGGGTAGGCGAACATCGCCCAGGCCAGCGGGATGACCACCGGGACCGCGAGCAGCTCGGGCCCGAGCGAGTCGGCGTAGTCGTACGCCCCGAAAGGCACGCCGGTGGCGGTGCCGACCGCCTCGGCGAGGAGCCCGAGGCCGGCGGTGACCAGGACGTACAGGCCGGTCCAGCGCGCGCCGCGGTGCACCAGGGCGTGCGAGGTCGAGGCCAGGAAGAACACGACGACCGTGACGACCGTGAGGGTGTTGCGGGCCTCGCCGTGCACGAGCGGGTAGGCGATCTGGAGCAGGACCGTCGCGGCGGCCAGCGCCGGACTGGGGTCGCGGCGCAGCCCCACGACGGCAGGGGCCAGGCGGGTGGGGCTCGCGCTCACGACGGTCGGGCGAGCACACCCCGCAGGCGCTGCACCGCGTCGGCGAGGGCCGGTCGGGCAGCGGCTGCGTGGGTGGCGAACCAGTCCGGGGCCTCCTCGACGAGGTCGTCGTAGGCCTCGTCGAGCCGCTCGCCGGACAGCGCCCGCCCGGCGACGGGGTCGTCGACGAGCAGGTGCCACAGCTCGGACACCTCGGCCAGGGACGGCACCGGCGCGCCCCCCGACAGCCAGCCGCCGAGCTCGAGGTCGATCTCGTCGGGCAGGTCGTCGAGCAGCTCGAGCCGGGACTCCTGCGCCTGGTGCTCCAGGCCGGCCCGGCTGCCGAACAGCGGGACCCGACCTCCGGCGCGCAGCAGGACGTCGGTCTCGGTCTCGTCGTCGACGACGAAGCCGGCGTGCCAGCGCTGTCCGCGGTCCACGAGCAGCACCTCGTACAGGTCAGCCACGGCGCACCCTCCTTCCGACTCGGGACAGGACGGAGGGGTTGCGGTCGGACATCACCGCGCGGGCCGCGGAGCGGCCGCTGGCCCCGAACACGCCACCGCCGGGGTGGGTCGACGCGCCGCACAGGTAGAGCCCGTCGACGCCGGCGAGGCGGTAGCCGGCGAGCTCGGGCATCGGCCGCCACATGAACATCTGGTCGAAGGCCATCTCGACGTGCATGACCTGACCGTTGCGCAGGCCGAGCTCGCGCTCGAGGTCGAGCGGCGTCTGCACGTGCATGTGCTCGACGGTGCTCGCGAAGCCCGGCGCCGCGCGGTCGACCGCCTCGACGAGCTTGGTGCCCTCCCGCTCGCGGATCGCGTCCCAGTCCTCGCCGTTCGACAGCGCGTACGGGTGCCACTGCCCCCACACGGTGACGTTGTGCCTGCCGGGCGGGGCGATCGTGTCGTCGAAGGCGCTGAACGTCATCGCGAGCGCGGCGGGCTCGGTGGGGGGCAGTCCGGCGCTGTACTCGCCGTGCGCGCGGCGCAGCGCCTGCCGGCTGGGTGCGAGCAGCTGCATGGAGCGGGACGTCTCCTCCGTCCCGGCGGCGTACGTCGGCAGCGCCGTCGTCCCGAGCCGCACGACCATGCCGATGCCGTTGCCGGTGCGCACGCTGCGGTGCGCCCGCTCGGCGAGGTCGCCGGGAGCACCGTCACCGAGCAGGTCGACGGTGGTCAGCACGTGGCACCCCGCGACGACGACGGTCGCGGGCAGGTGCTCGCCCGAGTCGGTGAGCACGCCCGTGGCCCGGCCCCCGGCGGTGGTGATGGCCGCGGCGCCGTCGCCGAGGCGGACGCGTCCGCCGTACGACTCGAGCCGCCGCTGCAGCGCCACGCTGAGCATCCCGCTGCCGCCCTTGGGATGGCCGGGGGGCCGCAGGTGCATGACGGTGTTCCAGCCGACCAGGTCTGCGGTCGCGACCTCGTGGGTCGGCGGGCCGGACTGCGCGCCCATCCAGGCCAGCGCCGTCTTGAGCCGCTCGTCGTCGAAGTGCTCGTCGAGCAGGCTGTCGGCGCTGGTGAGGAACTGCCGCGACAGCTCGAGCCCGTCCAGGCCGGTCGACTTCCCGACGCCCCAGAGCGTGCGGCCGAGGTGGCTCATCGTCGGTGCGCCCTGGAAGGCCTCGAAGACGCGCAGGTTGCGGGCCGACCAGTCGAGGACGAACGCCCGGTAGGCGTCGGCGTCCTTGCTGCCGCAGACCTGCTCGATCGAGGCGCAGGTGCGGTCGAGGTCGACGAAGAAGTGGATCCCGTCGGGACCGAACGGCGCGAAGCCCCACGGGTCGAGGTCCTGGTACTCCAGGCCGACGGAGGTGAGGTCGAGGTCCTCCACGATGCCGGTGTGGCGGACCATGATGTGGGCGCTCGAGCCGCGGTCCATCCGGTAGCCGGGGAAGCGCTCCACGGTGCTCACCGCGCCGCCGACGACGGTGTCGCGCTCGACGACCTCGACGTCGAGACCGGCGCGGGCCAGGTAGCAGGCGGCGACCAGGCCGTTGTGGCCGGCACCGACGACGATCGCGCGGTCGGAGCCGGTCACGAGCTCGCCTCCAGGACGGCAGCGTCGACCGGGCCCGGTGCGAGTGCCAGCGCCAGCACGGCGAAGCTGCGCGGGTCGCCCGGGAAGCGGATGTCGCGGGCGAGGTCGACCCAGCCGGCGGTGCGGTAGAAGCGGCGGGCCCGGGTGTCGGCGTCCGGGGTGGTGAGCACGGCGGTCGGCGCGTCGGTCAGCGACAGCAGGCACGACATCAGCGCCCGCCCGAGCCCGGTGCCCTGGTGGGCGGGGCGCACGTGGAACTCGCACACCTCGAAGCTGCCCTCGAGCCAGGTGCGCGCCGTCTGCTCGTCGAGCGCCGCCCTGACCTGGTCGTGCCACCACTGCCCGGGAGCCCCGCGGTAGCCGTACGCGACGCCCACGAGGCGGCCCGGGCCGTCGCTGCCGGGGACGCGCTCGACGGCTCCGACGGCGGCGAGCCCGTCGCGCTCGAGGTGGGCGGCCAGGATGGAGCGCCGGGAGCGCGCGGCCTCGGGGCGCACGTCCATCGCCTCGGCGTAGACGTCGAGGACGCCGTCCTGCAGCGCGGCGAAGGCGGTCCGCTCGAGCACGACCAGCTCGGGGGTCATGCCAGCGGGTCCCGGCCGTCGAGGGTGCCGGTGCTGCCCACGACGTCGAAGCGGGCGAACAGCTCCTCGGCGTACCAGCGCTCGGGTGCGGTGCGGGCGACGACGGCGGCGTGCGCCGGTGCCCGGGCGAACTCGCGCACGGCCGCCCCCGACTCCCACAGGCTGAACGTCCCCTGCAGCCCCAGCGGCGCCTCGCCGATGCCCACGGCCGCCCGCAGCCCCGGCCGCCCGCGCAGGTCGGCCGACACCGGCGGGACCGACCGCCAGAACGACAGGGCGCTCGACGGGCGCAGCCGCGCGCGGGTCAGCGCGGCCACCGGGCCGTCGGAGCGGACGGGCACGGGGTCCCCGAACGGCTGGCGGCCGCTCCAGGTGCCTCGCGAGGCGACCGGCCGCAGGTCGACGCGCCAGGACTCGTCGGCCAGGCGGCGCCAGGCCGCGGCGACGGGGGAGCGGTGCTCGAACTCCCGGGCGGCGTCGGACGAGGTCCACGTCGCGAGCAGGCCCCAGCGGCGGACGTCGGCGTCGCGGGCGGTGAAGGTCCGGCCGTCACCGGTGCCGAGCAGCTTGGCGAAGCGCAGACCCGGCGTGCGTCGTACGCGGGGGCGGTCACTGCCCATGCGGAGCACCGCGCGCGGCACGGCGGCGGGGGCGACCCGCCACAGGTGCAGCGTGACCAGCGCGGGAACCGGGTCGCTCACCCCCACAGCCTGCCAGGACCCGGGCTCGTCAGCGAACTAGGACGGCGCCTCGGACTCCTCCGAGCCCGGCACCTCGTCGGTCTGGTTGTCGGGGTAGCTGTTGCCACCGGACTGGCTGCCGCACGCGCCGGTCAGCAGCAGGGACAGCGCGAGCAGGACAGCCGAGACGGAGCGCTTCATGGCTCGATCGTGCCCGCGGGAAGGCCGACCTGCACCTGGACGTTCACCCGTGTCGTGGATGTCGTGAGCGCGGACGTGACGGACGACGCAGCGCTGCAGGGCCTCGCGGAGCGGGCGGGGCGCGAGCTGGAGGACGCCTCGGCGCAGGACGTCCTGCGCTGGGCGGTCGACACCTTCGGCGACCGGTTCGTCATCGCCTCCTCGATGGGCGACGGGCTGCTCGCGCACCTCGTCTCGTCGGTCGCGTCCGGCGTCGACGTGCTGTTCCTCGACACCGGCTACCACTTCCCGGAGACGATCGGCACGCGCGACGCGGTCGCCTCGGTCTACGACGTCAACGTGCGCACGATGCTGCCGCTGCTGTCGGTCGCCCAGCAGGACCAGCAGCACGGCACCCGGCTGCACGAGCGCGACCCGAACGCCTGCTGCGCCCTGCGCAAGGTCGAGCCGCTCGCGCGCGGGCTCGAGCCGTACACCGCCTGGGCCTCGGGCATCCGCCGCGACGAGGCGACGACCCGGCGCAGCATCGGCGTGGTCGAGTGGGACGCCAAGCGGGCCATGGTGAAGGTCAACCCCATCGCGGCCTGGACGCAGGCCGACGTCGACGCCTACGTCGCCGAGCACGGCGTGCTGGTCAACCCGCTCGCGTACGACGGCTACCCCTCGATCGGGTGCGCGCCCTGCACGCGCCGCGTCGCGCCGGGCGAGGACCCGCGCTCGGGCCGCTGGGCAGGCACCACCAAGACCGAGTGCGGCCTGCACGTCTGAGGCTGGGAGGCTGCGCCTGGCGTCGTGGCGGCGGCTGAGGCCCGGTCGGCCGTCGCGTCGGTCCGCACTCTGACCGGTCCGCACACGAGCTGATCCACGTGTGGCGGGACACGCCGGCGCAGGGCCCGCGGACGATCAGCTCGTGTGCGGCGGTGAACACCCGGGCGAACGGTCGGCCGCACCTTGCCCGGTGCGCACCAGCACTTTCCCGTGCCTGCCGTGCGCGGCGCGGCGCGGCGCCGCTCTCGGCGTACCGCAGCGCAGGGGAGGTGCTGCGCTGCGGCGCTGGGGCCGCGCTCCCCTTCGGTGCCGTACGCCGCAGAGGCTCCCGGCGTACCGCAGTGCAGGGGAAGTCACCCGGGGCGAGGCGCGCGGGCCCACCCGGCGCCCACCACCCCGCTGGAACCGTTCGTGAGGACGACCCGAGCGAACGGTTCTAGCGGGGTAGTGGGTCTCAGCCCGTGCCGGTCAGGCCCTTGTAGCGGACGCTGAACACCCGCAGGCAGGACTCGCACCGCCAGTCGGCGTGCCCCTTGTCCGGGTCGTCGCCCCAGGGGCGGATGACGTCCTCACCGCAGTACGGGCAGTACATGGGCGCGGCCCGCTCGGTCATGGGCGCGGCCTCACTTCAGCAGCGCCTCGTCGGCCCGGCGCGCCCACGTGGCGAACCGCTCGCCGTCCTCGCGGTGGTCGAGGTAGGACCGCAGGACCCGCTCGACGTAGTCGGCGGCGCCGTCCGCGGTGACCTTGAGCCCGCGCGACTTGCGGCCGAAGCCGGCGTCCTCGCCGAGCCGTCCGCCCAGGTGCACCTGGAAGCCCTCCTCGCCGTCGACGATCGAGCCCTTGAGGCCGATGTCGCCGGTCTGGAAGCGCGCGCAGGAGTTGGGGCAGCCGTTGACGTTGATCGTGATCGGCTCGTCGAAGTCGGGCAGCCGCTTCTCGAGCTCGGCGTAGAGGTCGACCGAGCGGGCCTTGGTCTCGACGATCGCCAGCTTGCAGAACTCCAGCCCGGTGCAGGCGAGCACGCCCCGGCGGAAGACCGACGGCCGCACGCGCAGGTCCTCGGCCTCCAGGCAGCCGACCAGCGGCTCGAGGTTCTCCTCGGGCACGCCCAGCACCACCAGCCCCTGCTGAGCGGTGGTCGACACCTGCCCGTCGCCGTACAGCTCGGCCAGCTCGGCGACCCGCTGCAGCTGGCGGCCGCTCGTACGGCCTGCCCGCGGCACGGCGCCGACGTAGGAGCGGCCGTCGCTCTGCGCGTGGACGCCGACGTGGTCGCGGTCCGGCGTCGGCGGGGTCGCGGGAGCAGGGCCGTCGGGCAGCGGGCCGGTCAGGTACTCGTCCTCGAGCACCTGCCGGAACTTCACGGGCCCCCAGTCGGCCATGAGGAACTTCAGCCGCGCGTGCATGCGCGAGCGGCGGTAGCCGTAGTCGCGGAACACCGACGTCACGCCGGCCCACACCTCGGCCACCCGCGCGGGCTCGACGAACACGCCCAGCCGCACGGCGAGCTTGGGGTTGGTCGACAGCCCGCCGCCGACCCACAGGTCGTAGCCGACGGTCCCGTCGGGCAGGCGCACGCCCACGAACGCGACGTCGTTGATCTCGTGGTTGGTGCAGTGCACCGAGCACCCGGAGATGGAGGTCTTGAACTTGCGGGGCAGGTTGGAGAACGCCGGGTCGCCGATGTAGCGCGCGCGGACCTCCTCCAGGACCCCGCTGGCGTCCAGCACCTCGGCGCCGTCGACCCCGGCCAGCGGACAGCCGACGATGACCCGCGGGCAGTCGCCGCACGCCTCGGTCGTGTCGAGCCCGACCGCGTCGAGCCGCTCCCAGATCGCCGGGACGTCCTCGATGCGGATCCAGTGCAGCTGGACGTTCTGCCGGTCGGTGATGTCGGCCACGTCCCGGCCGTACTCGGTGGAGACCTCGCCGATCGTGCGCAGCTGCTCGTTGGTCAGCCGTCCGCCGTCGATGCGGATGCGCAGCATGAAGTACGGCGCCTCGAGCTCCTCGGGCTCCAGCACGGCGGTCTTGCCACCGGGGATGCCCTGCGCGCGCTGGGTGTACAGGCCGTACCAGCGGAACCGTCCGCGCAGGTCACCGCCGTCGATGGAGTCGAAGCCGCCCTTCGCGTAGATGTCCAGGATCCGCGACTTGACGGTCAGCGGGTTGCTGTCCTTCTTCGACTGCTCGTTCTGGTTCAGGGGCTCGCGGTAGCCGAGCGCCCACTGGCCTTGTCCGCGCGTGGCGGGCATGCGGTTCTCCGATGTCAGGAAGGTGGTGCAGGTCCGGGCGGGCGGGGCGGCGTCAGGAACAGACGGCGCTGGCCGTGCGCTTCAGGTCCACGTGGCGACGGGACGTGAGGAGGGCGGACACGCTCTCCAGGGTGGCACAGCGCTGTGGGACCATCTCCCCGTGACGGGTGTCCGCCTGGTCGCACGTCTGCACGTGGACCTGCAGCGCGTCACGAGCGCCGTCTGTTCCTGAGCGGACGTCCCGCGCCCGATCCGCGCCCGACCGCCCCTGACCGGACCGCCCGCGTCCGGCCCCGCGCTCTGCAGGAGGACCCGCTGTGACCGCCCTCGACGAGCGGCAGGACCCCGCCGCTCCCGTCACCCCTGCGACGTACGGGGCGACGGTGTGGCTGACCGGCCTGCCGAGCGCCGGCAAGACGACGCTGGCCACGGCGCTCGCGGCGCGCCTGCACGAGCGCGGCGTGAGCGGGGTGGAGAACCTCGACGGTGACGAGGTGCGCGAGTTCCTGTCCCGGGGCCTGGGCTTCAGCCGGGAGGACCGCGACACCAACGTCCTGCGCATCGGGTGGGTCGCCGCCACCCTGGCCAAGCACGGCGTGCTGGTGCTGGCGAGCGTCATCAGCCCGTACGCCGCGACGCGGCAGGCCGTGCGTGCCCTGCACGACGCACGAGGCGCGGCCTTCCTCGAGGTGCACGTGGCCACTCCGGTCGAGGTGTGCAGCGAGCGCGACGTCAAGGGCCTGTACGCCCGGCAGCGCGCCGGCGACCTGCAGGGGCTGACCGGCGTCGACGCGCCGTACGAGGCGCCGACCGCGCCCGACGCCCGCGTCCCGACGCACGAGCAGAGCCTCGAGCAGTCGGTCGACCAGCTGCTGGCCGTGCTGCAGGAGAGGGGCCTTCTGTGACGACGGCGCTGACCGGGCTGTCCCAGCTCGACGTCCTGGAGGCCGAGAGCATCCACGTGTTCCGCGAGGTCGCGGCGGAGTTCGAGCGGCCGGCGCTGCTGTTCAGCGGCGGCAAGGACTCCATCGTCATGCTCCACCTGGCGCAGAAGGCCTTCTGGCCCGCGCGCATCCCGTTCCCGCTGGTGCACGTCGACACCGGGCACAACTTCCCCGAGGTGCTGGAGTTCCGCGACCGCCGGGTCGCCGAGCTCGGTGCCCGGCTGGTCGTGGCGCAGGTGCAGGACGACATCGACGCCGGCCGGGTCCGCGAGGTGCCCGGCGGGCTGCGCAACCCGCTGCAGACCACGACCCTGCTGCGGGCGATCGAGGAGGGCCGGTACGACGCCGTCTTCGGCGGCGCCCGCCGCGACGAGGAGAAGGCCCGGGCGAAGGAGCGGTTCTTCTCCTTCCGCGACGCCTTCGGCCAGTGGGACCCCAAGAACCAGCGCCCCGAGCTGTGGAACCTCTACAACGGCCGGCACGCACCCGGTGAGCACATCCGGGTCTTCCCGCTGTCGAACTGGACCGAGCTCGACGTGTGGCGCTACATCGCCCGCGAGCGCATCGAGGTGCCGTCGATCTACTTCGCCCACGCGCGCGAGGTCTTCGAGCGCGACGGGATGGTGCTCGGCGTGACCGAGCACTCGCTGCCGCGTCCGGGGGAGACCGTGACGACCCGGCTGGTGCGCTACCGGACCGTGGGTGACGCGTCCTGCACGGGTGCGGTCGAGTCGCCGGCCCGTACGCCGGAGGAGGTCGTCGACGAGGTCGCCTCCACACGGATCACCGAGCGGGGCGCCACCCGCGCCGACGACAGGGCGAGCGAGGCCGCCATGGAGGACCGCAAGAAAGAAGGCTACTTCTGATGGCATGCCGCACCGGGGGGTGCTTCTGGTGAGCGACCTCCTGCGCTTCGCCACGGCCGGCTCCGTCGACGACGGCAAGTCCACCCTCATCGGACGGCTGCTCTACGACACCAAGACGGTCTTCCAGGACCAGCTCGAGCAGGTCGAGCGCACCAGCGCCGACCGCGGTGACGACTACACCAACCTGGCGCTGCTCACCGACGGCCTGCGGGCCGAGCGCGAGCAGGGCATCACGATCGACGTCGCCTACCGCTACTTCTCCACGCCGGTGCGGTCGTTCATCGTCGCCGACACCCCGGGCCACGTGCAGTACACCCGCAACATGGTCACCGGCGCCTCGACGGCCGACCTCGCGCTGGTGCTCGTCGACGCGCGCAAGGGCGTCGTCGAGCAGACCCGCCGGCACGCCGCGCTGTCGGCGCTGCTGCGGGTGCCCCACCTCGTGCTCGCGGTCAACAAGATGGACCTCGTGGCCCACGAGCGCGGGGTCTACACCGACATCGTCCGCGACTTCACCTCGCTCACCGACGACCTGCGCGACCGCTTCGGCGCGCTGCCCGACGTGACCGCCATCCCGATGGCGGCGCTCCAGGGTGACAACGTGGTCCACCGCAGCTCGGCGATGGGCTGGTACGACGGCCCGTCGCTGCTCGAGCACCTCGAGGGGGTGCACGTCGAGCGCGACCACGGCGAGACCCGGCCTTCGCGCTTCCCGGTGCAGTACGTCATCCGCCCGATGTCGGCCGAGCGCCCCGACTACCGCGGCTACGCCGGCACGGTCGCGAGCGGCACGCTGCGCGTCGGCGATGACGTCGTCGTGCTGCCGTCCGGGCGGTCCTCGACCGTCGCCGGCATCGACACCTACGACGGCCCGCTCGACGCCGCCGTCGCCCGCCAGGCCGTCACCGTCCGGCTGAGCGACGAGCTCGACGTCAGCCGCGGCGACATGCTCGTCGCGGCCGCCGCACCGCCCCGGACCGTCTCGGCCCTGGACGCCACCGTCTGCTGGATGGCCGACGCGCCGCTGCGGCCGGGCGCCCGCGTGCTGGTCAAGCACACGACGCGCACGGTCAAGGCGCTGGTCAGCGCCGTGACCGACCGGGTCGACGTCGCGTCGCTGACCTCCGAGCCGGTCTCCGAGCTGGGCCTCAACGACATCGGCCGCGTGGCACTGAGGGTGGCCTCGCCGCTCGCGGTCGACCCGTACGCCGTGGACCGCACCACCGGCGCCTTCCTCGTGGTCGACGACGCGACCGGCACGACCCTCGGCGCGGGGATGGTCGGCTGAACGCCTTCCCGCTGCACCTCGACCTGGCGGGTCGGCGCGTGCTCGTCGTCGGCGGGGGAGCGGTCGCTGCCCGGCGGGTGCGCTCGCTGCTGGCGGCGGGCGCGGCGGTGGACGTCGTCAGCCCGGAGGTGGCCGAGGGCTTCCCCGAGGTGCCGGTGCAGCGCCGGACGTTCCGCGACGGCGACGTCGACGGCGCCTGGCTGGTGCTGGCCTGCAGCGGGGTCGTGGACGACGCGGTGGCGGCGGCCTGCGAGCGCAGCCGCACGTGGTGCGTGCGCGCCGACGACGCCACCCGGTCGCCGGCGTGGGTGCCGGCCGTGGCCCGGGCGGACGACGTGCTGGTCTCCGTGACCGCCGGCCGCGACCCGCGCCGCGCGGTGGCGCTGCGCGACGCGGTGGCACTGACCCTCGACACCGGCGGGCTGCCCCTGCGGCGCACCCGCCCCGGCCCTGGGTCGGTGGCGCTGGTCGGCGGCGGACCCGGCGACCCCGACCTGCTGACCGTGCGGGGACGACGCCTGCTCGCCGGCGCCGACGTCGTCGTGCGCGACCGCCTGGCGCCCCAGGTGCCCCTGCCCGACGGCGTCGAGGTGATCGAGGTCGGCAAGAGCCCGAGCGGTCCGTCGTGGTCGCAGCGCGACATCGAGCAGGTGCTCGTCGACCGCGCCGCGCAGGGCCGCCGGGTCGTCCGGCTCAAGGGCGGGGACGTGCACGTCTTCGCCCGCGGCATCGAGGAGGTCGCGGCCTGCGTGCGCGCAGGGCTGCCGGTCGAGGTGGTGCCGGGGATCTCCAGCGCCCTGGCCGGACCCACCAGCGCCGGCATCCCGGTGACCGCCCGCGGCGTGAACCAGTCGTTCACCGTCGTCTCGGCGCACCTGCCGCCCGGCGACCCCGCGTCCACCGTCGACTGGGACGCCCTCGCCCGCGTCGGCGGCACGCTGGTGCTGCTCATGGCCGGGGACCGGCTGCCAGCGGTGTGCGCGGCGCTCCTCGCCGGTGGCCGCGACCCGGCCACGCCCGTGGCCGTCGTCTCGGACGCCACCCTGCCGGCGCAGTCCACGTCGGTCACGACGCTGGCCGGTGCCGGAGCCGAGGTGGGACAGGTGCGCGCGCCGGCCGTCGTCGTGGTCGGCGAGGTCGTCGGGGAGAGGATCGTCCCTGACGCGGTCGGCCCGGACGCGGTCGCGCCTGCTGCGGTCGTGCCGGACGCTGTCGGCCCCGCTGCGGTCGCCCCTGACGCGGGCCGGCCCCGATGACGGTCCTGCTCGGCGTCGCACACGGCTCCCGCGACCCCGACTCCCAGGCCGTGGTGGAGGACCTGCTGCGCCGCACCGCGGCACTGCGGCCCGGTCTGCGCGCGGAGGCGGCGTACGTCGACAACGCCTCGCCGTCCATCCGCCGGCGGCTCGCGGAGCTCGCGTCCGAGGGCGTCGACGACGTCGTCGTCCTGCCGCTGCTGCTCACCGCGGCCTCGCACAGCAAGACCGACGTCGCCGCCTCGGTGCAGGTCGGCCGGCGGGCGCACCCGCAGATGCGGCTGAGGTACGGCCGGCCGCTCGGCCCCCACCCGGTGCTCGTCGACGTGCTCGCCCACCGGCTGGCCGAGGCCGGCGCCGACCCGCAGGACCCGGTGCTGCTGGTGGCCGGCGGCGCGCTGGACCCGGCCGCCAACGCCGACGTCGCCGCGACCGCCCGGCTGCTGTTCGAGGGGCGGGGCTTCGCCTCTGTCGACATCGCCTTCGCCTCCACCGCGCGACCGTCGGTGCCGGAGGCGCTCGGTCGGCTCCGCGCCCAGGGCGCGACCCGCGTGGCCGTGTCCCGCTACTTCCTGGGACCGGGCTTCCTGCCGAGGCTGGTCGAGAAGCAGGCGCGCTCCGTCCCGGACCTGACGGTGGTCGTGTCGGGCTCCCTCGGCGGGTCGGACGCGGTCGCCGGGCTGCTCGCCGAGCGCTTCGACGAGGTCCTCGGCGGCGACGTGCGGATGAACTGCGACCTCTGCCTGTACCGCACGCCGCTGGCCGGCCGCGAGCACGCCGTCGGTGCGCTGCAGGAGCCGCACACCCACCCCGACGACGCGCAGGCCTGACCGGCTGGCGGGCGGGAGCCCGGTCCGGGCCGGACGTGCAGCGGGGCTGCACCCGCTCGCGCAGGTGCAGCCCCGCTGGGGTCAGGGACGGTCAGCCGGCGAAGCGCACCGCCGTCACCAGGTTGCGCTCGCGGGTGAGCACCGTCTCCGCGCCGGGGATGCCGGGCGCGCGGATCGCCACCTGGGTGTCGAAGTCCTCCTCCGAGCCGTTGACGGTCAGGTAGGTCAGCCAGCCGTTGCTCGCCCAGTCGGGGTCGGCGGCGTTGGCCCGCACGAGGCGCAGACCGCGGCCGTCGATCCCGACGGAGTAGACGTGGGGGAGGCCGTCCTCCTGCGAGATCCGGGTGAACAGCACGCGGCTGCCGTCCGGCGAGAACGCTCCGGCGAGGTCGTCGGTGTTGGCGCGACCGGTCACCCGGGTCAGCCCGGTCCCGTCCGCACGCACGGTGAAGACGTCGGCCTGCCCGTTCTCGAGGCCACCGACCAGCCGGGTGAAGACGATCCGGCTGCCGTCGGGGGAGAAGCGGGCGTTGAGCGCTCCGGAACCGGTGACGCGTCGCTCGTCACCGCCGGCGGCGTTCGAGGTGAAGATGTTGGCGGTCTCGCCCTCCTCGCGGACGTAGACGAGCCGCTGGCCGTCGCGCCTGACGTCCAGGCTGAGAGCACCCTCCACCTCGCGTCGTGGGGTGCCGCCGGCCTGGGAGACCGAGTCGACGTTGGTGAACTCGGTCTCCTGGGTGAAGTCGAGCAGGCCGAAGTAGACGCGGAACCGGTCGTCGGACCAGGCCTGCGCCGTCAGCAGGCGCCGCTGGTCGGCGACCAGGGTGCGCGCCACACCGGTCAGCGGGTTGAGCCGTGCCACCGCACTGGCGATGCTCCCGTCGTCGCTGTCGTTCAGCTGCGCCACCGAGTACGCGATCTGCGGCGGGGTCCCCGTCGCGGCGGCCGTGGCGCCCAGCTTGGCGGCCTGCGGGCGCTGGGACACGTCGGCGGCGACGGACGGCACCGACCGCAGCAGGCGCTCGGTCCCGAAGGGCGTCGCTGCCGAGGCGGGCGACAGCGGAGCCAGGGCGAGGGCCGCCGCAGTGCCGAGCGTGGCGCACAGCGCCGCTCGGCCGGGTAGGGATCGGATGACGGCCATGGGGTCCTCCAGGGAGCCAAGGGTGTGACGCTCGGTGACGGCGTCGGCGGACCCTACAGCCGTTGTGACGCAATGCGCACGCATGTTGACGAAGCCGGGCACGCAACGTCTCTCGGGGAGTGCGAGGGGAGCGGGCCGACGGCGGGAGGGCGAAACCACGCGTCGTCAGCCGCTGCCGCAGGAGGCTCGACGCCACCGCGCGTCAGCCGGGTCAGGGGTCGGCGGGCGAGCCGTCGGCGGCGCTCAGCAGTTCCGCGACCCCGTCGGGAGCACCGGGCACCAGGCGGAACCAGGCCCAGACGCCGCGCTTGTCGCGACTGACCAGTCCGGCGTCCAGCAGCCCCTTGAGGTGGTGGCTGACGGTCGGCTGCGACAGCCCGAGGGGCTCGACCAGGTCGCACACGCACCCCTCACCGCCGTCGGAGGCGGCGATCATGGACAGCAGGCGGAGCCGCGCCGGATCGGCCAGGGCCTGAAGGACGCCTGCGAGCTCCCCGGCACCCTCCGCGTACCCGTCCATGTCCGGGGCAAGGTGGCATCGACGACCTTCGATGCAAGGGGACCGCCGATGACCTCGACCGCCGCACAGGAGGTCCCTGACAGGACGACCGCGGACGACCCGCTGCACGAGCAGGCAGCTGCCGCCGACGGTGCCGGCAGCGCGGCCGGCGCCCGGGTGCAGCTGGCCCTGAACGTGTCCGACATCGACGCCGCGGTCGACTTCTACCGCCGGCTCCTCGGCACCGAGCCGGCGAAGCGCCGGCCCGGCTACGCCAACTTCGCGGTCGCTGCTCCGCCGCTGAAGCTGGTGCTGATCGAGGACCGGGACGCTCGAGGGGCCGGTGTCGCCGGGGCCCTGAACCACCTGGGGATCGAGGTCGGCACGACGGCGGACGTCGACGCAGCTCGCCGGCGGCTGACCGTCGAGGGGCTCGACACCCGCGCGGAGCAGGCGACCACGTGCTGCTACGCGGTGCAGGACAAGGTGTGGGTCTCCGATCCGGACGGCGCGCCGTGGGAGGTCTACACGGTGCTGGCCGACGCCCCCGCCGACCGGGCGTCCGGCGGCCCGCGCGGTCCGCAGGAGCCGGAGCCCCGCGGGTGACCGACAGTGCGTCGGAGACGGCGGCCGACCGGCCCCGGGACCGCCGACCGTCGGTGCTGTTCGTCTGCGTCCACAACGCCGGGCGGTCCCAGATGGCCGCGGGCTTCCTCACCGCGCTCGCCGGCGGTGCCGTCGAGGTCCGCTCCGCCGGCAGCGCCCCCGCGGAGCGGGTCAACCCCTCCGCCGTCGAGGCGATGCGCGAGGTCGGCATCGACATCGCCGACGCACGGCCCACGATCCTGACGACCGGCAGCGTGCAGGCCAGCGACGTCGTCATCACGATGGGCTGCGGCGACGCCTGCCCGGTCTTCCCGGGCACGACCTACCTCGACTGGGCGCTCGACGACCCGGCCGGTCAGGACGTCGAGGCGGTACGGCCGATCCGCGACGACATCCGCGCGCGCGTGCAGGCCCTGCTCGAGCAGCTCCTGCCGGGCGGCGGAGGAACGGCGGGGAGCGTCGAGCCCGGCGGTCACCCCTCGTCGCGCTGACCCGGACCGGCGCTGTCACCGGGGGGCTGAGCGCTGGCGCTGCCGGGTTGCTGCCGGCGGTACGGATCTGCACACGAGCTGATCGACGTCGGCGTCCCCGGCCCTGGGCCGAGCGCCCTCTCGCGCGCCGGCGATCAGCTCGTGTGCGCAACGGTCGGGTGTCCCGAGCCGACCCGCTCGGTCGACGTCCCGGTGGGTGCGGTGCCAGCACATCGTGGGGTGTCCAGGCGCGACGTCCGGATACCCCCCCTGGGTACTTGACAAGGCCCGGCTGCAGGCGCAGTCTGTGCATCGCACCCCGGACGACCGGCGCCGATCTCCTCGGCAGCCCGGCTCCCAGGGGCGCACCAGCAGCAGGAGACCGTTGCTCGCCGAGCCGGCCGCCTGCTCCATCCACGCAGCCCGCACCAACCGGGCAGCCGTCGTCCGGCACGCCGACGGCGCACCGGCACCGCACGCTCCACTGGAGGAGGACGTCATGGACCACAGCACGCACGCCCCCGCGACGGAAGGCGCGGCCCTCACCCGCCTGGCGGTGTCCGCGACGCTGCACTGCCTCACCGGCTGCGCCATCGGCGAGGTCCTCGGAATGGTCATCGGCACTGCCCTGGGCTGGTCGGACCTGCAGACGGTCGCTCTGGCCGTCGTCCTGGCGTTCTTCTTCGGCTACGCGCTGACCCTGCGGCCGATCCTGCGGTCCGGTGTGGCGCTGTCCGCGGCGATCCCGGTCGCGCTGGCGGCGGACACGCTGTCGATCACCGTCATGGAGGTCGTGGACAACGCGGTCATGCTGCTCGTCCCGGGCGCCATGGAATCGGGCGTGACCAGCCTGCTGTTCTGGGGCGCGCTGGCGTTCGCCCTCGCCGTGGCCTTCGTCGTCACCCTGCCGGTCAACCGCTGGCTCATCAGCCGCGGCAAGGGCCACGCGGTGGTCCACCGGTTCCACGGCGACCTGCCGCGCGACGACGGCGACGCCCCCGGTACGGCCGGCTCGGGTGTCACCTCAGGACGGCACGACGGCCGCAGCCACTCCTGAGCGCCGGGGCCTGGCGGCCGCAGGCGCACGCCGGGCTACTCGGCGTACCGGACCCTGAAGCGCTGCCCGCCGTCGTCGCTGACGAGGATGCCGCGCTCGGCGACCGCGACGTACACCGAGGTCACGCCGTCGCGGGCGTCGACCGTGACGGCCTCGGGAGGGCCGCCGACGCTGCCCGTCCTGGTCCAGCTGCGTCCGGCGTCGCCCGAGCGGTGGACACCGCCGTCGACCGCCACGCCGTACAGCCCCGCCTGCGCCGTCCACGCGAGCACGACGAGCGCGGGTGCGCCGCGCAGCGCCGACCAGGTCCGTCCGCCGTCCGTGCTCGCGACGGGGCCCTGCTCGGTCGTGGCGACCACCCCGTCCGGGTCGGCCGGGTCCACGGCGAAGTCCCGCACCGGCAGGCGGGACCGGGCGTCCCACTGCTCGCGGTCGCTGCTGACCATGAAGGTCCCGGACGTCGCGTCGTACCCGTAGACCAGGTCGTGCGCGGCCGCGAGGGCGTGGAAGTCGGCCTCGCCGTGCAGGCTGACCCGCCTCCACGTCCGGCCGGCGTCGTCGGACTCCACGAGGCCGAGCAGCGGCGGGCGCACGTCGTCCTCCCGGACGTCGGGGTGCCCGGAGCCGATGAACCGGCCGGGGCCGACCACCGAGAAGCCCATCGTGTCCTGCGCGCGGTTGGCGACCCGCTCGGCCCGTCCCTGCTCGGGCACCCGGAACAGCCCGGAGTGCGTCGCTGCGTAGAGCACGCCGTCAGCGGGGTCGACGCCGAGCCCGTGGACGTGCACGACCCCCGTCTCGACCTCCACCGGCGGGAGCGAGTGCGTCGGGTGGACCGCGCCGCCGTGCTCGGGCCCGGCCGTCGCGGTGTCCGCGGCGCCGGAGCAGCCGACGAGAGCGGCCGAGGCGAGCGCGGCGAGCAGGGCGATGACGGGCCGGGCAACGCTCGTCGTCACGCTCGGATGCTAGGACGGGCGGCCGGTCCGTGCCCGCCGGCGGTGCAGGAGCCGGGCGCGCGGCGCGCGGCGGTCCACTCGGCTCGGGAGCGCTCAGCCCGCCCCGCGGACGTGCGGCGCCCACGGCTCCTGCCCGCTGTCCTCGACGCCCCCGTGCTCGGCGGCGCGGTGCACCAGGTGGCCGAGCAGCGCGTCCTGGCAGGCGTCGGCGAGCGGGTACGGCGGCGGGCCGTCGCCTGCGCGCCAACGGGCCGTCGCCTCGAGGCACAGCCCGATGGCGAGCTCCTCGTCGGACAGGCGCGCCCCGCGGTACGGGTTGGCGAACAGCACCTCACCCGCCCACACCACGGCGTCGAGGTCGGCCCCCTCGAGGTCGCCGTCGAGCCCGGTCTGCCGGCGGACGAGCGGAGCGGCGAGGACCGCGCCGTCCTGCCCGGACCACCGCACGTCGGTGCCCACGAGCTCGCCGTGGCTGCCGCGGACCGTGAGCGAGCGCCGGCGCAGCGGGGAGAACCACTGCCCGTCGGTGAAGTCGTAGACGCCCGTGCAGCCCCCGCCGGTCAGCACGGCCGTCGTGTGGCGGGCGGGCCCGACCTCCGGGGCGACCGGCCGGCCCTCGCGTCCGGGCGGCTCGAGCAACGGCCCGTCGACGTGCACCGCCCGTACGGACACCGGCTCGGCGCCCCAGCCGAGCACCGCGCGCAGCAGCGCCATCGCGTGGTAGTCGTGGGTCCAGGAGACCGACGCCGAGGTCACCTGCCCCAGCAGTCGGCGCCGCAGCAGCGCCCGCACCGACGCGACGACCGGCAGCGACGGGTGCTGCTCCGCCACCTGCACCCGGTCGGCTGCGCCGACGGCGTGCCACAGCGCCCGCAGGCCGTCGACGTCCGGTGCGGGCGGGGTCTCGGACAGCACTGTCGCGTCCCGCTCGACCAGGGCCCGCACGACGTCGGGATTGGCGTCGACGGGCACCGAGGTGACGACCACGTCCGGGCCGCCGGACAAGAGGGTGTCGAGATCACGGGTGGTCCCTACGCCCCACTGCTGCTCGAGACGCTCGCCGACCTCGGCGCGGCGGGTGAGCACGCCGGTGCACGTGAACCGGTCGGGCAGCAGGCGGGCGAGCCGGAGGTAGAAGTCGGCGCGCCAGCCGTGACCGACGACGGCGAAGGGTACGGGGGCCGTCACCCCTCGGCCTCGGCGACGGCCCGTACGGCCGCGAGCGTCCTCGGGATGCCCTCGTGGGCGGCGCGGCGCCGGTCCTCGATCTGCGCGTCGGCGTCCTCGCCGTACTTCTGCCGGAAGAACTCCAGGCCCGCCGGCAGGAACTGCCAGGTCTCGGTGAGCAGCGTCCCGCCGTCGTGGGGCTCCAGCAGGTAGCTCCAGCGCACGAGCCCGTCGCCCACCACCCAGGTGAACTCCTCGCCGGGTCTCGCGACGAGCACCTGCGACCGGGTCTCCCACGTCCGCGACGGCGTGACGTTGCGGCCGGTGAACCAGCTGCCGGGCTCGGGGCCGGCGCCCTCGTCCCACCAGCACGTCACGCAGGTCGGGCTCCACTCGCCGGTGCGGGTCACGTCCGACACCAGGTCGTAGACCTGCTGCGGCGGGCGCGCCACGACGACGTGCGCGGAGAAGCTCAGGTCGGCGGTCATGGCGGCAGTGTGCCCTGCCGCGCCGTCACTCCTGCCCGACGAGGCGCCGCAGCTCGAGCGCGGCGACGTCGGCGACGTCGCAGGTGAGGCCGACGTCGCGGTCGGACCACTCGCGCGGCTGCGGCCCGTAGACGCACAGGGCGCCCACCGCCGTGCCGTCGGCCAGCAGCAGCGGGACGCCGAGGTAGTTGCGCACGGCCCCGGACACGACCGGCGGCAGGTCGTGCAGCCACGGGTGGACCTGCGCGTCGGCGGCGACCAGGACGTCGCCGGACAGGACCGTGACGGTGCACAGGCTGTCGGCGAGCGCGCTCGTGGACCGCGAGTAGCCCTCGTCGTCGCAGCGGACAGCGGTGGCCACCTGCTCGTCGGCGAGCAGCGAGAGCTGGGCGCACTCGCTCGAGGAGACCTTGGCGGCCAGCCGCACGAGGCTGGGCAGGACGTCCGACCCGGCTGCGCCGGCCGCGATGGCCCGTACGCGCGAGACGCGGACCTGGTCCGTCAGGACGGACAGGTGGGGCAGGCCGCTGGCCTGCCGCACCACGTCCGACCGGCGCGGGCGCTCCATCCCCCGACCCTAGGCACCGTCCTGCCGCACGTCGAGGGACGGCCCCGCATCGACCTCCGGCGGGAAGCCGCCCGTGGCGACAGGCCCCCAGCGGTCGATGCCCACCCGCAGCAGCACGTTGCGGACCTTCGCCCGCGAGGGGTAGGTCGACACGACGATCCGGCCCTCGGCGTCGACGCCGGCCGCGACCGGAGACAGCTGCGGCCCGCCGTCGGTGCGACGGGTGGTCAGCAGCGCCCGGGAGCGGGCGCGCAGGAAGGCGAGCAGCTGCTCGCGGGAGACGCGGTCGGCGGTGGCGGTGCGCGGCACGCGTGCAGTGTGCGGCAGGTGTGCGGTGCCAGGGGCGCAGGGACCCGCTGGACGCCGACGCGGTCGTCGACGCCGCCGGCGACGCCGGTCCCGACGCCGGAACGGCTGCCGTCCCTCGAGGCGGGGTCGACGGTTGACGGTCTGTCGGAGGCAGGGTCTACTGTTCTCGGTGTTCGAACTGGCGTTCGAACACTCCAACTGGAGATGCGTTCCGGACGGGGCCTCGCGGACCCGTCCTGGCGGACCCCCGCCCGATGACGTCGGAGCCTCGACCCTCTCACGTCATCGGGCGGGTTCGCCGGTCCGGGTGGGCGTGGGGAAGCGTCCCGCCCGGACCGGCGTCGCCGTCGCCGCCTTCCCCCGGCACCCGCGGTCAGCGCCCGCTGCCCGCTCGCCCGTCGGGAGGAGGCCCCGTGTCCCGTCTGCACACCGATGCCGTGGAGGTCCAGCGGCACGACGACGTCCCCGCCCAGTTCCTGTGGCGGGGCCGGCTCTACGTCGTGCGCGAGGTGCTGGCCCGCTGGACCGAGTCCGGCGGGTGGTGGCGTGCCGCCGGCGTCCAGTCCCTGCACGACGGTGACTCCGTGGCCGGCGGTGCTGCCGTGGCGCCGCTCGAGACCGCGCCGCTGCCGTCCTCGCCCAAGTGGGCGCAGCGCGCCTGGGGCGAGCCCGCGCCCGACGTCGACGTCTCCGTCGGGTCGGCCGGGGTCGACGACGGCGAGCAGGACTGGTTCCGGGTGGAGGCCGGTGCCGGGCGGTGGGCCGGCACCGGCGTCTACGACCTGTGCTTCTCCTGGTCGACCGGCCGCTGGTCGCTCGCCCGGGTCCTGGACTGAGGCCGGCGATGACGACGGTCCCCGCCGGGTCCACCTCCCGGCTGCCCGCGTCCATCCTGCTGGCCCTGGCCCGCCGCGGGCTGGTCGAGGCGTGCGAGGCCGCCACCGCCGGTGAGCGCTACGCCGCCGCCCACCTCGCCGCCCTGCGGGTGGCCGCGGCCGTGCTGGCCTGCCGGGCCCGCCCGGCGGGCGACCCCACCGCTGCTCGCCGGACCCGGCCGACCAGCGCCTGGGTGCTGCTCGCCGCCGTCGCCCCCGAGCTCGGTGAGTGGGCGACCTTCTTCGCCGCGGGCGCCGGCAAGCGCGCCGCCGCCGAGGCCGGCCTGCCCTCCGCGGTCACGCCGCGCGAGGCCGACGACCTGGTGCGCGACGTCGAGGCGTTCCTCGTGGTGGTCGAGGGCTCCCTCGGCCTGCCCGGCTCGCAGCTGCTCCTGGCGTCGGGCTGAGCCGTGCTGCCTCCCACAGGGCCGGGCTCCCCGGGGCCGGACCCGTTCGTCCACCTCCACGTCGCGTCCGGCTACTCGCTGCGCCACGGCGCGTCCTCGCCCCGTGCGCTCGTCGAGCGTGCCGCCGAGCACGGGATGGACACGCTCGCCCTGACCGACCGGGACGGCGCCTACGGGGTCGTGAAGTTCGCCAAGGCCTGCGCCGCGGCGGGGGTCCGTCCGGTGTTCGGCGTCGACCTCGCCGTCGCGCCCGTCCTGCTCGACCCGTCCGGCGGCCGGGCCGGCGCCGGCTCGAGGTCCCGCAGCGGTGCGGGGTCCGGCGCTCCCGGCGCCGGACGGAGCGCGTCCGGCGCCGGTCGGAGCAGCCCCGCCCGGGGCGGGGCGTTCCTCGACCAGGACCCCGACCGCGGGGTGGAGGCCCTGCCCCGGGTGGTGCTGCTCGCGCGTGACGGCCGGGGATGGGCGGCGCTGTGCCGGCTGGTGTCCGCGACCCACCTCGCCGGTGAGCGCGGCGCACCGGTGAGCACCCTCGACCTCGTCGCCGAGCACGCCGGCGGCGCCGCGCAGGCCGGTGCCCTCGCCGTCCTGCTCGGACCGGCCTCCGAGCTCGGCCGGGCCGTGACCGCCCGCCGCGACGACCTCGCCCGCGCCCACCTGTCCCGCTGGCGCGACGTCCTCGGGCGCGACGGCGTGGTCGTCGAGGTCGTCTGCCACCGCGGTCCGGGTGACGTCGGGCGGGCCGCCCGGATGCTGGGGTTCGCCACCGAGCAGCACTGCAGCGCGGTGCTCACCAACGTCGTGCGCTACGCCGACCGGGCCGACGCCCCGACCGCCGACGTGCTCGACGCCGCCCGCCGGCTGGTCGCGCTCGACCTGCGCCACGTCGACCGGCGCAACGCCGAGGCGGCGCTGCTGCCCGGCAAGTCGATGGCGGAGGTCGCCGCGCAGGTCGCCCGGGCCGCGGGCTCGACCGACGAGGGCCGCAGGCTGCTCGCCCGCACCCGGTTCGAGGCCGACCGGTGCGCGGTCGACCCCCGGCGCGACCTGGGGATCGGCGAGGTCCACTTCCCCGAGCTGGAGACGGGGGGCGGCGAGCCCCTGGCCGTGCTGCGCGAGCGCTGCGAGGCCGGCTTCGGCCGGCGGGCGATGGCGCGCGACGCCGGCACCGTCGCCCGGCTCGAGGACGAGCTCGGCGTCATCTCGGGCCTGGGCTACCCGTCGTACTTCCTCACCGTCGCCGACGTCGTCGACCTCATCAAGGGCATGGGGGTGCGCGTGGCGGCCCGGGGGAGCGGCGCCGGCTCGCTGGTCACCTACCTGCTCGGCATCAGCGACGTCGACCCGATCCGCTACGGGCTGCTGATGGAGCGGTTCCTGTCCCCGCTGCGCCACCAGCTGCCCGACATCGACGTCGACGTCGAGTCCGCCCGCCGCATGGAGGTCTACGAGCAGATCCTGGCCCGGTACGGCGGTGAGCGCTGCACCTGCGTGTCGATGATGGACACCTACCGCGCCCGCCACGGCATCCGCGACGTCGGCGCGGCGCTCGGGCTGCCGCCGGGCGAGGTGGACGCGCTGGCCAAGGCGTTCCCCCACATCCGGGCCAGCCAGGTGCGCGCGGCCATGCGCGACCTTCCCGAGCTGCGCGCCAGCGGCCTGGCCAAGGGCGAGAACGCCGGCCGCATCGACCTGCTCCTGCGCCTGGTCGAGCGGCTCGACGGGCTGCCGCGCCACGTCGCGCTGCACCCCTGCGGCGTGCTGCTGTCCGACACCACGCTGCTCGACCGCACCCCCGTCGAGTCGAGCTGGCTGGGCCTGCCGATGAGCCAGTTCGACAAGGACGACGTCGAGGAGCTCGGGCTGCTCAAGCTCGACGTGCTCGGCATCCGCATGCAGTCGGCGATGCAGCACGCGATCGGTGAGATCGCCCGTGTCGACGGGGTGCAGGTCGACGTCGACGCGGCGGCCCGCGACGACCCCGACACCTTCGCGCTCGTGCAGTCGACCAAGACGCTGGGCTGCTTCCAGATCGAGTCGCCCGGTCAGCGCGAGCTGGTCGGCAAGTTCGCGCCGGAGACCTTCGAGGACCTCATCGTCGACATCTCCCTGTTCCGGCCCGGTCCGGTCAAGAGCGACATGGTCCGGCCCTTCCTCGAGGCCCGGCAGGGCTGGAAGGACGCCGACCTCCTGCACCCCGACCTCGAGCCGGTGCTGGCGCAGACCTCCGGCGTCGTGGTGTTCCACGAGCAGGTGCTGCAGATCGTCAGCACGATGACCGGCTGCTCGCTGGCCGAGGCCGACGAGGTCCGGCGGGCGCTCGGCGACCCCGAGGGCCAGCCGGAGGTGCAGGCCTGGTTCGTGCCGTGCGCGCTGGCCGCCGGCTACGAGCTCGGCGTGGTGGAGCGGGTCTGGGAGGTGCTCAAGGCGTTCGGGTCGTTCGGCTTCTGCAAGGCCCACGCGGCGGCGTTCGCCCTGCCGACCTACCAGTCGGCCTGGCTCAAGGCCCACCACCCGGCGGCCTTCCTCGCCGGCGTGCTCACGCACGACCCCGGCATGTACCCCAAGCGGCTGATCCTCGACGACGCCCGGCAGTTCGGCATCGCCGTGCTGTCCCTCGACGTCAACCTGTCGGACGCGGCCTACCGGGTGGAGCGGGTCGGGGTGCTCGACGAGCCGCCTCCGGCGGTGCTCGACCAGGTGGGCAGTCCTGCGGCGCCGCCCGAGGCCGTCGCGGACCTCGACGGATGGCTGCGCGACGGCCCCGGAGTCCTGGGTGGTGTCAGCGGTCCCCGCAGCGCTCCGTCCGATCCGCGGCTGCCCGACGGACGCGGCTACGGCATCCGCATCGGCCTGGCGGAGGTGAAGGGCATGTCCGAGGCGGAGACCGCCCGGATCGTCGCCGGCCGGCCCTACGCCTCCCTGTCGGACTTCTGGCACCGCGCTGCGGTGTCCCGACCGGTCGTCGAGCGGTTGGTGGTGGCCGGGGCGTTCGACTCGATCTACGGGCTGGGCTCGACCGTGCCGGTGCGCCGCCGGGGCCAGGTCACCCGACGCGACCTGCTGCTGCAGGTCGCCGAGCTCGACCGCTGGAGCCGGTCGACCGCGGCCGCAGCCCGCAAGGCCGGACCACGCCGCCGTTCGGCGGGCACCGGACGCGGCCGGGCGACCACCCCGCTGCCGACCTCCCTCACCGACCCGGCGACCTCCGACCGGGGCGCCGCGGCGTCCCCGATCGTCGTCCTCGACGACGTGCGGGCGCGGCAGGCCCGTCAGTCGCAGGCCCCGGCGACACCCGAGCCGGTCGACGTGCAGCTCGCGCTCGACCTCGGTGACGCGCCCGAGCAGACCGTCTCGAGCGGCCTGCCCGAGATGAGCCGGGCGGAGCGGGTGCGCGCGGAGCTCGACGTGCTCGGGCTCGACGTGAGCTCCCACGTCATGGACGCGTACGCCCCGTTCCTCGACGAGCTCGGCACGACCCGGGCTCAGGACCTGCTGGGGTGCCGGAGCCGCCAGGAGGTGCTCGTCGCCGGGGTCAAGGTCGCGACGCAGACGCCGCCGATCCGGTCCGGGCGACGGGTGATCTTCGTGACGCTCGACGACGCCACCGGTCCGCTCGACGCGACCTTCTTCGAGGACGCCCAGGTCGGCTACGCCACGACCGTCTTCCACTCCTGGCTGCTGGTGGTGCAGGGCCTGGTCCGGCGCACCGGTCCGCGCGGGGTCTCCATGCAGGCGGTCGGCTGCTGGGAGCTGCCGGCACTGCACAGCGCCTGGCTCGAGGGTGGTCTCGAGGCGGTGTGGGCGCTGATGGCCACACCCGCCCTGGTCACCGATGCGGCGGTGCAGGGGGCCGCGGCGAGCCGGTCGAGCCGCCCGGTGATGACCAGCCCTCCGCTGGTGGGTGGCGGGGCGGGGCACTCGGGGGTCGGCGGGGCCGTCCACGTCTACGCGACCGGCTTCCGCGCGTCCCCGTACGCCGACATCAAGCCGGCGGGGGACGGGACGGGGACCTCGCGGGGACGGGCGACCCCGGCTGCCCCCCGCAAGCTCTGGCACGCCAGTCCCGGGAGCTCGGGGCAGTGACGGCTCCCCCCGTCGACCTCCTCGGCGTCGGACAGCCCGGCCTCGGACCGGCAGCCGCGTCACTAGGCTCGTCACCGGGTCCGTCGCGTCCGGCGGCCCGGGGAGGAGCAGCGCCGTGTCGCCCGTCCAGCCCCGGCCGCCCGCCCCAGGACCGCCCGCCGACCCGCTCTCGGGCCGCACCGGTCGTCGTGTCGGCGGGCCGTCCACGTCGGCCCGCACCGCCGTGGTGTGGGAGGTCCTGTCCGCCGTCCTCGCCGAGGCCGACGCGACCGGGGAGGGTCTCGACGTCGTCGACGCCGGTGGCGGCAGCGGTGGCTTCGCCGTGCCGCTCGCCCGCGCGGGTCACCGGGTGGTCGTCGTCGACCCCAGCCCCGACGCGCTGGCTGCCCTGCAGCGCAGGGCTTCGGAGGGCGAGCTGGCCGGCCGGGTCACCGGCGTGCAGGGCGACCTCGCCGACCTGCCCGAGCTGGTGGCGCCCGGCGCCGTCGACCTGCTGCTGTGCCACAGCGTCCTGGAGGTCGTCGACGACCCCGCGGAGGCGCTGGCCGCCGCGGCCGGCGTCCTGCGCCCGGGCCGCGGCCGACTCAGCCTGCTCGTGGCCAACCGCGCGGCTGCCGTGCTGGCCCGCGCCCTCGCCGGCCACCCCGACGAGGCGGCGCGCGCCCTCACCGATCCGGCCGGACGGTGGGGCACGGCCGACGGCGTGCGCCGGCGCTTCGACGCCGAGCACCTGCGCGAGCTCGTCGCCGCCGCCGGCCTCACCGTCGAGCAGGTGCACGGCGTGCGGGTCGTCGCCGACCTCGTCCCGGGCGCCGTCCTCGACGCCGAGCCCGGTGCCGCAGCCGCCCTGCTGGCCCTGGAGCGGGCCCTGTCCGAACGACCGCCGTTCCGTGATGTCGCCACCCAGCTGCACGTGCTCGCCCAGCGTCGCTGAGCGGCTGCCCCGGCGGGCAGCGTCGTGAGCCGAGGAGCCGTTCCCGCCGTCGGGCCACCGACCGGACCGCCGGCGGACGACCGCGGCTGCACCGTCCTGCACGTCGACATGGACGCCTTCTACGCGAGCGTGAGCCTGCTGACCCGCCCCGAGCTGCGCGGCCTGCCCGTGATCGTCGGAGGCGGTGGCACCCGCGGTGTCGTGCTGTCGGCCACCTACGAGGCACGCCGCTCGGGCGTGCACAGCGCGATGCCGATGATGCGCGCGCGGCGGATGTGCCCGCAGGCGGTCGTGGTGGCGCCCGACTTCGACGCCTACTCCCGAGCGTCCGACGGGGTGATGGAGGTCTTCCGCTCGGTCACCCCGCTCGTCGAGCCGATCTCCCTCGACGAGGCCTTCCTCGACGTGCGCGGAGCCTCGCGACGACTGGGCGGGCCGCGCCAGATCGGTGAGTGGATCCGGGCGACGATCGCCGACGAGCAGGGCATCACGTGCTCGGTCGGGGTCGCCAGCAGCAAGTTCGTGGCCAAGCTGGCCTCGGCGCGGTGCAAGCCCGACGGGCTGCTGGTCGTACCCCCCGACGACGTCGTCGCCTTCCTGCACCCGCTCCCGGTGGGCGCCCTGTGGGGCGTCGGGGAGAAGACCGAGGAGGTCCTGCACCGGCTCGGGCTGCACAGCGTCGGCGACCTGGCGCACACCCCGGTCCCGACGCTGACGCGGGCACTCGGACCGGCAGCGGGGGCGCACCTCGCCGCCCTGGCCTGGGGTCGTGACGAACGGGCCGTCGTCCCGCACGAGCCCGACAAGAGCATCGGCGCGGAGAACACCTTCTCGACCGACGTCGACGACCCGGCGGTGATCGCGCGCGAGCTGCTGCGCCTGTCGGAGAAGACGGCGGCCCGGCTGCGGGCCTCCCACCAGGTGGGCCGGACGGTCTCGATCAAGGTGCGCTTCGCCGACTTCACCACCATCACGCGGGCGCGCACCCTGCCCGAGGCCACCGACGTCGGACGCGTCGTCTACGACACCGCCGTCGGGCTCTACGAGGCGCTCGGACTGCAGCGCGCGCGGATCCGGCTGGTGGGGGTGCGGGTCGAGGGCATCCTCGAGGCCGCGGAGCAGGTGCACCAGCTGCAGCTGGGGGAGCGCGAGCACGGCTGGCGCGACGCCGAGCAGGCGGTCGACCGCGCCGCCCGGAGGTTCGGAGCCGGGGCTGTGCGGCCGGCCACCCTGGTCCGACCCTCCGGCGAGGCCCAGGACACGCCCAGACAGGCACCGTGACGAGGTGCCGAGCGTTGGAGGCGTCGTGGTGCATCCTGGCGAGCTGAGTTCTCTGAGCCTTCGTGGTGACGTGCGACCGTTGCGCTCGTATCCTTGGGGAACGACGCAGCAATCCGCGGCGTCGACGCCCATGACCTCCGCCAGGGGAAGGGAGCGCCGTGCCGCTCTCTGAGCACGAGCAGCGTCTGCTCGACCAGATCGAGCGCGCCCTCTACCAGGAGGACCCCAAGTTCGCCTCCACGGTCCGGGCGACCGATCTGCGCACGCACATGCGCCGTCGGCTGCGTCGGGCCGCTCTGGTGCTCGCGCTCGGCTTCGGCCTGCTGTTGACCGGCGTCGTGACCCAGCAGTACGCAGTCGGCATCGCCGGTTTCGTCGTCATGGTCGGCGCCCTGCTGCTCGCCATGACCAGCTGGAAGCGCATGGGACAGCCCGGTCAGCCCGACCTCCACATCGCCGGCGGGCCCGAGCGCCCGCGCCCCGACCGCACCCGTCCGGGAGGCAGTCGGCGCGTCCGACCCCCGAGCAGCGGCGGCTCGTCCGGCGGGATGATGGGCCGGCTCGAGGAGCGGTGGAAGCGCCGCTGGGAGGAGCGCGGCGGCGACAGCCGCTGAGCCCACCGTCCCGCTTCTCTCACGGGCGTGCACCGCCGGCGGTGCCGCGGTCGCCCTGCTCGACCCGCCCCGTCGGGCGGGCCCCTTGCGTCCATCCCACCCCGGCGCTGCCGATGTGCCAGCCGCCTCGATCGGCGCGCTGACGCGCGGGCGTACGACCGCCCCGTCGGCGGTGAGCCCCATCGCCCGGAGGCCGTGCCGGGGCCGCCTGTCCTGATCGCCGGGACGTCCCGCCGCTCAGGCGCCCTCAGCTGCGGGCGCCGCCCGTACGCGGGTGGCGCAGCCGGGCGCCGACCGCGCTGATCAGCGCGTCGACCCGGTCCAGCACGTCGGCGACGGCTGTGCCGCTCCGGCTGCTGGCGGAGGCCAGCGCCGAGGCGGGAGCCAGCCGGGCCCGCCAGCGGTCCTGGCGGCCCGCTCCGGCGAGCAGCGCGCTGCGCACCAGCGCGGCGTCCCGGCGCAGGGCGTCGCCGTCCTCCGGTGCCCCGGAACGCGCGTAGCGAGCCCGTTCGGCGCCGGCCGCGATCCGGTCGAGCGCCAGCGCCGCGTCCTCGGGCAGGTGACGTCCCGCCATCAGGTGGGCCGCCGCTGCCCGGGGGGAGTCGGCGGGTCGCCACCGGTGGCCGAGGTCGACGGCGTCGTCGGTCACCGACGCCCACGCCGTCAGCGCACCCGGTGACCTCCACCGCCGGCGCCGGCGGACCGCCGCGAGCAGTGCCGGCACGGCCGACACCAGCAGCGTCGCAGGCACCGCGAGCCACCACCGGGACAGGCCCTCGTCGCCCTCGCCGCCGCTGCCGCCCGTGAGCCCCTCGTCCAGGCCGCGATCGATCGCCCCCGGCGCCGAGCTGCTGCCGGGCTGCGGCGCAGCCGGGGCGGCGGACGGGGCGGCGCTCGTCGTCGGGTCGGGCCCCTCGTCGACCGGCGGGACCGTGTAGGCCGGCACGTCGACCGTCACGCCGTCGTTGCGAGGGGTGGGCTCGAAGCGCACCCACCCGGCGCCCTGGAACCACACCTCGGGCCAGGCGTGCGCCTGCTGCGTGGTCACGCGGTAGCTGCCGCCCACCTCGGTCCCGGACGTGAAGCCGACCGCGACCCGGGCCGGGATGCCCAGCCCTCGCACGAGCCCGCCCATGGCCGACGCGAACTGCTCGCAGAAGCCCTGCTTCCCCTGCAGGAACGCCGTCAGTCCGTCGGGGGCGTCGGTCGGCGGCACGGACGTCTGCTCGGAGTAGACGAAGTCGGTGTCGCGGAAGTAGGCCTGCAGCGCCGCGACCCGGTCGTAGTCCGTCTGCGCACCGGCGGTGACCCGCTCCAGGACCCGCCGCGCCTCCTGCGACAGCTCCGGCTCCACGGCGTAGGCCTCGGCGATCGCCTTCGGCACGCGCTGGGGGCGGCGCAGCAGCGCGACGTCGGGCCGCACCTGGGTGGAGCTGACGGTGTACGGCTCGTCGACCTCGCGGGCGGAGGTCCGGGTCGAGAAGACGGTCTCGGCCTCGGCGTCCCACAGCCACGGCCCGTCGATCTCGACGCCCGAGGGCACGGCGGGAACCGGGAGCCACGGACCACCGAGCCGGCGGTCCAGGTCGACCGTGACCTCGACCGAGTCGGTCTCGGTCGTCCGGCCCACCGGTGCCGGGACCCCCTCCTGCACGGCGTCCTCGTCGATGTCGGCGGACAGCTCGGAGGCCGACCACCCCCGGTCCTCGTCGAAGCGGTCGAGCGTCGTCAGCCGCAGGTACTGCCCCTCGTCGGCCTCGTAGGTCAGCAGGAGCTGCTGGTCCCCCTGCTGCAGCTGGCCCGCGAGGGAGGTCAGCGGGTTGTAGGTGGTGGTCGTCCGCGAGCCGCCTGACCCACCCAGGCCGTTCCCCGCCAGGAGCCGGCCGTCGAGCCCGGGCACCAGGGCCGGGACGACCGCGGCGACGCCGAGCGCCGCCGCGCCGATGCGGCGGCCGACCCGCCCGACGCTCGGGTCGGAGCTCCCGGCCCGTGAGCTGCGCAGCGGCGTGCCCCAGCGGGCGACGCGGTCGCTCCCGTCGGCCATCAGCAGCCCCAGCCAGCCGGCCGCACCCAGGACGAAGGCGACCAGGCCGATGCCGCCGGGCAGCACCGCCGACGGCACCGCGAACAGCACCAGCAGGGGCAGGCCGCTCACCGCGACGCGGCGCAGGGTGACCGCCACGGCGTCGACCACCACGGCGACCGCGCCGGTCCCGAGCACCGCCAGCAGGACCAGCTCGGACGACGTCGGGACCGGCGCGGCGAGCACCTCGACCTGCTGCATCCCCTCTGCGACGGTCGCGGCCAGCGAGGCGAGGGTGTCGAACGTGGGCAGCAGGCCGTACGCCAGGGTCGACCCGGCGAAGGTCAGGGCGGTGTAGGCGAGCAGCGCGAGCAGCGCGACCAGGGGCTGCAGCACCCGTGGCGCCCGGCCGGCTCGCGCCAGCGCCGCGCCGCCGGCGGCGAAGACGACGCCGCCGACGACGGGCAGCAGCCAGCCGAGGTCCTCGTAGAGCGGGCGCAGCGCGGCGCTCGCGAGGACCACCGCGAGGGCGGCGGCCAGCGTGAGACGGTCCCGGGTGGTCATGGTCGAGCTCCTGACAGCGGGGGATGAGGGGCCCTCGCGGGCGACGGGACGGCGGGGGAGGGGCTGGCGTCGGAGCGGCCGCCGCCCAGGGCGCCGCCGCCGCCCGAGCGCCCGCCGGCCAGCGGCCAGACGCCCGCCAGCCCCGTGCCGTGCCCGGCGGGCAGGACGCGCCAGCCCGCCCCGGTGAGCAGCGTGCAGACCCGCTCGTGCGTCTCGACGGCGTCGGCGCGGATCCGGGGGGCGAGCGGCGCCCAGCTGTCGGTGTCCACCACGACGGCGACGCACACGGCCGACCCGGTGCGCAGCCGCGCGAGCCGCTCCGCCTGGTCGACGTCGACGGCGCCGAGCACGGCCACGAGGACCCCGCCGAGTCCGCCGGTGCGCAGCACCTCGACCGCGCCGTCGAGGCTGCGCCGCTGGGCGGTGCGCACGACCGCGAGCTCGTCCAGCAGCAGGCTCTCGGTGAGCGGCACGCCGACCGGCGCGACCGCCTGACCGCTCTCGCGCAGCAGCGACAGCGCGAAGCCCGCCCGGGCCAGGGTGACGCCGATGGAGGCGACCGCGCTGACCGCCCACTCGAAGGACGAGCCGGGCCCCTCGCCGCGGTGCGCCAGCTCGCGGCCGTCCAGCAGCAGGGTGGCCCGGCTCTGGAAGGGCTGCTCCTCCCGCCGGACCATGAGCTCGCCGGTGCGGGCGGTCGACTTCCAGTGCACCTTGCGCAGGTCGTCGCCGTAGCGGTACTCGCGGGTCGCGGCGTCGTCCGCGCCGCTGACCGCGACGGCACGCGAGGTGGCGTCCCCGCCGCCGGTCCAGTCCCCGCCGAGCCGCACGGCCGGCAGCGGTGTCACGACCGGCGTGACGACCAGCTCGTCGGAGGAGGCGAACGAGCGGGCGAGCTCGCACAGCCCGAACGGGTCGGTCAGCCGGACCGACAGCGGGCCGATGCGGTAGCGCCCTCGGGCGTCGGACCGGACCGCGTAGCTCACCGCCCGTACGCCCCGCGGCTCGATCTTGTCCAGCACGAAGCGGGGGCGCCCGCCCAGCGTGTACGGCAGCGCGTCCTCCATCAGCAGGACACCGCTGGGCAGCCGCGAGACGTTGTCGAGCTGCAGCTGCACGGTGGTCGGCGACCCCGCCTCCACCCGCGGAGGGGCCAGCGAGCGGGCGCAGGCCAGGCGGTAGCGCGAGCGCGAGACGATCGCCAGCGCGGCGAGCGGCAGGGCGACCAGGAACACGGCTGCCCGGAGCAGGTCACGCTGCCCGAGCACGACGGCGCACAGCGCCAGCGCCAGCCCGGCGGCGAGCAGGCACCTCCCGCGGGTGGTGAGCCCGTTCAGCGAGGTGCGCAGGGAAGCGAGCACCCCTAGCGCCCCCGGGTGGGCGACGACGGGAGCGGCGTGCGCTCCAGCAGGTCGGCCACGACGTCAGCCGCGCTGCGTCGGGAGACCTGCGCGTCGGCGGTGAGCAGGAGGCGGTGGGCGAGGACGGGGACGGCCAGCTCCTGCACGTCGTCGGGCAGGACGTAGTCGCGCCCCGCCAGGGCGGCGGCTGCGCGGGCGGCACGCACCAGCTGCAGGCCCGAGCGCGGGCTCGCACCCAGGCGCAGGTGGGAGCTGGCGCGCGTCGCGCTCAGCAGGTCGACGACGTAGCGCTTGACCTCGGTCGACAGGTGGACGCTGCGCACGACCTCGATGAGCTTGCGGATCTCGAAGGCGTCGGCCACCGGTTCGAGGTCGTCGATGGGGTCGCTCGCGCCGTGCGACCCGAGCATGTCGAGCTCGGCCGCCGCGGAGGGGTAGCCCACGGTCACGCGTGCGGTGAAGCGGTCGCGCTGGGCCTCGGGCAGCGGGTAGGTGCCCTCCATCTCGATCGGGTTCTGCGTGGCGATGACCATGAACGGCGTCTCGAGGACGTACGTCACGCCGTCGACCGAGACCTGCCGCTCCTCCATGGCCTCCAGCAGAGCGGACTGCGTCTTGGGGCTGGCCCGGTTGATCTCGTCGCCCACGACCAGGTTGGCGAACACGGCGCCGGGCTTGAACTCGAACTCCCGCGACTCCTGGTCGAAGATCGACACTCCCGTGACGTCGCTGGGGAGCAGGTCGGGGGTGAACTGGATGCGCCGCACCGAGCAGTCGATGCTGCGGGCCAGTGACTTGGCCAGCATGGTCTTGCCGACGCCGGGGACGTCCTCGATGAGCAGGTGGCCCTCGGCGAGCAGCACGACCAGGGACAGCCGGACCACGTCGGGCTTGCCCTCGATGACCCGCTCGATGTTGGCCGTGATGCGGGCGGACGAGGCCAGCAGGTCGTCCAGTCCGGCCGTGCCGGCGCTGTCGGGGCGGCGTACCACCTGGGTCCTCCTGGGCAGGGGGGCCAGCGGCCCGCGGGTCGTGCACAGATTCTGACACCGAACGCCGGGACGGGCAGCCGAGCGGCCGTACCGACCCGGGCCGCAGCGCTCGCGCCGGCCTCCCGTGTCCGACGACCGGCGGCAGGCAGCGGTTCCAGGAGCCGCTCCGCCCGGCCGATCTGCTCCGCCGGTGCTCGTGCCCGCCGAAGCGCGGCCCCACGCGCCCCCCACCGTGCCCCACCGTCGTGACCTGCGACGACGGCCGGAACACGCGGCCCTGCAGGGGCGTGCCTCGTTGACGATGGGGGAAAGTGGAGTAGCGTGGGGGGCCAGGGAGCGGAAGGGCGCGGCCTGGAGCGACCGAGCACGACAGAGCCGTGGAGGTGGGACCCGTGTTCCTCGGGACCCACACACCACGGCTCGACGAGAAGGGCCGGCTGATCCTGCCGGCGAAGTTCCGGGACCAGCTGGCGGAGGGAGTCGTGATCACGAAGGGCCAGGAGCGCTGCCTGTTCGTCTTCACGGCGGCGGCGTTCGCCGCCCGCGCCGCCCAGCAGGAGGAGCCGACCACCAAGGCCGCTCGCGACTACCGCCGCATCTTCTTCGCGAGCGCGTTCGACGAGGTGCCGGACCGGACCGGCCGCGTCACCGTCCCTCCGGGGCTGCGGCAGTACGCCGGTCTGACCAAGGAGTGCGTGGTCATCGGCGCCAACACCCACCTGGAGATCTGGGACGCCGCCACCTGGCGGGCCTACGAGCAGGAGCAGGAGCAGGCCTTCGCCGAGCAGGAGGAGGTCGCGCTCACGTCCTGACGGCGCCGGCCCGCCGCCGCACCGGCTCCTCCCGGCCCATCACACGGCCCCTTGCACAACCCCTCACACGGCCTGTCGCGAGGCCTCCGACCGCTCCGCCACCTGGCACACCTTCCCCGGTGCCAGGCGGAGGAGCGGGCGGGGACCTGGCGACAGGGCACCGCACGGGGGCCGTCCGCCCCACCCGCACGCGCAGACCCGCGACGACGCACCTCCCCGCAGTCCCCGCCCAGGTCGAGAGGCACCGCCATGGACACCCCCACGCTCGCTCCACCGGAGCACAGCGCACCGGCGCCGGACCCGGCCGCCGGAGCCCCCCACAGCCCCCCACCGGGCAGCCGGCGCGACGGCCAGCGCGACGGCGGGCTCGGCGCGGAGGTGCGCGAGAGCCTGCTGCTGCTCGGCTTCGCGGTCGCCGTCACCGTGGGGCTCACGACCGCCGCGCAGGCTGCGCTCGCCCTCCTGAGCTGACCCCGTGGCGGGCGGACCTGCCGTGCCCCCGGACGGCCCGGGAGGCGCACCCGCGGCGCACGTGCCGGTGCTGCTCGAGCGGTGCGTGGCCCTGCTCGCCCCCGCCCTCGCGGCGCCGGGAGCGGTCGTCGTCGACTGCACCCTCGGCATGGGCGGCCACGCCGAGGCGCTGCTCGCGGCGGCGCCGTACGCCCGCCTGGTCGGGCTCGACCGCGACCCCGAGGCGCTGCGCCGCAGCGCCCGCCGGCTGGCGCCCTTCGGCGAGCGGGTCAGCCTGGTCCACGCGGTGTACGACGAGCTGCCGCGCGTCCTGGCCGAGCTCGGCCTGACCTGCGTGCAGGGGGTGCTGTTCGACCTGGGCGTCAGCTCCCTGCAGCTGGACGAGGCCGACCGGGGCTTCGCGTACGCCCAGGACGCGCCCCTGGACATGCGCATGGACCCGACCCGGGGCCGGACCGCCGCCGACGTGGTCAACACCTACGACGGCCGGGCGCTGGCGCGGGTGCTCAAGGAGTACGGCGAGGAGCGCTTCGCCGGCCGGATCGCCGACGCCATCGTCCGCGAACGGGCCCGGCAGCCCCTGACGAGCACGGCCCGGCTCGCCGAGCTCGTCCGCGACGCCATCCCGGCGGCGACCCGGCGCACGGGCGGGCACCCGGCCAAGCGCACCTTCCAGGCCCTGCGCATCGAAGTGAACGACGAACTCGGCGTGTTGCGCTCGGCGATCCCCGCCGCAGTCGAGAGTCTGTGCGTGGGCGGCCGACTGGTCGTCCTGTCCTACCAGTCGCTCGAGGACAAGATCGTGAAGTCGGCGCTCGTCTCCCGTTCCGCGTCCACCGTCCCGGTGGACCTCCCGTTCGTGCCCGAGGGCGCGACGCCGGAGCTGCGCCTGCTCGTGCAGGGGGCGGAGAAGGCCTCGGCGCAGGAGGTCGCGGACAACCCGCGTGCCGCCTCCGTCCGCCTGCGTGCGGCCGAGCGGGCCCGGAGCGCCGCGTGAGCACGGCCTCCCGGCTCGAGCCCACCGCGACCCGGCCGGCGACGCGCCGTCGTCCGCCGCTCGCCCTCGTGCCGCCGCGCCCAGCGCACGCTCCCGCCGCCTCCGGGCGCACCCCCTTCGTGGCCCTGGTCGTCTCGCTGCTGGCCGCCGGGCTGCTCGGGCTGCTCGTCCTCAACACCGCGCTCGCCCAGGACGCGTTCCGGCTGCACACGCTCCGGCAGGAGAGCCGCGCGCTCGAGGACCGCGAGGAGGTGCTCCGGCGCGAGGTGGAGGCGCTGCGGGCGCCGCAGGAGCTCGCCGCCCGGGCCCGCGCGCTCGGGATGGTGCCGGCCGGACCGCCCGCCTTCCTGCGCCTGTCCGACGGCAAGGTGCTCGGCGACGACACCCCGGCGACCGTCCCCGAGCTCACCCGCCCCGACG
>CADCUB010000073.1 GCA_902805775.1 uncultured Frankineae bacterium | reverse complement strand
GGAGCGCGGCGCCCGCGGCGCCGCGCTGGGCTGCGTGGTCCCGGCCGCGGTGCTGCTGCTCACGTGGGGCGCGGCCGAGCTCGGCGCCAAGCGCTCCGCGCAGGCCTTCGCCGGCCTGCTCATGGGCTCCTACCTCGTCAAGCTCGTCGTCGTCGGCCTGCTGCTCGCCCTGCTGCGCGACGTGGACGGCGTCAGCCGTCCCGCGCTCGGGATCGCCGCGGTCGTCGGCCTGCTCCTGGCCCTGCTCGTCGAGGCCCGCGTGATCACCAGCACGCGGGCGCCGTACGTCGAGCCGGTCCCGCGCCGCGAGGACCCGCGAGCCGGGTGACGTGGCCTGACTGGTAGGTTTCCCCTGCGATGAGCGCCGGCCACGAAGGTGAGAGCCAGGTCTGGGGTCTCATCTCGACGCTCGTCGGGGGCCCCGCGGTCTGGGGCGCCATCGGCTACGGCGTCGACCGCCTGCTCGACACCGAGGTGCTCCTCCCGATCGGCGTCGTGGTCGGGTTCGTGACCTCGATCTACATCGTGTACGTCAAGACGCAAGACCCACCGGTGGACAGCCGTCCCGCCGCCACCCGGAACGACACAGGAGACGACGCGCCGTCATGACGCTCGCCAGCACCGTGGGACCTGACCACGGAGTGGAGGGTCCCGTCCTCGCCTCCGTCTCGACGCCGCCGGACGGCTACGTGCCGCCGAGCCTCGAGGAGTTCTTCTACGACCCGATCTTCGGCTCGGGCGTCTTCGCGGTCAACCGCATCGTCCTGATGATGCTGCTCATGACCGGCGTGCTCTGCCTGGTCTTCGGCCTCGGCTTCCGCCGCCCGCAGGTCGTCCCGCGCGGCCTGCAGAACGTCCTCGAGACCGGCACCGAGTTCGTCCGCACCCAGATCGGCGACGAGGTCATCGGCAAGGAGGCGAGCCGGCGGTTCGCGCCCTACCTGACCGTCCTGTTCTTCTTCATCCTCGCGATGAACATCACGTCGATCATCCCGGGCCTCAACCTCCCGATCAACGGGCTGGCGGCGCTGCCGCTGCTGCTCGCGGTGATCACCTGGGTGATCTACAACTACCAGGGCGCGAAGACCCAGGGCCTCGGCCACTACGTCAAGGGCTCGCTGTTCCCGCCCGGCATCCCCGGCCCGATCTACCTGCTGGTGACGCCGATCGAGTTCGTCTCGACCTTCGTCCTGCGGCCGATCACGCTGTTCATCCGACTGCTGGCCAACATGATCGCCGGCCACCTCATCCTGGGGCTGTTCTACAGCGCCTCGACCTACCTGTTCCTCGGCTACCAGGACGGTCGCTGGTGGACGGCGCTGTTCGGCCTCGGCTCGTTCGTCGGCGCGATCGCCTTCACGTTCTTCGAGGCGCTGGTGGCCGTCCTCCAGGCGTACATCTTCACGCTCCTGACCGCCGTCTACCTGGCCGGCTCGCTCGAGCCGGAGCACTAGGCAGCACCCGACCACCGCCCACACCCCATGACCGACGCAGCGGCACCCCGCAGCTGCGCTCTCCAGGAAGGAACCACCTGACGTGGACGCGTCCCTCATCCTCGCTGCCGAAGAGGCCATCAGCGGCAACATCAACTCGGTCGGCTACGGCCTCGCCGCGATCGGCCCGGGCATCGGCATCGGCATCCTGGTCGGCAAGGCCCTCGAGGGCATCGCCCGCCAGCCCGAGGCGACCGGCGTGCTGCGCACGAACATGTTCCTCGGCATCGCGTTCGTCGAGGCCCTGGCCCTCATCGGCCTGGTCGCCGGCTTCATCTTCCAGTGATGCGGTCCGCCGACCTGCTCCTGCTCGCCGTCGAGGGCGGGGAGGAGAAGAACCCGCTCTTCCCCAACGCCAACGAGCTGTTCTGGGGCACGATCTGCTTCGCGATCTTCGCGGGGTTCATGATCAAGTACGTGCTGCCCAAGGCGCGCGTCGCGCTCGAGGAGCGCACGGCCGGCATCGAGGGCAAGCTCGCGCAGGCCGAGCGCGACCGCGACGAGGCCCAGCAGCTGCTGGAGCAGTACCGCCAGCAGCTCGCCGAGGCGCGCAGCGAGGCCGGCCGCATCCGCACCGAGGCGCAGGCCCAGCGCGCGCAGATCGTCGAGGAGGCGCGGGTCGAGGCCCGCACCGAGGCGGCGCGCATCACCGAGGCGGCCACCGCGCAGATCGCCAGCGAGCGCCAGCAGGTGCTCGCCGAGCTGCGCCGCGACGTCGGCGGCCTGGCCGTCACCCTCGCGAGCAAGGTCGTCGGCGAGTCCCTCGAGGACGACGCGCGGCAGCGCCGCACCGTCGAGCGGTTCCTCGACGGGCTCGAGGGCTCGGCTGCCACCCCCGCGACGGTCCGCTGATGCGAGGCGCCAGCCGCGCGGCCCTCGCGCACGGCGTCGAGGCCTTCGAGGCGTCCCCGGCGGAGACGTCCGGGGAGGTCAGCGAGGGCCTGTACGCCGTCGCCGCCCTGCTCGACCGCGAGCCGTCGCTGCGCCGGGCGCTCACCGACCCGGCCAGCTCGCCGGACTCGCGGCGCGGCCTCGCCCAGGCGCTGCTCGGCCGTCAGCTCGGCGCGGCGCCGCTCGCGGTGCTGTCCGGCCTCGTCGCCCAGCGCTGGAGCTCGCCCGCCGACCTCCGCGCGGCGGTCGAGGTCCTCGCCGCCGACGCCGCGCTGCGTGCGGCGGAGCACGACGGCGTCCTCGACGACGTCGAGGACGAGCTGTTCCGCTTCGCGCGCCTGCTCGAGCGCGAGCCCGCGCTGCGCGCGGCGCTGACCGACCCGGGGCTGCCCGACGACCGCAAGTCCGCGCTGCTGCGCGACCTGCTCGGTGAGCGGGCCCGTCCGCAGACGCTGCGACTGGTCGAGATCGCGGTCACGCGCTCGCGCGGCCGCTCCGTCGAGACCGCCCTCGACGAGCTGGCCGACCTGGCCGCCCAGCGCCGGTCGCGCTTCGTCGCGCAGGTGCGGGTGGCGCGGCCGCTGGAGGCGCAGCAGGAGGCGCGGCTCGCCGCCGGGCTCGAGCGCCTGTACGGCCGGCGCGTCCAGCTGCAGGTCGACGTCGACCCCGCGGTCCTCGGCGGCATCTCGGTCCGCGTCGGCGACGAGGTCCTCGACGGCACCGTGCAGCGCAACCTCGAGGCCGTCCGGCGCTCGCTCACCGGCTGACCTCCGCTCCACCCCTCAGCGACACCAACCACCGCGACACCCGAACTCAGAGAGCAGGGATCCACAGATGACGGAGCTCAGCATCCGCCCGGAGGACGTCCGGTCCGCGATCGAGCAGTACGTCACGTCGTACAGCGCCGAGACCACCCGCGAGGAGGTCGGCACCGTCGCCGAGGTCGGCGACGGCATCGCCCGCGTCGAGGGCCTGTACTCCACGATGGCCAACGAGCTGCTCGAGTTCGAGGGCGGCGTGCTCGGCCTCGCCCTCAACCTCGACACCCGCGAGGTCGGCGCCGTGCTGCTGGGTGACCCGGCCGGCATCGAGGAGGGCCAGGCGGTCCGTCGCACCGGCGACATCCTGTCCGTGCCCGTGGGCGACGGCTTCCTCGGCCGGGTGGTGGACCCGCTCGGCCAGCCGATCGACGGCAAGGGCGAGATCGTGGCGGAGACCCGGCGCATCCTCGAGCTGCAGGCGCCGACGGTGGTCCAGCGCCAGCCCGTCGGCGAGCCGCTGCAGACCGGCATCAAGGCCGTCGACGCCATGACCGCCATCGGCCGCGGCCAGCGCCAGCTGATCATCGGCGACCGGCAGACGGGCAAGAGCGCCGTCGCCATCGACGCGATCATCAACCAGCGCGACAACTGGAAGACCGGCGACCCGAAGAAGCAGGTCAAGTGCATCTACGTCGCGATCGGTCAGAAGGGCTCGACGATCGCTGAGACCGTCGGGCGCCTCGAGGACGCCGGCGCCATGGAGTACACGACGGTGGTCGCGGCCCCCGCCTCGCAGCCGGCCGGCTTCAAGTACCTCGCGCCCTACACCGGCTCGTCCATCGGCCAGCACTGGATGTACAACGGCCAGCACGTCCTCATCGTGTTCGACGACCTGTCCAAGCAGGCCGACGCCTACCGCGCCATCTCGCTGCTGCTGCGCCGCCCGCCGGGCCGCGAGGCCTACCCGGGTGACGTCTTCTACCTCCACAGCCGCCTGCTCGAGCGCTGCGCGAAGCTCTCCGACGAGCTCGGTGGCGGCTCGATGACCGGCCTGCCGCTCGTGGAGACCAAGGGCAACGACGTCTCGGCGTTCATCCCGACCAACGTCA
>CADCUB010000072.1 GCA_902805775.1 uncultured Frankineae bacterium | reverse complement strand
GCCTCGCCGCAGCCACCGCTGCCGCGTCCGCCGGCGGCCGCACCGGTCGCCCCGGCTGAGCAGTCGGCGGCCCCGGCGCCGCCGCCGGTGGTCCCGGTGACGGTGCTGAACAACAGCCGGCGCAGCGGCCTGGCGGCACGCGGCGCGGCGCAGTTCGCCGCCGGCGGCTGGCCGGTCGCGGCCACCGGCAACTTCCGCGGGCGCATCCCGGTCACGACCGTCTACCACGACCCGGGCCTCGAGGTCAGCGCCCGCGCCTTCGCCGCCCGCTTCGACGGGGTCGCCCGGGTGCGGCCGCGCTTCGCCGGCCTGCCTGCCCGGGGGCTGGTCGTCGTGCTGACCCGCGAGTTCGCCGCCTCCTCGTAGGGAAGGAGGAGGACGTGCACGTCCTGCCCGTGGTGCTCCCGGTGCTGCTCCTGGCTGCCTGCTCCGCGGGAGCCGACACGGTGGGCACGGCCGCCGCCCGCACCGAGCTGACGGTCGAGGTGGTCGCCGAGCCGGGTGCCCCTCCCGCCACCTGGACGCTGACCTGCGACCCGGCGGGCGGCGACCACCCCGATCCCGAGGGCGCCTGCGCCGCGCTGGCCCGCACACCGGACCCCCTGGCGCCGCTGCCCCCCGACGCCGTGTGCACCGAGATCTACGGCGGACCGCAGACGGCGGTCGTGCGCGGGACGCACGCCGGCCGCGAGGTCGTGCTCGAGCTGTCCCGCACCGACGGCTGCCGCACCGCCCAGTGGGACCGCCTGGGCGCGGTCCTGCCGGCCGGGACCGCCTGACGTGCCCGCGCCGGACCTGGCCGACCTCCCGGGCCTGGCGGCCCTGCGCCGCGACCCGTCCCGAGCGGTCGTCGCCCTCGACTACGACGGCACCCTGGCGCCCGTCGTCGAGCGCCCGTCGGAGGCGGTTCCGGCGGACGGCGCCGTCGACGCCCTGCGGGTTCTGGCGCCCCGCCTGCGCAGCCTGGCCCTGGTCACCGGGCGCCCCGCGGACGTCGTCGTCGACCTCGGCGGGCTCGCCGGCCTCCCGGGCCTGGTGGTCCTCGGGCAGTACGGCGCCCAGCGCTGGTCCGACGGCGAGCTCACCAGCCCCGCGCCCCTGCCCGGGGTGGCGGTCCTGCGGGAGCGCCTGCCGGCGCTGCTGCGCGCCGAGGGGGCGGTGCTCGAGGACAAGGGACTGGCGCTGGTGGTCCACACCCGGCCGGCCGCCGACCCGCCGGGCACGCTGGAGCGGCTGACCGGGCCGGTGCGCGAGCTGGCCGCCGCGGCCGGGCTCGAGGTGCACCCCGGCCGCCTGGTGCTCGAGGTGCGCCCGCCCGGCTTCGACAAGCGCGGGGCGCTGCTGTCGCTCTGCGAGCCGGCGCCGTCCGCGGTCCTGTTCGCCGGCGACGACGTCGGGGACCTGCCGGCGTACGACGCCGTCGACGAGCTGCGCCGGTCCGGGGTGCCCGGGCTGCTCGTGTGCAGCGCCAGCGACGAGGGGCCGGTGCAGCTGCGCGAGCGCGCCGACGTGGTCGTCGACGGCCCGGACGGCGTGGTGGCGCTGCTGCGCGCGCTGCTCTGAGCCGCCCTACCGGGCCGCGCGGCGCTCGGCGTACGCCGCGAGGTCGGCGACCTGCCGAGGGTCCAGCGACGGCCGCACCCGGCCCAGCGCCGTCTCGACGTGCGCCGCGGTCACCGTCGTCGCCTGCAGCGACTCGCGCATGGCCGTGACCGCGGCCTCGCGCACCAGCGCCGCGCAGTCGGCGCCGGAGAAGCGCTCCGTGCGCCGGCCCAGCTCGTCGAGGTCGACGTCGTCGGCGAAGGGCACTCCCGTCGAGGCGGCCCGCAGGATCGCCGCGCGCGCCTCGGCGTCCGGCGGCGGCACGAAGACCAGGCGCTCCAGGCGGCCCGGGCGCAGCAGCGCCGGGTCGACCAGGTCGGGCCGGTTCGTCGCCCCGAGGACGACGACCTCGCGCAGGTCCTCCACGCCGTCGAGCTCGGTGAGCAGCGCCGCGACCACCCGGTCGGTGGTCCCGCCGTCGGTCGACTGCCCGCGCACCGGAGCGAGGGCGTCGACCTCGTCGAGGAACACGATCGCGGGGGAGGAGTCGCGGGCGCGGCGGAACAGCTCGCGCACCGCCCGCTCGGACTCGCCGACCCACTTGCTGAGCAGCTCGGCGCCCTTGACCGACAGCACGTTGGCCTTGCCGGCGCCGGCGATCGCCTTGACCAGGAAGGTCTTGCCGCAGCCGGGCGGGCCGTACAGCAGCAGCCCGCGCGGCGGCGCGACGCCGAGCCGGGCGAAGGTCTCGGGGTAGTCCAGCGGCCACAGCACCGCCTCGGTGAGCGAGGACTTCACCTCGGCCATGTCGCCGACGTCGTCCAGGGTCAGCGGCGACAGGTCGAGGGTGGTGCCCTCCATGGAGGTCGCACGCACGACCTCGAGGGCGTCCTCGAGGTCGCCCCGCGCGACGGTCGGCGAGGCCGCGTCGCGCTGGCGGGAGGCGGCCCGCAGCCCCGCCTCCCGCACCAGCGCGAGGACGTCCGCCGCGACGAAGCCGGGGGTGCGGCCGGCGACCTCGTCGAGGTCGACGTCGTCGGCGAGCGGGACGCCGCGGGTCGCCACCTCGAGCAGGCGCAGGCGCTGCCGCCGGTCGGGCAGCGGGATGGCCAGCTCGTGGTCGAGCGTGCCCGGGGTGCGCAGCTCGGGCGTGACGCGCTCGGGGTGCGAGGTCGTGCACACCACCGCGGCCCGGCCGGCCTGCACCAGCTCGCGCAGCGCGGTCAGCAGCACGGGCAGCAGCGGTCCGGCGCCCTCGCGCGGAGCCACGGCCTCGACGTCGCCGAGCAGCACCACCGTCGGGCCGTCCCGGCCCGCCCGGCCCAGCGTGTCGACGACCTGGCGGGCGGCGGCGTCGGGCGCGGTGGCGGCCAGCTGCGGGCCCCACAGCTCGACGAGCCGGGCGCCGACCTCCGCGGCGACGGCCGCCACCAGCGCCGCCTTGCCCGAGCCCGACGGCCCGGTCAGCAGCACGCCCATGCCGGGGGTCGCGCCGAGCCGGGCGAGCAGGTCCGAGTGGTGGAAGCCCAGGTCGAGCCACTCCCGGAGCGCGGCGCCCTGGGTCTCCAGCCCCGGCAGGTCGGCCAGCGCCGGAGCCCGAGCGGGTGTGCCGCCGGCGGCCCGGGACGAGGGGACGGGCTCCGGCGTCGGCTCCCCGGTCGTCGTCGTGCCGCCCTGCCAGCCGGTCACCGTGCCCATGGTGACGAGCACCGGTCCGGCCGGCACCGTGTCGGTGACGTGCAGGACCTGGCTGGTCCAGCCGGCCCCGAGCCAGGCGGTCAGCGACGCCCGCAGGCGGGCGAAGTCGGCGGGCGGCGCCAGGTCGCTGGGGCGCAGCGACACCTGGTCACCGGCCGTCACGACCTTGCCGAGCAGCGCCGTGCGGAGCACCGCCGGGGCGAGCGCGCGGGCCACGCCGTCCGGGCCGCTGACGGTGAGCCGCTCGGCCTCCGTGCGGGGCGCGACCTCGACCTCGACGCGGTCGCCGTCGCGCAGCCGGAGGTTGGACAGCACGAGGTCGTCGCACAGGACGCTGCCGGGCGGGGCATCCGGCTCGGGGACGGCGATGGCGGCGGTCGTCCGGCCGCCGTGCAGCCTGAGCACGCTCCCGTCCGCCGCGCCGAGCGCAGCCAGCGCCTGCGCGGGCAACCGGACGATGCCGTGCCGGTCGTAGCGGGCGGAACCGCGCAGCACAGCGGTGAGGGCGAGCACGCCCGGAGCGTAGGCGGGACGGCGCGCAGGCGGGCCGCGTACGGCAGCGCCGTCGGGCTCAGGCCGGCGGCAGGGCGGCCAGCTGGGCCGCGAGCCACGCCGCGGGCGGCAGCGCGGTCGCGACCCCCGCCAGGCGGGCGGAGCGCTCGGCGCGCACCGCGGGCGGCGTCGACAGCGCGTCGTGCAGCGCCAAGGCGGTCTGGCTGACGTCGTAGGGGTTGACCAGGTGGGCGTCGGCCCCGAGCTCGTCCGCGGCGCCGGCCTGCCGCGAGAGCACCAGGCTCACGCCGCGCTCGCTCAGCACCGGGCCCTCCTTGGCCACCAGGTTCATCCCGTCGCGCAGCGGGTTGACCAGCAGCACGTCGGCCAGCGTGTAGGCCGCGAGCGAGCGGGGGTAGTCGTCGCGCACCTCGAGGTGGACGGGCAGCCAGCCGGGACGGGCGTACTCCTCGTTGACCTCGCGGGCGACGCGCTGCACCACGCCGGTGTAGGCGCGGTACTGCGGCAGGTCGTGCCGCGAGGGGTAGGCGAAGGCCAGGTGCACGACGCGCTCGTGCCACTCCGGCCGCGTCCGGAGCAGCTCGCGGAAGGCCTCGAGGCCGCGCACGATGTTCTTGCTGAGCTCGGTGCGGTCGATGCGCAGCAGCAGCTGCCGGTCGCCCACGATCTCCCGCAGCAGCGGCAGCCGCCCCTGCACGTCGGGGGAGGCCGCCCACGAGCGCAGCTCGTCGCCGTCGACGCCCAGCGGGTGCACCGACACCCGCGTCGCGCGGCCCTCGTGCACCACCTGCGTGCCGGTCCAGGTGGCGTCCAGCACCTGCGCGCAGCAGCGTCCGAAGGCGTCCGCCCAGCGGACGGAGTGGAAGCCCACCGCATCGGCTCCGAGCATCCCGAGCAGCACCTCACGGGCGATGTCGTCCGGCAGCAGGCAGAAGTACTCCGGCGGCGCCCACGGGGTGTGGCTGAAGTGGCCGATGCGCAGGTCGGGCCGGCGCTCCCGCAGCTGTCGGGGGGTCAGCGCCAGGTGGTAGTCCTGCACGAGCACGGCGGCCCCGGGGGAGGCGCTGCGCGCGAGGGCCTCCGCGAACGCCTCGTCGTAGTCGCGGTAGGCCTGCCACTCGCGTGCCGTCCGGGCGTCGAAGACCGGCGCGCTGGCGGTGTCGTACAGCAGGTGGGAGACGAACCACAGCGTCGCGTTGGCGACGCCGTTGTAGGCCCGGTCGAAGGTGACGGGGTCGACGTCCAGCATCTCCACACCCGGCTGGACGCGGCCGCCGGCGGCCCGGGCCGCGAGCCGGTCGGCCTCCGACAGCGCTGCGCAGACCCACAGCAGCGGCGTCGTCGGGGAGGCACGCAGGACGGCCGACACCAGCCCGCCGGCGCCGCGCCGTGCGACCAGCCCGCCGCGGCCGTCCTCGGCGAACGAGACCGGCCCGCGGTTGGAGGCCAGCAGCAGCGACGACGTCACCCGAGGAGGTTAGAGGCCGACAGGTACGCTGCCCGACGACAACTGCACAGCACCGCTCATCCCGAGGGGCACCAGGGACACGGCCCGACGACGCCCCGGCAACCAGCGCACGTGCGCCAGGTGCCACGTCCGTCCCGCGCCGACGTGCGACGCGGGGAAGATGAGGAGAACGCCCGCGTGACCACTCTCTCGATCCCTGCCGCCTTCGCCGACTCCCCGGCCCGCGCCCTGGTCTGCCGTGAGTGCGGCCACGAGGTGCCGCTGTCGCCGGTGAACGTCTGCGAGCAGTGCTTCGCCCCCCTCGAGGTCGGCTACGACGTCGACAAGCTGCGCCGCGTCACGCGGGCGAGCATCGAGGCCGGTCCCCAGAGCATCTGGCGCTACGCCGGTCTGCTGCCGGCCGGCCAGGACGAGGCCACCCGCGTCAGCCTCGGCGCCGGCATGACGCCCCTGCGCGAGGCCCGGAACCTCGCCGCCGCCCTCGGGATGCGCAAGTTGTGGGTCAAGGACGACAGCGCCAACCCGACCCACTCGTTCAAGGACCGTGTCGTGTCCGTCGCCCTGTCGGCGGCCCGCGCCTTCGGCTTCACCACGGTGTCCTGCGCCTCGACCGGCAACCTGGCCAACTCGGTGGCCGCCCACGCGACGCAGGCCGGCCTGCGCGCGGTCGTCTTCATCCCCGACGACCTCGAGCAGGGCAAGGTCGTGCAGACCGCCGTCTACGACCAGACCCTCGTGGCGGTGCAGGGCAACTACGACGACGTCAACCGCCTGTGCAGCGAGATCGCCGAGAACGAGGACTGGGCGTTCGTCAACGTCAACGTCCGCCCCTACTACGCCGAGGGCAGCAAGACCCTCGGCTACGAGGTCGCCGAGCAGCTGGGCTGGCGCATCCCGCCCCAGGTCGTCGTCCCGATGGCGTCCGGCTCGCTGCTCACCAAGATCGACAAGGCGTTCGGCGAGCTGACGAAGCTGGGCCTGGTCGAGGAGTCGCCGTGGAAGGTCTACGGCGCGCAGGCGACCGGCTGCTCCCCGATCGCGACGGCGTACGAGAACGGCTGGGACACCGTGAAGCCGGTCAAGCCGTCGACGATCGCCCGGTCGCTGGCCATCGGCAACCCGGCCGACGGGCCGTACGCCCTCGACGCCGTCCGCCGCACCGGCGGCGCGATGGGCCACGTCTCCGACCGGCAGGTCGTCGACGGCATCAAGCTGCTCGCCTCGACCGAGGGCCTGTTCGCCGAGACGGCGGGCGGCGTCACGGTCGCCACGCTTCAGCAGCTGCTCGAGCGCGGGGAGATCGACCCCGACGCCGAGACGGTGCTCTACAACACCGGTGACGGGCTCAAGACGCTGGACGCCGTCGCCGGCGAGGTCGGTCCGCGCGCCACGATCGCGCCGTCGTACGGCGCCTTCGCCCGGACCGGCCTGATCTAGCGTCAGCCGCGCACCTGACCGGTCGGTCGGCGATGCGGCGCGCCGGCAGAGGTGCCCGGGCAGCCCTAGCCTCGCCCGACATGGGAGGGCGGCAGGTCGCCGGCGCCGCCTGCCTGGCGGTGCTGCTCGCCGGCTGCTGTGCGGGCTGCTCGGCCGGCTCCCCCGAGCGGGCCCGACCGGCGCCGACGGCCGCTGCCGACGACGGGCGGGTCACGGCCGTGCTCGACGGCGTCGAGCTCAGCCTCGAGGTCGCCGACGACCCGGCCGAGCGCGCCGTGGGGCTGATGCGGCGGCAGTCCGTCCCGCCCGGCACCGGGATGGTGTTCCTGCACGGGCGGCTGTCCACGGGCCGCTACTACATGTTCGGCGTGCCCGTCCCGCTGCGGGCGGTGTTCGTGCGGGAGGGGCGGGTGGTCTCCACGGTGGTCATGCCGCCGTGCGACGAGGCCGCCCCCGCCGACTGCCCGACGTACGGCGCGGAGGGGCCGTACGACACGGTGGTCGAGACGGCGCCCGAGACGCTGCCGGACGTCGAGCCGGGGGACGCCTTCCAGCTGCGCGGCTGAGCCGCCCGCCCGGACCCCTCCTACGCTCGGCCGATGACCTCCCCGACCGACCTGCGCGCCGCCGTCCGTCGAGAGATGCCCACCGCGCGGGCCGATCTCGAGGCCCTGGTCGGCGTGCCCACCGTCTCCAGCTCGCCGGCGCACGCCGGCGATGTCGAGCTGGCCTGCCGGCAGGCGGCCGCACTGGCCGAGGACGCCGGCGCCGCCGAGGTCTCGGTCGTGCGGGCCGAGGGCGGGCAGCCGGCGGTCATCGCGAGCTGGCCCGCGCCGCCCGGCGCGCGGACGGTGCTGCTGTACGCCCACCTCGACGTGCAGCCCACCGGCCCGGTCGAGCAGTGGTCGAGCCCGCCGTTCGAGGCCACCGAGCGCGACGGCCGGCTGTACGGCCGGGGCGCCGCCGACGACAAGGCCGGCGTCCTGATGCACCTGGCGGTGCTGCGCGCGTTCGGCGGCCGGCCGCCGGTGGGCGTCGTGCTCTTCCTCGAGGGCGAGGAGGAGATCGGCTCGCCGACGCTGCCGGCGCTGCTCGCCGAGCACCGGGAGGCGCTGCGGTGCGACGTCATCGTCATCGCCGACTCCAGCAACCCCGCGGTCGACGTCCCGGCGTTCACGACGAGCCTGCGCGGGCTGGTCGACCTCGTCGTCGAAGTGCGCACGCTCGAGCGGCCGGTGCACTCGGGGGTGTTCGGCGGCCCCGTCCCCGACGCCCTGACGGCACTGTGCCGGCTGCTCGCCACGCTGCACGACGAGGCCGGTGACGTCGCCGTCGCCGGGCTGCACCGCTCGACGTCGCCGGCGCCCGAGCCGGACCCGGACGTCTTCCGCGCGGACGCCGGCGTCCTGGACGGCGTCGAGCTCGTCGGCACCGGGACCGTGCCCGAGCGGCTCTGGCACGCACCGGCGCTCGCGGTGCTGGGCATGGACGTCCCCTCGACCGACGCCGCCTCCAACGTCCTGCTGCCGCGTGCCCGCGCTCTGGTGAGCCTGCGCCTGGCGCCGGGGGAGGACGAGCACGCCGCGGCCAAGGCGCTGTCCGACCACCTGGTCGGCCACGCCGTCTGGGGCAGCGCAGTGGAGGTGACGCCCGGGTCGACGGCCGGTCCGTTCGCCCTCGAGCCGACAGGGGACGTCTACGACCTGGCGCGGGAGGCGTTCGCCGAGGCGTACGGCAACGCCGCCGTCGAGACCGGCATCGGCGGCTCGATCCCCTTCATCGCCGAGTTCGCCCGCGCCTACCCGGGAGCGACCGTGCTCGTCACCGGCGTCGGGGACCCCTCGTCGCGCTGGCACGGCATCGACGAGAGCCTCGACCTGGCCATGTGGGAGCGCGCGTGCCTGGCCGAGGCCCTGTTCCTGGCGCGCCTGGCGTGACGGTCGAGCAGGACCTCACCCGCACGCTGGGCCGCTGGGCCGCGGGGTCGGTCGTGGTCGGCGGCCTGCTGGCGGCCGACCCCCGCACGCGCGGCTTCGGTCGGCAGACGGCGGCCTGGGGCGCGGTCGACGGCGCGATCGCGCTGGTCGGCGCCCGTCGACAGGCCGCCGGGCGGTCCACCGACCCGCGGCGGCTGCGGCGCGTGCTGCTGGTCAACGCCGGGCTCGACGTCGGCTACCTCGCCCTCGGCGCAGGGCTGGCCGGACGGCCGCGGTGGCGCGGCGACGGCGTCGCGGTGCTCGTGCAGGGCGCGTTCCTGCTCTGGCTCGACGCGACGGCGGCGAGGCGCCTGCGCTCCTGACCGCCGAGGCCGCGCACCGGGCCGGCTCGGACCGGCGCTGTGCGGACCAGGAGTCGGTCGGTCCCCCGGACCGGAGGGGCGCCTTGCACTCGCCAGGGTCGAGTGCTAACAAAGACGTAGCACTCCGAGATGCAGAGTGCTAGATCCCTCGATGAGGCCGGCAGTCCGGTCGTCCGTCGCGGGCACCGAGGGATCAGCACGCCCGACCGGGAGGATCCACGCATGTCCAAGATCATCGCCTTCGAAGAGGAGGCCCGCCGCGGCCTCGAGCGCGGCATGAACCAGCTCGCCGACGCCGTGAAGGTCACCCTCGGCCCGAAGGGCCGCAACGTCGTGCTGGAGAAGAAGTGGGGTGCCCCCACGATCACCAACGACGGTGTCTCGATCGCCAAGGAGATCGAGCTCGAGGACCCGTACGAGAAGATCGGCGCCGAGCTCGTCAAGGAGGTCGCCAAGAAGACCGACGACGTCGCGGGTGACGGCACCACCACCGCGACCGTGCTCGCCCAGGCGCTCGTGCGCGAGGGCCTGCGCAACGTCGCCGCCGGCGCCAACCCGATGGGCCTGAAGAAGGGCATCGAGGCCGCCGTCGCGTCCGTCGTCGAGGCGATCGGCAACGCCGCCAAGGACGTGGAGACCAAGGAGCAGATCGCCTCCACGGCCTCCATCTCCGCTGCTGACACCACGGTCGGCGAGATCATCGCCGAGGCCATGGACAAGGTCGGCAAGGAGGGCGTCATCACCGTCGAGGAGAGCAACACCTTCGGCCTCGAGCTCGAGCTCACCGAGGGCATGCGCTTCGACAAGGGCTACATCAGCCCCTACTTCGTCACCGACCCCGAGCGCATGGAGGCCGTCCTCGACGACCCGTACGTGCTCGTCGTCAACAGCAAGATCGGCTCGGTCAAGGACCTGCTGCCGCTGCTGGAGAAGGTCATGCAGGGCGGTCGCCCGCTGGCCATCATCGCCGAGGACGTCGAGGGCGAGGCGCTGGCCACCCTGGTCGTCAACAAGATCCGCGGCACCTTCAAGTCGGCCGCCGTCAAGGCCCCCGGCTTCGGCGACCGCCGCAAGGCCATGCTGCAGGACATCGCCATCCTCACCGGTGGCGAGGTCATCTCCGAGGAGGTCGGCCTCAAGCTCGACACCGCGGGCCTCGAGCTCCTCGGCCGGGCGCGCAAGGTCACCATCACCAAGGACGAGACCACCATCGTCGAGGGTGCCGGCGACGCCGACCAGATCGCCGGCCGGGTCAACCAGATCCGCGCCGAGATCGAGAACAGCGACTCCGACTACGACCGCGAGAAGCTCCAGGAGCGCCTCGCCAAGCTGGCCGGCGGCGTGGCCGTCATCAAGGTCGGCGCGGCCACCGAGGTCGAGCTCAAGGAGCGCAAGCACCGCATCGAGGACGCCGTCCGCAACGCCAAGGCTGCGGTCGAGGAGGGCATCGTCGCCGGCGGTGGCGTGGCGCTCGTCCAGGCCGGCAACCAGGCCTTCGGCAAGCTCGACCTGCAGGGCGACGAGGCCACTGGTGCCAACATCGTCCGCGTGGCGATCGAGGCCCCGCTCAAGCAGATCGCGATCAACGCCGGTCTCGAGGGCGGCGTCGTCTCCGAGAAGGTGCGCAACCTCGAGGCCGGTCACGGTCTCAACGCTGCCACCGGCGAGTACGTCGACATGATCGCCGAGGGCATCATCGACCCGGCGAAGGTCACGCGCTCCGCCCTGCAGAACGCCGCCTCCATCGCGGCGCTGTTCCTGACCACCGAGGCCGTCGTGGCCGACAAGCCGGAGAAGGCCGCCCCGATGGGCGACCCGTCCGGCGGCATGGGTGGCATGGACTTCTGAGGGACGAGGAGGTCCCGACGAGCGGACTCCTGATCCCCAGCACCACCCGCAGGGCCCCGAGTCTCCGGACTCGGGGCCCTGCGGCGTTCCGTGCCGCGGGCGCTGTCGCCGTCCGGGGTGGGGTGGGGCGCGGGCGTCCGCTGGTAGGAAAGATGCATGCGCCTCCCTGTGCCCGGCCCTCGTGATGTCATCGCCGCCCTCGAACGCGGCGGTGGGCAGGTCGAGGCGCTGGTCGGGGCCGTCCCGCGGGTGATGGGGCTGCTCGACGAGGTCGAGCAGCTGCTGGGTCGGGTGTCCGCCGTCATCGACCGC
>CADCUB010000071.1 GCA_902805775.1 uncultured Frankineae bacterium | reverse complement strand
ACGCTGCGGCTCGAGCCGCCGGCGACCGGGCTGCGCACCTGCCTCGCGGTCCGCGGCGGCCTGGCCGTGCCGCCGGTGCTGGGCTCCCGCTCCACCGACCTGCTCGCCGGGATCGGCCCGGCGCCGGTCGTCGCCGGCGAGGTCCTGCCCGTCGGCCGGGCGACCGGCGAGCTGCCGGGCGTCGACGTCGCTCCGGTGGCCGACCCCGCCGGCGGCGAGGTCGGTCTGCGGGTGCTGCCCGGGCCGCGACGCGACTGGTTCGCGCCGACGGCCTGGTCGACGCTCACGACGTCGGCCTACCGCGTGACCAGCGAGAGCGACCGCACCGGGCTGCGGTTCGACGGGCCGGAGCTGGCGCGCTCGCGCACCGGCGAGCTGCCCAGCGAGGGCATGGTCAGGGGCGGCTTGCAGGTGCCGCCGTCCGGACGGCCGGTCCTGCTCCTGAGCGACGCGCCGGTCACGGGCGGCTACCCGGTCGTGGCCTACGTGCGCGACGACGACGTCGACCTGGCCGCCCAGCTGCGTCCTGGCCAGCAGGTGCGTCTGCGGGCGACGTGACACGATCGTATGCAGTCGGCGATCGGAGACGGTGTCGTGACCATCGGGCGAGCACATCAGCCGCTGCGCTCCATGGTCCGCGACGAGGTGCGGCGACTGGTCATCACCGGCGAGCTGGCGCCCGGCACGCGCATCGTCGAGGACCGCCTGGCCGAGCGCCTCGGCGTCTCGCGCAACCCGGTCCGGGAGGCGCTGCAGGCCCTCGCCGGCGAGGGGTTCGTCGACCTCCTGCCCCGGCGGGGCGCCGTCGTCGCCCAGGTCACCGCGGAGGAGGCCGAGGACCTGTTCGACGTGCGCGGGGCGCTCGAGCCCCTGGCCGCGCGACTGGCGGCCCGGCACGCGGACGCGGCGGGGGTGGAGCGGCTGGGCGCCGTGCTCGCGCTCGCGCGCCAGGCCACCGACGTCGGCGACCTCGACCTGCTGGCCTCGTACAACACCGACTTCCACTCGACGGTCGTCGACCTCAGTCGCAACGACTACCTGGGGATGCTGGTGGCGCCGATGGCGCGGCGCGTGCAGTGGGTCTTCCGCACGAACGCGGCCACCCGGGCACCGCACTCCTGGACCGAGCACGAGGAGCTCCTGCACGCCATCGCCGTCGGCGACGAGGACTACGCCGAGGCAGTCGCGCGGGCGCACGTGGCCGCCGCCCGTGCGTCGTACCGGCGCGTCGACGGAGCGCCGGCCCACGACCGTTCCCCAGGCCCGTCCGCGGGCGTGTCCGCCGGCCCGTCCCTGACGTCCCGCTCGTCCGCCGGAGCGGCGTTCACGCGAAGATGACCCGGATGTCTTGTATGCAATCGACGGATGTGTGACTGTCGAGGTCTGCCCACCTGAGGAGGACCTCCCATGGCCCGTCCGACGCGTGCTCTCTGCCTGGTCGTCGCGTCCGTCGCCCTCGTCAGCGCCTGCGGGGGCGGAGGTGGTGGCGGCACGAGCGGCGGCACGACCAACACCGGCGCCGACGACGACCGCGAGGCCCAGGCCGGCGGCATGCTCACCCTCGCACTGGCGGAGGACCCGGACGCCCTCGACCCGACGCTCGCGCGCACGCTCGTGGGACGCGAGGTCTTCGTCAACATGTGCGAGAAGCTCTACGACGTCGACGAGAAGCTCGAGCTCGTGCCGCAGCTGGCGACCGAGCTGCCCGAGGTCACCGACGAGGGCAAGACCGTCACGATCACGCTGCGCGACGACGCGGTCTTCAACGACGGCGAGAAGATGGACGCCGCCGCCGTCAAGACCTCCCTCGACCGGCACCGCGAGCTCGAGGGGTCGGCCCGCACCGGCGACCTCGCCGCGGTGGAGTCGGTCGAGGTGGTCGACCCGACCACGGTCGTGCTGCGCCTGACCGAGGCGTACGCCCCCCTCACCGCCCAGCTCGCCGACCGCGCCGGCATGGTCATGTCGCCGAAGCAGCTGCAGGCGCTCGGCGACAAGTTCGGCACCGACCCCGTCTGCGTGGGTCCGTTCTCGTTCGTCAGCCGCACCGCGGGCAGCGAGATCGTCCTGGAGAAGGCGCCGGACTACTACGACGCCGACCAGGTCAAGGCCGACGGCATCACCTACCGGGTCATCACCGACGGCAACGTGCGCCAGGCCAACGTGAAGTCCGGCGACGTCCAGATCGCCGAGCGCATCGCGGCCACCGACGTCGCGACGCTCGAGAAGGACCCGGCCGTCAAGCTCATCGGGCAGGACTCGCTCGGCTACCAGGGCATCAGCATCAACATCGGCAACGTCAAGGGCATCGGCCAGCCGGTCGGCGAGGTCGACACCCCGCTCGGCCGCTCCCCCGAGCTGCGCGAGGCCTTCGAGCTCTCGCTCGACCGGGAGACGATCAACCAGGTGGTCTTCGCCGGCAAGAACGTGCCCGGCTGCACGCCCCTGCCGCCGGCCAGCCCGTTCCACGACGAGGACGTCGAGTGCACCGAGCGCGACGTCGAGAAGGCGAAGTCGCTCATCGAGGAGTCCGGCGAGGCGACCCCCGTGCCGGTGAAGCTCACGATCGGCACCAGCCCGGAGAACCTGCGCCTGGGGCAGGTCATCCAGTCGCAGGCCAAGGAGGCCGGCTTCGAGGTGGAGGTGGCCTCCACGGAGTTCGCCAGCGCGCTCGACGCGAGCGACGCCGGCGACTTCGAGGTCTTCCAGGTCGGGTGGTCCGGCCGCATCGACCCCGACGGCAACATCTACAACTTCCTCCACACCGGCGCCCCGCTGAACATCAGCGGGACCTCCGACCCGGAGATCGACGCGATGCTGGACGAGGCGCGGCTGGTCGAGGACGAGCAGGAGCGCGCGGCGCTCTACACGCAGGTGCTGGAGAAGGAGGCCGAGCTGCGGCCGATCATCTACCTCTACCACCCGGTCAACTACCTCGCCACCGGCCCGGACGTCGTCGGCGTCGAGTACTACGCCGACGGCCTGCCGCGCCTGAAGACCGCCGGGCTCGCCCAGTAGCGGCCCTGCGCCCGAGGAGGAGGACCGCATGGCGTCGTACCTGCTCCGCCGCGTCGGGACGTCGGCGCTCGTCCTGCTGCTGGCCAGCATCGTGGTGTTCGTCGGGGTCCGGGCGCTGCCCGGTGACGCGGCCCTCGCCCTCGCGGGCGAGGAGCGCGACCCGGCTGCGCTCGAGCAGATCCGGGAGAAGTACGGGCTGAACGACCCCGTCCCCGTGCAGTACGTGCGCTACCTGGGCAACTCGCTCCAGGGTGATCTCGGCTTCTCCACCCGCACCGGGCTGGACGTCACCGACATCATCCTCGAGCGGCTCCCGGTCACGCTCGAGCTGGCCCTGCTGTCGCTGGCCGTCGGCCTGCTGATCGGCATACCCGCCGGCATCCTGGCCGCCCTGCGCCGGGGCTCGTGGGTCGACAACGCCAGCAACGCCTTCGGGCTGCTCGGCCTGTCGATCCCCAACTTCTGGCTCGGGCTCGTGCTGATCCTGCTGGTGTCGGTGCAGTGGGGGCTGCTGCCCGCCTCGGGCTACGTCCCGTTCCTCGAGGACCCGCTGGGCAACCTGCAGCGCATGCTGCTGCCCGCGATCGTGCTGGGGACGGGCCTGTCGGCGGTGCTCATGCGGCAGATGCGCTCCGCGATGCTCGAGACGATGTCGGCCGACTACGTCCGCACCGCGCGGTCGAAGGGACTGTCCGAGCGCTCGGTCGTGCTCGTGCACGCCCTGCGCAACAGCCTCGTCACCGTCGTGACGGTGCTGGGCCTGCAGCTCGGGGCGCTCATCTCCGGCGCCGTCATCACCGAGCAGATCTTCGTCATCCCCGGCTTCGGCAAGCTCATCGTCGACGGCGTCTTCACCCGCGACTACCCGGTCATCCAGGGCGTCGCCCTCGTCACCGTCTTCGGCTACGTGTTCGTGAACCTGCTCGTCGACCTGACCTACTCCTTCCTCAACCCGCGGATCCGGGTCAGCGGAGGCGCCTCGTGACCACAGCCGCTGCACCGATGTCGCAGCCGGGCCCCGCACTGGCCGTGCCGCCGCCGCGGCAGCGCCGCAGCCGACGGCTCGTCAAGCGCTTCTTCCGCCGGCGCCTGTCGGTGTTCGGGCTGGTCGTGCTGGTGCTGATCCTGGCGCTGGCCCTGGCGGCCCCGCTGTTCGGCGACCCAGGGCGCAACGACTTCAGCGCGGTCCTGCAGGGCCCGTCGGCGGCGCACCCGCTCGGCACCGACGACCTCGGCCGCGACACGCTCGCCCGCATCGCGTACGGCGCCCGCGTCTCGATGCAGGCCGGTGTCATGGCGACGCTGCTCGCGATGGCCGTCGGCGTCCCGCTCGGGCTGATCGCCGGCTACTACCGGGGCTGGGCCGACCTGGTGATCAGCCGGCTGACCGACCTGCTGCTGGCCTTCCCGTTCCTCATCCTCGCGGTCGGGCTGGCGGCGATCCTCGGGCCGTCCCTGCGCAACGTCGTCATCGCCCTGGGCATCAGCGCGCTGCCGAGCTTCATCCGCGTCACCCGCGGCGAGGTGCTCGGCCTGCGCGAGCAGGACTACGTCGCCGGAGCCGTCGCCGACGGCGCCGGCGACACGCGCATCCTGAGCCGCTACATCCTGCCGAACGCGATCAGCCCGCTGCTCGTGCAGGCGACGGTCACCATCCCCGAGGCGATCATCGGCGAGTCGGTCCTGTCGTTCCTGGGTCTCGGCGTCCAGCCGCCGACCCCCTCCTGGGGGACGATGCTCTCGGCCGCGCAGGGCTTCCTGTCGCAGGCCCCGCTCCTGGCGGTGTGGCCGGGGGTCGCCATCGCCCTGGCCGCCCTGTCGTTCAACCTCGTCGGTGACGGGCTGCGCGACACCCTGGACCCCAAGGCGGAGCGATGACGACGACGGTGTCGGAGCGCGTGCCGACCGGGCCCGCGAGCGACGCGCTGCTGAGCGTGCAGGACCTGCACATCCGCTTCTCCACGGAGGACGGCCCGGTGCACGCCGTCAACGGCGTCTCCTTCGACCTCGCCGCCGGCGAGATCCTGGCCCTGGTGGGCGAGTCCGGCTGCGGGAAGTCGGTCACGGCGATGTCGGTGCCGGGTCTGCTCTCGCCCAACGCCACCGTCGACGGTCGCATCCTGCTGCAGGGCCGCGACCTGCTCGGGCTGAGCGCCAAGGAGCTGCGCGCCGTCCGCGGCAAGGAGATCAGCTTCGTCTTCCAGGAGCCGATGAGCAGCCTCAACCCGGCGTTCACCGTCGGCAAGCAGATCCGCGAGGTCCTGCAGCGCCACGAGGGCCTGTCGAAGAAGGCCGCCCACGAACGCGCCGTGGACCTGCTGCGCCTGGTCCGCATCCCCGCTCCGGAGCGGCGCGTGGACGAGTACCCCCACCAGATGTCCGGCGGCATGCGCCAGCGCGTGATGATCGCCATCGCCGTCGCCTGCGGGCCGAAGGTGCTCGTGGCCGACGAGCCGACCACAGCGCTCGACGTGACCATCCAGGCCGGCGTCCTCGACATCCTGCGGGGCCTGCGCGACGAGCTGGGCACGGCGATCATCCTCATCACCCACGACCTCGGCGTCGTCGCCGACCTCGCCGACCGGGTGGTCGTGATGTACGCGGGCCGGCCGGTCGAGCAGGCCGAGGTGCACGAGCTGTTCGCCCACCCGCAGCACCCCTACACCAACGGGCTCCTGGGCGCGGTCCCGCACCGCGAGAAGGGCGTGGAGCTCGTCGCCGGTCGCCGGCTGCGCGAGATCCCCGGGCTCGTGCCGTCGCTGCGCTCCGATCCGGACGAGTGCGTCTTCGCCCCGCGCTGCCCCCGCTCGACGGAGGTCTGCGTCAGCCGGCGGCCCCCGCTCGAGCCGACCCGTCCACACCATCCCGCCGCCTGCTTCCACCCCGGGGAGGACGAGTGACCAGTCCCCGCACGGACGCCCCCGTGCTCGAGGTGACCGACCTCGTCAAGCACTTCTCGACCGGCTCGGGCTTCCGCAGCGGCTCGGGCGTCGTGCGGGCGGTCGACGGGGTCTCGTTCACGATCGGGCCCGGCGAGATCCTCGGCCTGGTCGGCGAGTCCGGCAGCGGCAAGTCGACGGTCGGGCGCTGCGTCACACGGCTGGTCGAGCCGACGTCCGGCAGCATCAAGCTGCTGGGGACGGAGATCTCGTCCCTCTCGCGACGGGCGATGCGCCCGCTGCGGCGGCAGGTGCACATCGTCTTCCAGGACCCGTACTCCTCGCTCAACCCCCGCATGACGATCGGGCAGATCGTCGCCGAGCCGATGCGGCTGCACGGGACGGCCAAGGGGGCGGCGCTGGACGAGCGGGTCGACGAGATGCTCGAGAAGTGCGGTCTGCGCTCCGAGCTGCGTGACCGCTTCCCCCACGAGATGTCGGGCGGTCAGCGCCAGCGGGTCGGCCTGGCCCGGGCCCTGGCCCTCGAGCCGAGCCTGGTCATCGCCGACGAGCCGGTGTCGGCGCTCGACGTCAGCGTGCAGGCCTCGATCCTCAACCTGATCACCGACCTGCAGCGCGACCTCGGCTTCTCCTGCCTGTTCATCACCCACGACCTGTCGGTCGTGGAGTACATCAGCGACGCGATCGCGGTCATGTACCTCGGCAAGATCGTGGAGCGGACGTCACGCGAGAAGCTCTTCCGCGACCCGCAGATGCCCTACACGCAGTCGCTGCTCACCGCCGCGCCCGTGCCCGACCCCGTCGCCCAGCGGGAGCGCACGCGCGTCGTCCTGCGCGGCGACCTCCCGAGCCCGCTCGACCCGCCGTCGGGCTGCCCGTTCCACACGCGGTGCCCCGTCGCCGTCGAGCGCTGCACGGTCGAGGTGCCGCCGCTGGTCGGCGTCACCGAACCCGACCACCTCGTCGCCTGCCACCTCGTCGACCGGGAGACCGGCGCCCCCGACATCGCAGCCGCCGCAGCCGCGCAGGGCGCCGAGGCGGGCGCGGGGCTGCAGACCGGAGCCCGACGCCCCGCCTGACGTCCGTCCCTGCACGCACCCATCCCTGGCGGACCTGCCGCCGCACCCCGACGGGCGAGGAGTCCGCACGTGTTCACCACCCGCCCGGAGCTGATCGGCACCCACGGCATGGTCGCCTCCACCCACTGGCTGGCCAGCGCGACCGGCATGGCCGTGCTCGAGCGCGGCGGCAACGCGGTCGACGCGGCGGTCGCCACCGGCTTCGTGCTGCAGGTCGTGGAGCCGCACCTGAACGGCCCGGGCGGTGACGTGCCGATCCTGTTCGCGGCGCCGTCCGGCTCGGTCGACGTCTACTGCGGGCAGGGTCCCACCCCCGGCGCCGCGAGCCTCGAGCACTACCTGGGCCTGGGCCTGGACCTCGTCCCCGGCACCGGCCTGCTGGCCGCCGTCGTACCAGGGGCCTTCGGCGCGTGGACGCTGCTGCTCGAGCGGGAGGGCACCTGGTCGCTGCGCGACGTCCTCGAGCCGGCGATCTCCTACGCCGAGGACGGCTACCCGGTGCTGCCCGGCACCGCGGCGACGATCCGCACGGTCGAGCAGATGTTCCGCGACGAGTGGCCGACCTCCGCGCAGACCTGGCTCGCCGGCAGCAGCGCGCCCGCCGCCGGCGAGCGCTGGCGCAACCCGGTGCTCGCCGCGACCTACCGGCGCGTGGTGGAGGAGGCCGAGGCGGCGGGCTCCGGTCGCGAGCAGCAGATCGCCGCCGCCCGCGACGCCTTCTACCGGGGCTTCGTCGCCGAGGCGATCGCGCGGTTCGCGACGACGTCAGAGGTGCTGGACACCTCCGGGCGCCGCCACCGCGGTCTGCTCGACGGCGACGACCTCGCGCGGTGGGAGCCGACCGTCGAGCCGCCTCTGTCGCTGGACCACGCCGGTGTGACCGTGCACAAGACCGGCCCGTGGGGTCAGGGCCCGGTCATGCTGCAGCAGCTGCAGGTGCTGTCCGGCGTCGACCTTGCCGGCATGGGACACCTGTCGGTCGACTGGGTGCACACGGTCGTCGAGTCGGCCAAGCTCGCCTTCGCCGACCGGGAGGCGTGGTACGGCGACCCCGACCACGTGGACGTGCCGGTCGAGGCGCTGCTGTCGTCGGAGTACGCCGCGGAGCGCCGCGCCCTGATCAGCGAGACGGCGTCGTACGACCTGCGGCCGGGCAGCCCCGGCGGCCGCACGCCCCGGCTTCCCGCCGGCGCCAGCCCCGGGGGCGCACGGCCCGCGGTCACCTCCGACGGCGCCGGGGAGCCGACGGTCCTCGGCGACGGGAGCACCCGGGGCGACACCTGCCACGTCGACGTCGTCGACCGGGACGGCCGGATGGTCTCGGCCACGCCGAGCGGCGGGTGGCTGCAGAGCTCGCCGACCATCCCCGAGCTCGGCTTCTGCCTCGGCTCGCGGGCACAGATGCTGTGGCTCGAACCCGGCCTGGCCTCCTCGATGGCCGGCGGGGTCCGGCCGCGCACGACGCTGACCCCGTCGATGGTCACCCGCGACGGCCGGCCGTGGCTCGCCTTCGGGACGCCCGGGGGTGACCAGCAGGACCAGTGGTCGCTGGCCTACCTGCTCACCTGCCTGCACACCGGGCTGGACCTGCAGGCCGCGATCGACGCGCCGATGTTCTCCACCGAGCACTTCCCGAGCTCGTTCTACCCGCGGCAGGCCACGCCCGGCCGGCTGGTCGTCGAGGGCCGGCTCCCGCGCGAGGTCGTCGAGGGGTTGCGCGCTCGGGGCCACGACGTGCAGGTCGGCGGCGACTGGACGCAGGGCCGGCTGTCGGCGGTGGGCAGGGACGCCGCCACCGGGTTCCTGCGGGGAGCGGCCAACCCGCGCGGCATGCAGGGCTACGCGGTCGGCCGATGACCCCGGGCACCGTCGCCCTGCTGGCCGGCGCCGGCCTGCTGGCGGGCGGCGTCAACGCCGTCGCCGGCGGCGGATCGCTCATCTCGTTCCCGGCGCTGCTGGCCGCCGGCTACCCGCCGGTGACCGCCAACGTCACCAACACGGTGGCGCTGTTCCCGGGCTACGCCGGCAGCGTCGCCGGCGGCACGAAGGAGCTGGAGGGCCAGGGCCTGCGCGCCCGCGTGCTCGGCGCGATCAGCGTGCTCGGCGGCGTCGGCGGGGCGGTGCTGCTGCTCACCACCCCGAGCGAGGTCTTCTCCGCGGTCGTGCCCTACCTCATCCTGCTGGCCTGCGCGCTGCTGCTCGCCCAGCCGTGGCTGGCCCGCAAGGTCCAGGCACGCCAGGGGGCACGCGCGTCGGACCACTCGCCCGTGCTGCTGCTCAGCGTCCTGCTCGCCGCGGTGTACGGCGCCTACTTCGGTGCGGGCCTGGGCGTCCTGCTGCTCGGTGTCCTCGGGATCTTCCTGGCCGAGCCCCTGCGGCGCGTCAACGCCCTGAAGAACGTCCAGTCGCTGGTGATCAACACGGTCGCGCTGGTGGCGTTCGGCGTGTTCGGCCCGGTCGCGTGGGAGGCGGTGCTGGTCATCGCCGTGACCTCGCTCGCGGGCGGCTTCCTGGGCGCGCGGCTCGCCAGCCGCATCCCGTCGGCACTGCTGCGCGCCGGGGTCGTGCTGTACGGCGTGGTGGTCTCGGTCGTGCTGCTGCTCGACGGCTGACAGCGCCAGGCCCCTCACCCTCCCCGCGCCGGCAGGTCTGCACACGAGCTGATCGCGGGCGCCCCGGCGTCCGCTCGGGGGCGGCCGTACGCAGTGCCGCCGTGGATCACCTCGTGTGCAGGACGGTCAGCCGGGCCGCGGGCCACGGCGCCTGTGGCCGGCGCGGCCCGCCCGGGCGCGCTCGATCGACGCGTGCGCATGGCGCCGTCTGACAGCGGCCCGCCCTCGACCGCGCGGCCCCAGCCCCCTCCCCCCGGACGGGCCGACCCTCAGAGCGAGCCCGCGTTCACCACGCCGTTCTCGTACGCGAACACCACCAGCTGCACCCGGTCGGCGAGCCCCAGCTTGGCCAGCAGGTGGCTGACGTGCGTCTTGACGCTGCTGGAGGCGACGTGCAGCACCTCGCCGATCTGGGCGTTGGTCGAGCCGCGGGCGACGAGCGCCAGCACCTCGAGCTCGCGAGGGGTGAGCGTCGCCAGCAGGGGCGACAGCTCCTGCGCCGCCGCCGGCAGCCGGTGGGCGTACCGCTCGAGCAGCCGGCGCGTCACCGAGGGCGCCAGGACGGCGTCGCCCTGTGCGACCACGCGCACGGCCGCGACCAGCTCCTGGGAGGTGGCGTCCTTGAGCAGGAACCCGCTGGCGCCCGCACGCAGCGCCTCGACGACGTACTCGTCGAGGTCGAACGTCGTGAGGACCAGCACGCGGGGCCGCGGCTCGGGAGCCGTCTGCAGGGCGCGGGTGGCCATGATCCCGTCCATGACCGGCATGCGCAGGTCCATCACCACGACGTCGGGTCGCAGCCGGGCGGCGAGCTGCACGGCCTGCCGACCGTCCGGCGCCTCGCCGACCACCTCGATGTCGGGCTCGGCGGCCAGGGCCACTCCCAGGGCCGCCCGCATGAGCGGCTGGTCGTCGGCGATCAGGACGCGGGCGGTCACGCGGCCCGGTCCGTCGGCAGCCGTGCGCACACCAGGAAGCCGCCCTCCGCAGCCGGGCCGGCCTGCAGCGATCCCCCGACCAGCTCCGCGCGCTGCCGCATCCCCACCAGGCCCCGCCCGGGCGCTCCGGCGGGCGGCGCGCCCGTACCGGCGTCCTCGACCCGGACCGCGAGCACGTCCTCGTCGAAGGTCAGCCGGACCGAGGTGCCCGTCCGCTCCCCGTGCCGGAGGGCGTTGGTCAAGGACTCCTGCACGATGCGGTAGGCGGCCAGCTCGATGCCCGGGGAGAGCCGTCGGGGCGTTCCTGCGACCTGCAGGCCGACCGGAAGTCCGGCCCCGACCAGCGAGCCGACCAGCGCGGGGAGCTGGTCCAGCCCCGGCTGCGGCCACCCCGCCGGCTCCTCCGGCGTCGGGCGCAGCAGGTCGAGCATCCGGCGCAGCTCGGTCAGCGCCTCGCGTCCGGTCCCCTCCATGGAGCGCAGCGCCTCGCGCACCGTCTCGGGGTCCTGGTCCAGGACGACCTGACCGGCACGCGCCTGGGCGACGATCATGCAGACGTGGTGCGCGACGACGTCGTGCAGCTCCCGGGCGATGCGTGCGCGCTCCTGCTCGAGCGCGAGGGCGGTGCGCGACTCGTGCTCGCGCCGCAGGAGCTCGCCGTCCCGGGCGAGCGCGAGCGACCGGTCGCGTGCCCTGCGGCTGCAGGAGCCGAGCGTCCACGCCACGACCGTCAGCAGCGCGACGTCGGGGAGCTCGTGCTCCAGGCCCTCCAGGACGAGTGCTCCGACGGCGACGGTGGCGGCCAGCGCCAGGGCCGCTCGCGCCGAGAACCTCGGCGGGCAGGCGCCGGCCAGCGCGCACAGCGCGATGAGGACGACCAGCTGCACCGGTGCCCTGACGACGGCCACCAGCTCGTGGCCGACCAGGGCGAGGCCGATGGCGGCCAGGACGGCGACCGGCGCCCGACGGCCCCACACCACCGACAGCGCACCGGCTCCGAGGAGCAGGACCACGACGTGCGCCGGGTGGTCCAGCGACCCCGTGACGGCTGCGGTGGCGTCTGCACCGCCGTGCAGGCCCCACGTTCCCAGCGCCGCGACCCCGAGCACGAGCAGGCCGTCGCGTACGACCGGACCGGAGGAGGTCCGGCTGCGCGGCATGCCCGCGGCGGCCATGGGGGCAGCGTAGGAGCGGTCCGCCCGTTCCCACCGGCGTTCGCTCGCATTGCTCCCGCGGACGACCGGATCCGTCGGAGGTCGTCCACCAGCCGCGGTCACCCGATGACACAGGGCTGATGTGACGAGACGATCCGGGTGCCCGCACCCCAGCCGGTGCCTCGTCCCGGTCGGCCGAGGACCGCCCGGACGGGCACAGGCGCGAGGCAGGGACGGCAGGAGGTCGAGGGTCGTGGGCGTCGCTCCGCACCGTGCCCGTCACCTCCTGCTGGCCCTCGCCCTGGCGGCAGCCGCAGGCGCCACGGCGGTCGCCGCAGCAGCGGGGGCTCCGGGTGTTCCCGCGTGGTTCGCCGACGAGGCGCCGTCCGCGGTCGCGTCCGCCCCGGTCCCGCCGGTGCAGGGCAACCCCCGGGCACGGCTCGCGGTGGCCGGCGACACGGGCACCGGCGGAGCGGCGCAGCACCGCACCGCGCGGCGGATGGCCCTCGAGGGCCGCGGCCGCCCGTACGACGCACTGGTCCTGCTGGGCGACCTGGTCTACGAGGACGGCGAGGTCGAGCTGGTCGACGACGTCGTCCTCGAGCCGTTCGCCCCCGTCCTGGACGAGGGCGCGCAGCTGGTGCCGGTGCTGGGCAACCACGACCACCACAGCGGGGAGCAGGAGCAGATCCTGCGCGCCCTCGGCCGGACGAGCCCGTGGTACGCGGCCGAGGTCGGGCCGGTGCAGGTCGTCGTCCTCGACTCGAACCGGGTCGACGAGGCCGCGCAGACGCAGTGGCTGCGCAGGAGGCTGGCCGCCGCCTCGCGTGCCGGCACCTGGACGGTCGTCGCCATGCACCACCCCCCCTTCTCCGCCGGACGGCACGGGTCGGACGAGGACGTGCGGCGCCGATGGGTCCCGCTGTTCGAGCAGTACGGCGTCCCGCTGGTCCTGGCCGGGCACGACCACGACTACCAGCGGTCGCGGGTCCTCCACGGCGTCACGTACGTCGTGTCCGGCGCGGGCGCCAAGCTGCGCCCCACGGGCCGCGAGGACTTCACCGCCGTCAGCTCGTCGACGCTGCACTTCCTGGACCTGCTGGTCCACGACGACCGGCTGGTCGGCCGGGCGATCGACCACTCCGGCCGGCTGGTCGACCTGTTCACGATCGCTCGTCCTGCCGCCGTCCGACGCTGAGCTGCGGCTGAGCGACCACCGGCTCCGCTGCCGCAGGTCCCGCTGTGCGGGCGGCAGCACGAAGGCCCCCTCCCGGAAGGGGAGGGGGCCTTCGTCGTGCGGTCCGGCGCTGGGCCGGGGACTAGGTCAGGTCGGCGGCGTCGGCCTCGACGGTCTCCTCCTGCAGCAGCTTCGCGCCGCCGGGGACGTCGGCCGGCTGCAGGATGAAGCTCTCGCGGCTCGGGCTCTTGTCGACGCCGACCGACAGGTCGAGCGGGACCACCAGGTTGCCCGTGTCGACGTCGCTCAGCTCCTTCTTGGCCTCGAGCAGCCCGTCGCGGGTCAGGTCGCCGTTCTCGCAGGCGGTGTCGAGGATCTGCTTCATGACCTCCGACATGGCGGTGCCGAACACCACGCCCAGGCTCGGGGTCGCGTCGGGGTACTTGCCGAGGTACTCCTCGAGCAGGTCGGGGTGGGCGTCGAAGGCGTTGACCGGCGAAGCCACGATCAGCCGCTTCTTGAGCTGCTCGGCGGCCGGGCTCTTGAGCAGCGCCGGCGAGAAGACCGGGTTGCTGCCGATGATCGGGACGTCGAGGCCCGTGGCGGCCGCGACCGCGCCGACCGAGCCGGTCTGGCCCGGTGCCACGGTCAGGACGATGGCGTTGACGCCCTGGCTCTTGAAGCTCGTGATCTGCGAGCTCATGTCCTGGTCGGTCGGCTTGATCTTCTGCTCGACCACGGTCATGTCGTTGGCGGCGGCGAACGCCTTGGAGCCGGCCAGGCCGTTCGCGCCGTACTCGCCCTCGAAGTAGATGTGGCCGAGCTTGTCGCCGGCCTTGATCATCTGGTTGTCCAGGGCGTACTGCAGGCCGTTGTACATCTCGACGTCGTAGACGGCGCCCACGACGGTGTTGCCCTCGAGCTTGGTCAGGTTGCGGGCCCACGCCGACGGCAGGTTCGTGATCTTGTCGGCCTCGTAGGTCGCCTCGAGGGCGGTGTTGATCGGCGAGCCGATCGTCTGCTGCATCGCGAGGACGTTGCTCTTCATGCCGGAGTAGAGCTGCACGCCCTGCTGCGGCACGTAGCCGGTGTCCTTGACGTCGAGCTTGACGGTGTACTCCCCGCAGATCTTGTCGCCTGCGTTCTGCTTCTCCCAGTAGAGGGTGTTGGCGTTGGTGATGTCGGTGCCGAGGGCGGCGAAGACGCCGGTCAGGTCGGTGAGGACGCCCAGGGTGATCTCGGTGCCGTTGATGCCCACGTCGGTCTTGACCTCCCCCTCGGCGGCGGCGTCCGAGCCGCCGCCGTCGGAGGCGCGGGTGCTGCAGCCGGAGGCTGCGGCAAGGACGGCGGCCATGGCGAGGACGCCGGTGCGCTTGCCGAGGTTCATGGAGTGCTCCCTTGTGCTGGTGCGGTGGACGGTGCGACAGAGGTGGTGCGGGCAGGACGGCGAGGCCGGCGGCGCGCCAGGCCGGCGAGCCCGGCCGGCTGGAAGAGCACGACGGCGATGATGGTGAGGCCGAACAGTATGCGGGCCCCCTGGGGTGCGGAGAGCCCACCTTGACCAGGTTGTGACAACAGCGGAAGGACGTCGGCGTAGCGCTGGAAGATCACCGGCAGCGCCGAGACGAAGGCTGCGCCGGCGACGGCGCCGCCGACCGAGCCGAGGCCGCCGAGCACGATCATCGCGAGGTACAGGACCGAGACCTCGAGGGTGAACGACTCCGGGGCGATGGCGCCGATCGACAGGGCGACCAGCACCCCGGCCAGGCCGGCGTACATCGAGCTGAGGAGGAACACCCGCGCCTTGTAGGCCTGCACGTTGACGCCCATGACGGCGGCGGCCGTCTCGGAGTCGCGCAGCGTCTGCAGCGCCCGCCCCGGACGGCTGCGCAGCAGGTTGTGCGCGAACCACCAGGCCGCGGCCAGCAGGAACAGCCCGAGGTACCACTCGCGCTCGGCCTCCCCGAAGGGGATCCCGAGCACGAACAGGTCGGGGTCGCTGCTGCCGAAGCTGAACCCGGGGACGGCGAAGATCGGGGTGGCGCGGCCGTTGAAGCCGCCCGTGACCTCCTCCAGCGTGTTCATCAGGTGCTGGCCGATGAAGACCAGCCCCAGGGAGGCGACGCCGAGGTAGATGCCGCGCAGCCGGGCCGCGATCGGGCTGAACAGCAGCCCGGCGAGGCCGGCGAGCGCGACGCCGCAGAGCATCCCCACGACCGGAGGCAGGCCGAGGCCGCCGACCTCGGTGGCGGTGCCGCCGCTCTCGCCGGAGACGTAGCAGTAGGTGGCCGCGCCGACCGCCAGGAAGAAGGCGTGCGCGAGCGACAGCTGGCCGGTCGTCCCGACGAGCAGGTTCAGCCCGATCGCGCCGATCGCGGCGGCGAACACCCCGAAGCCGACCTGGGTCCAGAACGGCTCGACGAAGATCGGCACGGCCAGCATCGCGGCGAAGGCGACCAGCGGGACGAGCATCTTGAGGAGCTTGGCGCGGCCGGAGGCCGGGGCCATCGGCGTGGCGACGATCTCGTCGCCGAGCGTGCGGGTCGCGGTGTCAGACACGGGTCAGCTCCCGGGTGCCGAACAGGCCGGACGGGCGGACCAGCAGCACCAGGATCATGACGACGTACGGGACGACGTCTCCGAACCCGCGGCCGAGGAACAGGATCTGGTCCTGGTAACCGGAGGCGAACGACTCGGCCAGGCCGATGATCAGGCCCCCCACGAGCGCCCCGCCGGTGCTGTCGAGCCCGCCGAGGATCGCGGCGGGGAAGGCCCGCAGCGCCACCGCCTGGATGCCCGGCGCGACCCCCGGGGTCGGTGAGCCGACGAGGAACAGGCCGGCGACGGCCGCCAGGCCCGCCCCGACGACCCAGGCGAGGGCGGAGACCCGGCCGGGCTTGATGCCCATGAGCGCGGCGGTCTCGCCGTCCTCGGCGTTGGCGCGCATCGCCACCCCCCAGTCGGAGAAGCGGAAGGCCGCGAAGAACAGCGCGATCAGGACGGCGGCGACGAGCATCGCGTAGGCGCGGTTGGTGGTGATGCCGACGTCGCCGATGCGGATGACGTCACCGCCCCACGGCGCCGGCATGTTGAGGATGTCGGAGCCGATCCGGCGGGTCAGCTCGGTGACCAGGATGATGTCGACGCCGATGGTGAGGATCGCCAGGCTGATGACCGAGCTGCCGCGCAGCCGGTTGATGAGCAGCCGCTCCACGAGCAGGCCGACCCCGGCGGTCAGGCCGATGCCGAGCAGCACCGCCACGCCGAACGGCAGGTCGGCGGCCAGCCGGGCGGTCGTGTAGGCGCCGAACAGCAGCAGCGAGCCGTGCATGAAGCTCACGACCTCGGAGGCCTTGAAGATGACGCTGAAGCCGAGCGCGATCAGCGCGTAGAGCGCGCCGAGCGACAGCCCGTTGAGCAGCAGGGACAGGAACAGGGTCATGCAGAGGACTCCTCGGTGTCGTCGCCGCTGCCGAGGTAGGCCCGGATGACCTCGGGGTCGGACTGGACCTGCTCGGGGGTGCCGTCGGCGATGCGGCGGCCGAAGTCGAGCACGGTGATGCGGTCGGCGATGCCCATCACCATGCCCATGTCGTGCTCGACCAGGACGACGGAGATCCCCAGCGCGGAGCGGATCTCGAGGACGGCGGCCGCCATGCGGCGGGTCTCCTCGGCGTTCATGCCGGCCACCGGCTCGTCGAGCAGCAGCAGGTCGGGCTCGGTGCACAGCGCCCGGGCGACCTCGACGCGCTTCTGGTCGCCGTACGACAGGACGCCGACCGGCGTCTCGAGCTTGTCGCCGAGCTCGAGGAACTCGGCGATCTCCCGGACCCGCTGCCCGTGCAGCCGGCCCTCCTTCGTCGCCTTGGGCAGGCGGAGCCCGGCGGACAGGAAGCCGGCGGCGGTCAGGTGGTGACGGCCGAGCATGAGGTTCTCGGCGACCGTCTGGGTGCCGGACAGCGCGATGTTCTGGAACGCGCGGGCCACGCGCAGCTTGGCGATCTGGTGCGGTCGCAGGGTGGTGAGCACCGCGTCGCCGAAGCGCACGTCGCCGGCGGTGGCCTTGTAGACGCCGGACAGGACGTTGAACATGGTGCTCTTGCCCGCGCCGTTCGGGCCGATGATCGCGTGGATCGTGCCGGGCTCGACCGTGAAGGACACCTCCGACAGCGCCTTGAGGGCGCCGAACTGCACGGTGACGTCGCGGACCACGAGCGGCGGGATGCCGCGGTCCCCCGCAGCCGTGGGGCCGGCGCCCCGCTCCACCCGGACGCTCACGCCGTCCACCTGCTCAGCGTCTTGCCGGTGCTGACGACGGCGTGCACCTCGTCGGCGTCGCTGCCGTGACCGAGGTAGAGCTTCTGCACCTCGTCGGTGGCGGCGAGCTCCTTGGCGTCGCCCTGCAGCGACACCTCCCCCACGTCGAGGACGTAGGCGAGGTCGGCGACCTCGAGCGCCATCGTGGCGTTCTGCTCCACGAGCAGGACGCTGGTGCCCTGCCGGTTGATCTCGTGGATGATCTCGCCGATCTGGCCGATGATCCGCGGCGCCAGGCCGAGCGAGGGCTCGTCGAGCAGCAGCACCTTCGGCGCGGCCATGAGCGCCCGGCCGATCGCCAGCATCTGCTGCTCACCACCCGACAGGAGCCCGGCGCGCCCGGTGCGGCGCTCGGCCAGCACGGGGAACAGGTCGTAGACCCGCTGCTGCGCAGCCTTCTTCGCGCTCTTGTCGCGGGCGCCCATCCCCCCGGCGCGCAGGTTCTCCTCGACGGTCAGGCGGCTGAAGATCCGACGGCCCTCGGGCACCTGGACCAGGCCGAGGTCGACGACCTGCGACGGGTCCTTGCCCAGCAGGCTCTTGCCGTCGAAGGTCACCGAGCCGGACTCGACCCTGCCCCTGTGCAGCCGCAGGACCGACGAGACGGCCCGCAGCAGGGTGGTCTTGCCGGCCCCGTTGCTGCCCAGCACGGCGACGACCTTGCCGTCCGGCACCGCGAGGGTGACGCCGCGCAGTGCCTCGACCGCACCGCCGTACGTGACCCTCAGGTCCTCGACCTCGAGCAAGGGTGGAGCTCCTCTCGTGCACAGGGGGGCGACGCAGGGTCGGACGGCCGGACGCGCGGTGCACGGCGGACCTCGGAGAGGAGACCACACGTGGTGACCTGGGTCACTGTAGACAGTCTCCAACGCTGAGCGTGTCGACTGCGCATCTTCTCCACGGGCGGTACCCGAACGGGTCAGCGCGCGGACCACCCGCCGTCCAGGACGAAGGAGCTGCCGTTGGCGAACGACCCCGCCGGCGAGCACAGGTAGGCCGCGAGCTCGGCGACCTCGGACGGCTCGATCAACCTCTTGATCGCCGGCGCGGTCAGCATCACGGTCTCCACGACGTCCTCCTCGGCGATGCCGTGAGCCCTTGCCTGGGCGGCGATCTGGCCCTCGACCAGCGGGGTCCGCACGTAGCCGGGGCAGATCGTGTTGGAGGTGACCCCTCGGGCACCGCCCTCCAGGGCGATGACCTTGCTCAGCCCCTCCAGGCCGTGCTTGGCCGCGACGTACGCCGACTTGTTCGGGCTGGCCCGCAGCCCGTGCACGGAGGAGATGTTGACGACGCGACCCCAGCCCGAGGCGTACATGTGCGGCAGAGCCGCCCGCACCAGCTGGAAGGGCGCCTCGAGCATCACCCGCAGGATCAGCGAGAAGCGCTCGGGCGGGAAGTCCTCCACCGGCGAGACGTGCTGCAGCCCGGCGTTGTTGACGACCACGTCGGCGCCGGCGACGGGGCCGTCGGGCGCGCACAGCCGGTGGACTGCCGCGGGGTCGCCGAGGTCGCCGACCAGCGGCTCGCCGCCCACCTCCGCGGCGACGCGCTCGGCTGCCTCCTGCGACAGGTCGAGCACGACGACCTCGGCGCCGGCCGAGGCCAGCCGCGCCGCGCAGGCCGCGCCGATGCCGCTGCCGCCGCCGGTCACCACCACCCGCCGGCCGGACAGGTCCAGGGCACCCGCGACGGCGTCGGGAGCGGGAGCGGTCATGGGACGGTCCTCCGGGACGTCGGGAGCGGCGGCCCGATGCTGCCGCTGTCGGAGTCGGACACCAACGTGCGCCACGCCCACAACCGGGGCTGCCGGGATGGAGCGGAGCTCCACCCCGGGCCTGGTGTCAGGTGAGCCGGACCTCGAGGTCCGGCTCGGTCGCGGCCCGCACGTCGTCGACGCTGACGCCCGGTGCCGTCTCGCGCAGCACCAGCCCCGAGGCCTCGACGTCGATCACGGCCAGGTCGGTGACGATGCGCTGCACGCAGGCCAGGCCGGTGATCGGCAGGGAGCACTGCCGCACGATCTTGTGACCGCCGCCGCGGGCGGTGTGCTCCATCATCACGAGCACCCGCTTGGCGCCGTGGACGAGGTCCATCGCACCGCCCATGCCCTTGACCACCTTGCCGGGGATCATCCAGTTGGCGAGGTCCCCCGTCTCGGACACCTGCATGGCGCCGAGCACCGCGACGTCGACGTGCCCGCCGCGGATCATGGAGAACGAGCTGGCCGAGTCGAAGAAGGACGCTCCCGGCAGGACCGTCACCGTCTCCTTGCCCGCGTTGATCAGGTCGGGGTCGACCTCGTCCTCGCGCGGGTACGGGCCGACGCCGAGCACGCCGTTCTCCGACTGCAGGACGACGTGCACCCCGTCCGGCACGTGGTTGGGGACCAGGGTCGGCAGGCCGATGCCGAGGTTGACGTAGGAGCCGTCGGACAGCTCGCGGGCGACGCGCGCCGCCATCTGCTCGCGGGTGAGGGGCATGTCTCAGGGCCTCGTCTCGTCGCCGGCCGCCGCGGGAGCGGCATCGGAAGTGACCGCCGCGGGAGCGGCGGTGTCGGTGGTGCGCACGGTGCGCTTCTCGACGCGCTTGTCCAGGTCGGGCACGTGCACCACCCGCTGCACGAACACCCCGGGGGTGTGGACCGTGGCCGGGTCGAGCTCGCCCGGCTCCACCAGCTGCTCGACCTGCGCGATGGTCACCCGGCCGGCGGCGGCGCACAGCGGGTTGAAGTTGGCCGCGGACTTGGCGTAGACGAGGTTGCCGTGCCGGTCGCCGTAGCGGGCGTGCACGAGCGCGAAGTCGGTGCGGATCGCCCGCTCGAGCACGTACGTCAGCCCGTCGAACTCCCTCGTCTCCTTCGGCTCGCTGGCCAGCGCGACGCCGCCAGCGCCGTCGTAGCGCAGCGGCAGGCCGCCGTCGGCCACCTGCGTGCCGACGCCCGCCGGGGTGAAGAACGCCGGGATGCCGGCCCCGCCGGCGCGCAGCCGCTCGGCGAGCGTCCCCTGCGGGGTCAGCTCGACCTCGAGCTCGCCGCCGAGGAACTGCCGCTCGAACTCCTTGTTCTCCCCGACGTACGACCCCGTCGTGCGGCGGATCCGCTTGGCGGTCAGCAGCATGCCGAGGCCCCAGGCGTCCACCCCGCAGTTGTTGCTCACCGTCTCGAGGTCGTCGACCCCGCTCTCGAGCAGTGCGGCGATGAGGGCGACGGGCACCCCGCACAAGCCGAAGCCGCCGACGGCCAGCGAGGACCCGCTGACGACGTCGGCCACCGCCTCGGCGGCGCTCGGTACGACCTTGTCCATGGACGGAGGGCCTTCCTGTTCGAGGGACTAGCTGTCGGAGGGTCGGACGTCCACCAGCGCGCGGTGCGCCTGCAGCGCCAGGTGGGTCTGCAGAGCCCCGTCGCCGGAGCGCCAGCCGTCGCCGAGCAGGGCGGTCACCCGGTCGAGCCGCTGGTAGAGCGTGTTCACGTGCACGTACAGCTCGGCCGACGTGCGGGTCAGGTTGCCGCCGCAGGAGTACCAGGTGAGCAGGGTGCGCGCGAGCTCGCTGCCCCGGTCGCGGTCGTAGTCGAGCACGGGCCCGACCGTGCGCCGCACGAAGCGGCGGACGTCGTCCTGCGCGCCGGCGCCGAGCAGCAGGCCGTAGACCCCGAGGTCGTCGGAGCTGGCCGACTCGCCGGTCCGGCCGAGGGAGACGAGCACCTCGCAGCAGCGGACGGCGTCGCGGTGCAGCTCGGGCACCGAGCCCACACCCGTCGCCGGGCCGGCCGCACCGACGGTGAAGGCGCAGCCGCCGGCCGAGCGCAGCTGCGCCGACAGGCGCGCGGCGGCCGCGGACGCCGCCCGCTCGGGGGCTGCCCCGTCCGCCTCGGCCGGCACGAGCAGCACCAGATCGCCCTGGTGAAGGGCGTGCAGCCCTGGCCGCACGTCGCCCGGCAGCGTCCCCGCCCGCAGGCCGCTCACGCAGGCTGCCGGGTCGCGAGGCCGGGCCACGACCACGACGTACGGCGTGCGCAGGTCGAGCCCGAGGTGGGCGGCCCGGCGGTGCAGCGCGGTGGCGTCGCGCTGCGGCGTCGAGACCAGGTCGTCGACGAGCTCGCCGCGGACCTGCTGCTCGGCCTCCGAGAGCGAGCGGTCGTGGAGCAGCAGCAGCGCCGTCACGACGGCGGCCCGCTCCAGCAGGCGCACCTCGAGGTCGTCGAGGACCCGCCCGGCGAACACGACGGTGCCGAGCGCCTCCGCTCCCGCCCGCACCGGGACCACCGTGACGGGCGTGCCGGCCGGACCGTCGGACTGCACCGTGTGCCGCAGGGCGGCCCGGTCACCGGGTGCGGTCCCCGAGCCGGGCAGCACCCCGTGCTCGGCGGTGAGCGCCTCGACGACCGCCTCGGTGCGCGCCTCGTCGCCCACGACGGCCACCGTCCGCCCGGAGGCGTCGAGCACGGCGAGGTCGCCGCCCAGCAGCTCCTCGGCGACGTGCACGACCTCGCGCAGGCGCCCGCCCCGGAGCATCACGGCGTGCAGGCGCTCGTGCATGGCGGTCGCCCGCTCGACCTGCTCGCTGTTGCGCCGGACCAGGGCGTTGGCCTGCCGCAGCTCGTCCACCGCCGCCTGGACGTCCGCGAACAGCGAGGCGTTCTCGATGGCGATCGCGGCGTGGTCGGCGAGCGAGGTCAGCAGGGCCGTCTCGTCGCGGCTGAAAGGTCGCTGCCGACGGTTGGCGGCGAACAGCACGCCGATGACGGAGGTCCGGCGGCGCAGCGGGACGCCGAGGATGGCCACCAGGCCCTCGCCCGCGACGACGTCGTCGATCCGGTGCTGCAGCCGCTCGTCGGAGCTGTAGTCGGCGGTGGCGTAGGGCTCGCACGTCGCGGCGACCATGCCGCCGAGACCGGCGCCGAGCCGGAGCTGCGTGGCCTTGAAGGCGTCCGTGCGGATGCCGTCGGTCACCCGCATGCTGGTCAGCTGGCGGCTCTCGTCGTGCAGCATGAGGTAGGCCGCGTCGGTGTCGAGCAGCTGCCGGGCCCGGCGCACGATCGCCTGCAGGACCGCCTCCAGGTCGCGCAGCGACGACAGGTCGCCGGCGGTCTCGTAGAGCGCGCTGAGCTCCTGCTCCCGCCGGCGCCGCGCCGCGAGCAGGGAGCGGACCTGCAGCGCGTCGCGGACCGCCTCCCGCAGCGGCTTCGCCTCGTCCGCCGCCGAGGTCAGGGCAGGGTCGGCGAGCACGGCGTGGAAGTCCTCGAGCGGCGCCTCGGCGGCCAGCAGCGACAGCAGCCGGAACACCACGGCCGGTGCGCCCTCCGACAGGCGGCTGAGCGGCTCGGCGGTCACGACGGCAGCTGCGGCATGCGGGACGGGGACCTCCGGTCGTGGGACTCCGCGTGCGGACCGCCACACCGTACGGAGTGCCCTCGAGCAGCACCATGGAGACCTCGGCCACGAACGGCGCGACGTCGGTGGAGGAGCTGCCCACCAGTGGACCTCGCCTCCACGCTCCGGCAGCACCGGCGGCGGTCTTCAGGTCGCAAGGTCCTCCCGAGGTCGGGTTGCGAGAGTCACCCCGGCTGCTCCGGTCCACTGCGGAGCGACGCCGTGGGGTCCCGCGGCGCGCCGACATGGTCGCCGGACCCGTGGCTCACTCGCCGAGGACCACCAGCAGGTCGCCGACCTCGACCGAGGCACCTGATTGCACGGCGATCTCGAGCACCGTCCCGTCCGAGGGACTGGAGACGGTCGACTCCATCTTCATGGCCTCCACGACCGCGAGCGGCTGTCCCTTGGTGACCCGGTCACCGGCCGCGACCTTCGGCATGACGAGCCCCGGCAGGGACGCGCCGACCTGGCGCGGGTCGCCGGGGTCGGCCCGGCGGGCGGCCTTGCTGGAGACCTCCACGGACCTGTCGCGCACGCGTACGGGCCGCGGCTGGCCGTTGACGCGCACATGCAGGGTGCGCATGCCGTCCTCGCCCAGCTCTCCCACGGTGTCGAGGTCGACGAGCACCTCCACGCCCGCCTCGAGCCGGACGCTGACGGTCCGGCCGGGCTGCAGCCCGTAGAAGAAGGCCTCCGTCGGGATCATCGAGACGTCGCCGTGCTCGGCCTGCGCCTGCTCGAAGTCCTTCCACGGCCCGGGGAACAGCAGTCGTGACAGCACCGCCCGGCGGTCGGGGCCGTCCAGCGCCCGGTCGTCGTCGGACTGCAGGCTGACCTCGGGCAGCTCCTCGGCGCGACCGGCCACGGCGCGCGAGCGGAACGGCTCGGGGAACCCGGCGGGCGGCGTGCCGAGCTCGCCGGCGAGGTAGCCCAGCACGCTGGCCGGCAGGTCGTACGCCCCCGGGTCCTCGCGCAGGCGCTCGACGTCGACGTCTCCGCTGGCGAGGAACAGCGCCAGGTCGCCGACGACCTTGCTGGTCGGGGTGACCTTGATCGGCTTGCCGAGCAGCTCGTTCGCGACGGCGTAGAGCTCCTGCACGTCCTCCCAGCGGTCACCGAGGCCGACCGCGATCGCCTGCTGGCGCAGGTTGGTCAGCTGGCCGCCCGGGATCTCGTGGCGGTAGACCGTGCCCGTCGGCGCCCGCAGCCCCGCCTCGAACGGCGCGTACAGGTCGCGCACGGCCTCCCAGTACGGCTCGAGGGCCGACAGGGCCGTCAGCGACAGGCCGGTCTCGCGCTCGGTGTGGTCGGTGGCGGCGACCAGCGCCGACATGTTGGGCTGGCTCGTACCGCCCGACATCGGCGCGGCAGCGGCGTCGACCGCGTCGACGCCGGCGGCGCTGGCAGCGAGCAGCGTGGCGAGCTGGCCGCCGGTGGTGTCGTGGGTGTGCAGGTGCACCGGCAGGTCGAAGCGGCTGCGCAGGGCGCGCACGAGCCGGTCGGCGGCGGCAGGACGCAGCAGCCCGGCCATGTCCTTGACCGCCAGCACGTGGGCGCCCGCCTCGACGAGCCCCTCGGCCAGGCGCAGGTAGTAGTCGAGCGTGTAGAGCCGCTCCCCCGGGCTGGTCAGGTCGCCGGTGTAGCAGAGCGTCCCCTCGGCCACCTTGCCGGCCTCGCGCACCGCGTCGAGGGCCGGTCGCATCTGCTCGAGGTCGTTGAGCGCGTCGAAGACCCGGAAGATGTCCACGCCGGTCGCGGCCGCCTCGGCGACGAAGACCTGCACGACCCGGTCCGGGTAGGGCGTGTAGCCGACCGCGTTGCGGCCGCGCAGCAGCATCTGCAGGCACAGGTCGGGCGCCGCCTCGCGCAGGGAGGCCAGGCGCTGCCAGGGGTCCTCGTGCAGGAAGCGCAGCGCCACGTCGTACGTCGCGCCGCCCCAGGCCTCCAGCGACAGCAGGCCGGGCAGCAGCCGGGCGAAGGCCGGCGCGGCGCTCAGGACGTCGGCGGTGCGCAGGCGCGTGGCCAGCAGCGACTGGTGGGCGTCGCGCAGCGTCGTGTCGGTGACGGCCAGCGACGTCCGCTCGCGCAGGGCCTGCGCCCAGCGCTCGGGCCCCAGCTCGTCGAGCTGGCGGCGCGACCCCTGCAACGCGGGGGCGTCGGGCAGGTCGGGGAGCTTGGCCAGCGGGTCGAGCAGCGGCCGGTCGGGCCGGCTCAGGCCGTTGACGGTGGCGTCGGCGAGCGCACCCAGCATCCGGGTGGTGCGGTCGGTGACCGCCGGGGCGTCGGTCAGCTGGGGGTGCTCGGCGAGGAACGAGGTCGGCACCGCGCCGGACAGGAAGTCCTCGTCCTCCATGAGGCGGTAGAGGAACTCGACGTTCGTGCGCACCCCCCGCACCCGGAACTCGCGCAGCGCCCGGCGGGTCCGGTTGGCGGCGGTGCGCAGGTCGGGCGCGCGGGTGGTGAGCTTGACCAGCAGCGAGTCGAAGTAGGGCGTGATCTCGATGCCGGCGTAGACGGCGCCGTCCAGGCGGACGCCCGGGCCGCCGGGCGACTGGTAGCTCGCGATCGTGCCGGTGTCGGGGCGGAAGTCGTCGGCCGGGTCCTCGGTGGTGATCCGGCACTGCACGGCGCAGCCGCGCACGGTGATGCGGTCCTGGACGAGCCCGAGCTCGGCCAGCGTCGCGCCGGCGGCGATCTTGAGCTGCGAGCCGACGAGGTCGACGCCCGTGACCTCCTCCGTCACGGTGTGCTCGACCTGGATGCGGGGGTTCATCTCCATGAACGTGAACGACCCGTCGGTGCCCACCAGGAACTCGACCGTGCCGGCGTTGACGTAGCCGACCGACCGCGCGAAGGCGAGCGCCGCCTCGTGCAGGCCCGTGCGCGTCGCCTCGGGCAGATCGGGCGCCGGGGCCAGCTCGACGACCTTCTGGTGCCGGCGCTGCACCGAGCAGTCGCGCTCGTGCAGGTGGACGACCGAGCCGTGCGTGTCGCCGAGCACCTGCACCTCGATGTGGCGGGGCCGCTCGACGGCCTGCTCGAGGAAGACCGTGCCGTCGCCGAAGGCCGCCGCCGCCTCCCGGCTGGCGGACGCCGCCGCGTCGGCGAGCTCGCCGGGTGTGCGGACCAGCCGCAGGCCACGCCCGCCGCCGCCGGCCGCTGCCTTGACGAACAGCGGGAAGCCGACCGCCTCGGCCGCCTCGGCGGCGCCCTCGCCGTCGGGCAGCGGGTCGGAGGCGCGCAGCACCGGCAGGCCGGCGGCCACGGCGGCCTGACGCGCGGTCACCTTGTCGCCGGTCAGCCGCAGGACGGCGGCGGGCGGACCGACGAACACGATCCCCGCCTCGGCGCAGGCGTCGGCCAGTGCCGCGCTCTCGGACAGGAAGCCGTAGCCCGGGTGCAGCGCGTCGGCGCCCGAGCGCAGCGCGACCTCGATCAGCGCGTCGACGTCGAGGTAGCCGCGCACGGGGTGGCCCGGCTCACCGAGCTGGTAGGCCTCCCCGGCCTTGGTGCGGTGCAGCGCCCCGCGGTCCTCCGGGGTGAACACCCCCACGGTCGCGAGGTCCTGCTCGTGCGCCGCGCGCATGACGCGGACGGCGATCTCGCTGCGGTTGGCGACGAGGACCTTGCGCACGGAGGAGCTCCCCTCGGAGGCCGAGCACCGACCCTCTCACGGCGCGCAGGTGCCCGACACGGCTCCGTAACCTGGGGCCCGTGACCTCGCCGGAGCGCCGCGCCGCCGCGTCGGCGGCCGTCGGCGCGCTCACCGACTTCCTGCTGGCCGACGAGGCGGGCACGCCGCGCTCGCTCGGGTCGTACCTCCAGCAGCTCGTCGACGAGGACGGCGTCGGGGCGCTGGCGCAGGGCTACTACGGGCTGCTCGACCTGTCGGCCCTGCTGCTGGCGATGGCCGCCGAGGAGCAGGACCTCGAGCCGCGCGAGCTGCTCAGCCGGATCGCCCTGGAGCTGGCGCGCACGCAGGACGACTGACCTGCCCGCGCCGGGTCGCGTCCGGGAGGACGGGTGTGCTGCGCCCGGCTGGGCGGAGGGGTGTGCTGCGCCCGGCGGAGCGGACGTGCCCCGTGCGCCGGAGCCGCGATCGAACGCACCGCACCTCCGCCCGTTCCGGACGCGACGACCGCACCCGCCGCCGCGGTGACAGCATCCGGGTCCGACGCTCTTGACGTCGTCGTCCACACGACACAGGCTTCTCCACAGCCGATTTCGACTCAGTCAACTGTCAGAGGTGCGGCATAGCCTCGTTGCATGACGGTGACGGCGGAGCGCGTGACGGGAGCGGCGACCGCGCTGCCGTCGCTCGTCGACGCGCTCGTCGCGGTCCCGTTCGACGGGGTCAGCGTCGATGCGCTGCAGGAGTCCATCGCCGCAGTGACGCCGCAGGTGTCCCGGCTGCAGGGCTGGCTCCAGACCGCCGCCGGCCAGCTCGAGCAGCGCACCGGAGGGACGATGCCGGCAGACGACACCGGCCGCGGTCGCAGCACCGCCGGATGGCTGGCCGACGTCCAGCACAGCACCCCCGGCTCGGCCGGGTCGCAGCTGCGCACCGCGCGCCTGCTGCAGCGACTGCCGCTCGTCGTCGCGGCGGTGCTGGACGGGGTGCTGACCCCGGCGCAGGCCGCCGTCCTCACCCGCCTGATCGGCACCGTCGACGACCTCGCCCTCGTCGAGTCGCAGCCGCAGCTGATCACGGTGGCGGCCGAGCTGGACCCCCACCAGCTCGGGCGGTGGGTGGCGCACCAGATCGCCACGCACTGCGAGCCGGCCCTCGAGCAGGAGCAGTCCCGGTCGCAGGAGCGGCGCTACCTGCAGCACCGGCGGGAGTCCGACGGGTCGTTGCACGGCCGGTTCCGGCTCAGCCGCGAGGACAGCGAGGCGTTCCTCACCGCGCTGGAGCCCCTTGCGCGCCGGTCCGGCGACGACGACCGCCGCACCGCCGGGCAACGCCGCGCCGACGCGCTGGTCGAGCTGTCGGAGCAGGTGCTGCGGCACGGCACCCTGCCCGACGCCGGGGGGCTGCGTCCGCAGCTGTCCTACGTCCTGCCCGCCGACTGGGCCGCCCGGCAGCAGGAGCAGGCCGCCTGCACCGCGTGCGGGCCGCGCTGCGAGGAGCACCAGCCGCTCAGCTTCTGCGACACCGTCGATGCCGCCCTGCCCGGCCACGGCGGCATCCGCGCCGAGCAGGCCTGCGCCACGGCTGCCTGGTCCGGGCCGCAGACCCGCAGCCGCATCGAGGCCCTGCTGTGCGACGCGCGGATCACCCGGGTGCTGCTCACCCCGCTCGGGCAGGTCCGCGGCTTCGAGCCGCTGCGCGACAGCGTCACCCCCGCCCAGCGGCGCACCCTCGCCGCTCGTGACCTCGGCTGCGTCGCACGCGGCTGCACCCGTCCGCCGGCGCAGTGCGACGCCCACCACCTCCGAGCCCGCGCCGACGGCGGCCCGACCACGATGGACAACCTCGTCCTGCTCTGTCGACGGCACCACGTCCTGTGGCACCTGGGGGAGCTCCAGCTGCACCACCTCACCGTCCCCTGGCACCCCGACCAGCAGACGCCTCCACATCCGCCCGACGACCTGGTCGGCGCCGGACCCGGGCCCTGAGCGGCGGACGGCCTTCGGCAGGCGGTCATCGATCCTTCGCCGGGCGAGAGAGGCAGGGCACGATCGCGCGCCCTGTCTCGGCCGAACGTCCACCGGCGAAGCGGGCGGGCACGACGGTCCGTGGTCACCGACGCGCGTAGCACCCCGTCCAACGCATCAGCTTCTTGCTCACAGCGCTGCCGCTGGGACCCTGAGCAGGTGGACGTCGTGGTGGAAGTAGGCGGATGGGAGCACGCGTGCTGCGGGCCCGCCATCGAGCGGAACGAGTTGGTGGATCTCGGCTGCCTCCGCGTCCTGGCACCGGACGGCGAGGTGAACCTCAGCGAGACCCATCATGAGCTGGAGCCCGATGTCCGGGTGCAGGGACGAGTCCGGGACATCCACGTCGCGCGCCCCGGAGGACCTTCTCAGCCGGTCCTTCGGCTGCCGAGTGGCGAGGCCTTGCGGGGCTACGACGACGAGGACGACGGCCACCTCGAGGACCCGTGGACCGGTGAGCTCCTTCCGGACGGTGCTGACTTCGTGCTCATCGTCGACGTCGGGTAGCAGCCGACGCCGCTGGAGGACGTGCGCCGCGCGGGCGACTGAGCTCAGGTCGTCGCGGCGCAGCCGATAGCGTCCGGCGCCATGACCTTCTCGATCGTGGCCCGCAGCGCTGACGGGACGTGCTGGGGCGTGGCAGTGGCCAGCAAGTTCCTCGCCGCCGGAGCGGTCGTGCCCGCAGCCCGCGCCGGCGTCGGGGCGCTGGCGTCGCAGTCGTTCCTCAACCTGCGCTACCTGCCGGACGGCCTCGCGCTGCTCGCCGAGGGCGTCGGCGCGCAGGAGGTCGTCGACCGCCTCACCGGTCCGGACGACCTGCGCGACAGCCGCCAGCTCGGGGTCGTCGACGCCGCCGGCGGCAGCGCCAGCTGGACAGGAGCGGAGTGCATCGCGTGGGCGGGCAGCGCGGGCGGGCCGGACCACACCGCGCAGGGCAACTGCCTGGCCGGGCCCGAGGTGGTCGAGCGGATGTCGCAGGCCTTCGTCGCCAGCGGCGACGCCACCCCGCTGGCACGTCGGCTGCTCGCCGCGCTCGCCGCAGGGGACGACGCCGGCGGGGACCGCCGTGGGCGCCAGAGTGCCGGTCTGCTCGTCGTCACCGAGGGCGGCGGCTACGCCGGCGGCAACGACGTGCTCGTCGACCTGCGCAGCGACGACCATCCCGCGCCGGTCGGCGAGCTGGCCCGGCTGCTGGACCTGCACGACCTCTACTTCGGCCGTCCCGACCCGGCCGACCTCGCGCCGCTCGACGGGCCGCTGGCCGAGGAGGTCGACAGGCTGTTGCGCGCCCTCGGCCACGACCGGGACGAGCTGCCGCTGGACGATCGGCTGTTCGACTGGATGGGCTGGGAGAACTACGAGGAGCGCCACGTCCCGGGCAGCATCGACGCCGTCGTGCTGCGCGAGCTGCGGGCCGCCGCGACTGCAGCGGCGGACGAGCCGCTCGCGTGAGCGTGCTCCCGTGCGACGCCGGAGGACGGGCGCAGGTGCTGCGGATCGACCTCCTGTGACGACGCATGAGCCGGCGCCCTCGTCGAGGCGCAGCGCTCGGCCGCCGTGCGCGGCGGCCGAAGAGGCTGCTGGCCAGGGGCGGTGATGAGCGGGAAGGACCGGCGCATGCGCTTGCACCCCGGCGAGGTCGAGGCGAGCGGGTGGCGGGTCGAGACGCTGCTCGACGTGGTGCGGCTCCTGCGCGACACCTCGCCCGACGTCGTCGGGCGTCCCCGTGTCGTGGCCATCGACGGGCGAGGCGGCGCGGGCAAGTCGACCCTCGTCGAACGGATGCGCCGGCTGGTGCCGGACTCTGCGGTCGTGCACACCGACGACGTCGCTTGGCACCAGGCGTACTTCGATTGGGGTCATCTCCTGGTCGAGCACGTCCTGGGTCCGGTGCACCGCGGCGAGGCGGTCGAGTTCCGACCGCGCCCGTGGGTCGAACGCGGGAGGACCGGCGCGATCTCGGTACCCGCGGGTGTCGAAGTCGTGTGGCTGGAGGGCACCGGGGTGCTGCGGCAGGAGCTCGCGCAGTGGATCGACGCCTCGATCTGGGTGCAGGGCGACCTCGACCAGCAGGAGCGCAGGCTGGTGTCGCGGGACGGAGACTCCGCCGCCCAGCAGCAACACATCGCCGACTGGCTCGCGGAGGAACTGCCGTTCCTGCAACGGGAGCGACCGTGGGAGAAGGCCACCCTCGTCGCGAACGGGACCACGCACCTCCGACACGACCCGGCCAGCGAGATCGTCGTGTCGTCGCCCGTGGGGCCGCGCACCTGATGCCGACCGACGCGTTGGCTCCGCGTCGAGTGGCGGCGGGCGAGTCCTGGTCGGACGCTGACCCGCCGGTCCGGCGTACGGTCGGCTCCGCCGGCACACGTCCTGCTCTCGCAGGTCGATGGGCGTGTGTGCAGCGCACAGCTGCACCTGATCCAGGTGGCGGCCACGCCCGTCAGCGCGAAGCAGAGCGGGCGCTGCGGCCCGGCATGTGCGACCGGTCAGCGGTGGACGGACGTCTCGAGACTTCCGCCGACGTCAAGCCTCGATGATCGCGCCGCGCGGGTCACGCGGATGCGTGGTCAGCGCCCGCTCGACGGCCGCGCGGACAGCGTCGTCGTGCGCGCCCAGGAGCCGGGCGCCGCGCACCAGCGCCTCAGCGGCGTGCTCGACGGTCTGTGCGACGTCGGCGGCCGAGCGACGGGCCGCGTCCGCCGCCACCTTCGTGCCGCCACCGCGGCGGGACACGACCAGGCCGGCGATCTCGAGCTCGCGATAGGTGCGAGCGACCGTCCCGACGGCCAGACCGAGATCGGCGGCGAGCTGTCGCAGCGGGGGCAGCCGCGTCCCCGGCCCCAGCACACCGCCGCCGATGAGATCGGCCAGCTGACGGCGCAGCTGCTCGTACGGCGGCGTCGGGTCCGCGGCGTCGACCACCAGCGCCGGGACGCCGCTCACGACCGGACGGGCTCGACCGGCCGCACCCGACCAGGGGCGGCGAGCACGGCGGCGCACCAGATGCCCAGGACCAGCGCGAGCGGGACCACCGCGAGCAGGAGCGTGCCGACGACCGTCCACGCCGTCGGGGCGGCGCAGATCTGCAGGAGACCTTCGGCGGCAAGCACCCCGACGCCCACGAGCGGCACGGTGACGAGCAGTCCGACTGCGGCGACCACACCGGTCACCGCCTCCCGGCGCAGCGCGTCGTCCAGGACGGGGTCCTCCCCCTGGCGCGGCCTTCGCGTCACCGACCCGAGCGCGATGCCCGCCACCACCAGACCGATCAGGACGACGGCGAGGAGCGGCCAGGCGTAGAAGCTCCCCGGCCACGGGCCACGTCCCTCCGATGAGATCGCCGAGCAGGTCCGAGTGAGCGACCGGCCGGCGCGGCCGAGGTCGTCCGCCGACGCGATCGCGCTCGTGAAGGCCATCAGCGCTCCGAGCAGCACGGTGGCTGCACCCACCGCCGACGTGAGCGGCCACGACAGGTAGTCCCGCGCCCGACGCACCTCCAGGGCCGCTGACCGGCGGGCGCCTGCGGGCGCACGCACACCGAGCTCCCCTGCTACGACGCCCAGCAGGACGCAGAGGCCGAACAGCGGCGCCGCGAGCAGCAGACCCCGCCCCAGCGCACCGGACTGAGCAGAGGCCGCGGCCGCAGCGAGCCCGGACAGCAGTCCGGCCAGGCGCCATCGACGGGTGGAGCGCGCCACACCGCCCAGCCGATCAGGCACCGCGAGGGGTGGACGGCGGAGCAGCGCAGCGACCAGGAGGGCCGTGACGATGAGCACGGGAAGCAGGCGCTGCAGGACGGCCACGGAACCTTCTTGTACTGGATGGACGAGACAAGCAGGTACCGTGCTGCATCTGGCCCTTTGTGTCAAGCACGCACGACAAGAGTGGCCGCGGGATGTCGAGAGTCGTAGGCGGCTCCACTCCCGGGCTGTCCGACGCCCTCGATCACCCGCGCTGTGGTGGGGCGCTCGACATGAGCTGGGCCGAGCCGTTGCATCGCGTGCGCGTGGCGGTAGCTGGGCTCGCCGGTCAGATGACCACGCTCAGGCGGAGAGGCACTCGACGGCCGCTGCGCGCGCGTCGTCGAGCCTCGCGCCGGCGCCTCACCGGCGGACGTCCAGGACGAGCGCGGTCGACGGCATCTCGGGGTCGTCGGCGTCGACCACCGCGAGCACCTCGAGCCCGTCGGGGCGCACCTCGCGGGGGGCCAGCCCCTCGACCTTCTGCACCACGCCGCGCAGCTCCGGCAGCCGGACCTGCGCGCGCACGCCGTCGTCGTCGAGCAGCGCGAGCGCCGCGGCGGTGACCGGCCCGTCCTCGTACGGATCGGGCGTGTCCTCGGCCGCGGCGCTGACGAGCACCGTCCCGTCGGGCAGCGCCAGCGCGTCGGTCACCGCGAGCGCGACGCCGTCGACGGTGCCCAGGTCGTACCTGCGCACCCCGCCCACCGGCACCTCCCGCGGCGCGTCGAAGCAGGCGAGCAGGTCGTCGAGCGGCAGGTCGACGCTGGCCGACGGCACGTCGGCGGCGCCCCGGTGGAACCACCGCAGACTCGGCCCGGCCAGGCACGCGCCCTCGAGGTTCAGCAGCTCCGGGTCCAGCTCGAGGGCCGCGGCGACAGCGGCGTACAGCGGTGACAGGTCGGCGGTGCGCACCGGCTCGGAGCGCGCACCGAGCAGCGCCGCGCGCATCCGGCGCGGCGTGGACCCCGAGCCGAGCAGCAGCACGCGCCCGTCGGGCACCGGCAGCGCCGCCTCCAGATCGGGCTTGAGGTGCTTGGTCCCCTCGGCAGGGCTGAAGCTGTCCAGCCCCTCGACCGGGGGGAAGACGCGCACGGGGGTGATCGAGTCGCCGGCCCACAGCGCGCCGTGCGTGGCGTCGTCCTGCACCACGAGCCAGCCGTCCTCGTACGCCGCGACCGCCGAGGCCGCGCGCACCGGCGTCCCGTCGTCGAAGCGCAGGACCGTCGCGGAGCGGACCTCGATCTGCAGCGTCGCTGTCATGGCGTGGGCCTGCCCACTGCGCCGCACATCAGTACGCTCCGGCCCGTGGCCGAGCCCGGGTGCCTGCAGCGCAACGACTGGGTCTGCGGCGAGTACCTCACGAGCCGCAGCGAGCTGATCGTGGACGCGACGGTGCAGCACGTGGTCCTGACGGTGGTGTCGGTGGGGATCGGCCTGCTGCTCGCCCTCCCGCTCGGCGTGCTCGCGTTCCGCTACCGGCGGGCGCGGTCGTGGGTGCTCGGCACGTCGACGGCGCTCTACACGATCCCCTCGCTGGCGATGTTCTCGCTGCTCCTGCCGGTCACCGGTCTCACCGCGACCACGGTGGTCGTCGGGCTGGTGCTCTACTCGCTGACGATCCTGGTCCGCAACGTCCTGGCCGGGCTGCAGGCGGTGCCGGCCGAGGTGGTCGAGTCGGCCACCGGCACCGGCTACGGCCGGAGGTCGCTGCTGCTGCGGGTGCAGCTGCCGCTCGCGCTGCCGGCGCTGTTCGCCGGGGTGCGCATCGCCACCGTGTCGACGGTCGCCCTGACGACCGTCGGCGCGATCCTCGGCAACGGCGGGCTGGGCAACCTCATCTACTCCGGGCTGCGGACGCAGTTCCAGGCCGAGGTGCTGACCGCGACCGTCCTGGTCGTGGCGCTGGCGGTGCTCGCCGACCTGGCGCTGCTGGGGGTGCAGCGGGTGGTCACGCCGTGGCAGCGGAGCGCCCGGTGACAGGGCAGCGGAGCGCCCGGTGAGCGCGGTGACCGACGTCGTCGACTGGTTCGCCGACCCGGAGCACTGGACCGGCCCGAGCGGCGTCCCGACCCGCGTCGTCGAGCACCTGGGGCTGACCGCGGCCGCACTCGGGATCGCCTGCGCCGTGGCGGTGCCGCTGGCGCTGTGGCTCGGCCACGTCGGCCGTGGCGGTCCGCTGGCGGTGAACCTGACCAACATCGGCCGGGCCGTGCCCACCTTCGCCGTGCTGGTCCTGCTCGCCATCGGCCCGCTGGGCTTCGGCCCCGCCGCGACGGTCACCGCGCTGGTGCTGTTCGCGATCCCGCCGATCCTCACCAACGGCTACGTCGGCATGCGGGAGGTCGACCGCGACGTCGTCGAGGCGGCGCGCGGCGTCGGGCTGAGCCCCATGCAGATCGTGCGGCAGGTCGAGCTGCCGCTGGCCGTCCCGCTGCTGCTCAACGGCATCCGGCTGGCGGCGGTGCAGGTCATCGCCACCGCCACCATCGCCGCCCTCGTCGCCGGAGGCGGGCTCGGCAACATCATCCTGCTCGGCTTCGGCACCCAGGACCAGGCGGCCGTCGTCTCCGGCGCGCTCCTGGTGGCGCTGTTCGCGCTGGCCACCGAGCTGCTGTTCGCCACGCTGGCGAAGGCGCTGGACCCGATGGCCCGGGTGCGGCAGGTTCAGACCGTTCCCGATCCGTGACCGGGCCTGCGGAAGGCACGGGCAGCGGCTCGGGTTCCGACCACTGCGGGCGTGCGACACGACGTGCCCGCCGGACACGCGCGGCTGCGGCCGCGGGACACAGAAGGCGGTGCCTGCGATGCGCCCTTCACTGACCTCCTCCCGAATGACCTCCTCCCGACTGCTCCTCGGCGCCCTGGGCCTGACGCTCGTGCTGTCCGCCTGCGGCGGCGGCGGCGGGGACGCCTTCTCCGAGGGCGAGGGCGACGGCGGCGCGGCAGCGCCTCGCGAGACCATCACCGTGGGCGGTGCGACGTTCACCGAGTCTGCAGTCATGATCGAGATGTACAAGGCGCTGCTGGAGGACGGCGGCTACACCGTCGAGGTCAAGCCGGTCGAGAACCGCGAGCTGTACGCCCCCGAGCTGGAGAGCGGCACCATCGACGTGGTGCCGGAGTACGCCGCGACGATGGCCGAGTTCCTCAACCTCGAGGCCAACGGCCCCGACGCCGAGCCGGTCGCCACCGGCGAGGTCGACGAGACGGTCGAGGCGCTGCGGACCCTGGCGAAGGACAAGGGCCTGGAGGTGCTGGAGCCGGCTGAGGCGGCGAACCAGAACGCGTTCTTCGTGACCGAGGACTTCGCCTCGCAGAACAGCCTGACGACGCTGTCGGACCTCGGCGAGCTGGGTCAGCCGGTCGTGCTGGCCGGGACGCAGGAGTGCCCGGAGCGACCCAAGTGCCAGCTCGGGCTGGAGCAGGTCTACGGCATCGACGTCACCGAGAACCTCCCGCTGGGCTTCGGCAGCGTCCAGAACAAGCAGGCCGTCGTGGAGGGCGACGCCCAGCTCGGTCTGGCCGGCACGACCGACGCCACGCTGGAGGGCCTGGGCCTGGTCGTGCTCGAGGACGACAAGAAGCTGCAGAACGCCGACAACCTCGTCCCGCTCGTGCACGCCGAGGGACCGGCCGGCACCGAGGAGGTCGCCGACGTCCTGAACAGCCTGTCCGGCGAGCTGACGACCGAGGACCTCGGCGAGCTCAACCGCCGCGTCGACGAGGACCGGGAGCAGGCCGCCGACGTCGCCCGGGACTACCTGACCGAGAAGGGCCTGATCGGGTCCTGACGTGGGGTCACGCGACCCCCTCGCCCACCGGGACCTCGACGTCGAGCACGTTGCCCGGAGGTGCGAGGGGGCACGCCCAGGCCGGGTCGTAGGCGCAGGACGGGTTGTAGGCGAAGTTCAGGTCGAGCACCAGCCGGCCGGACCCCACCTCGCCGCCGAGGTCGGCGCCCTTGACGGTGTCGAGCAGGTAGCGCCCGCCGCCGTAGGTCCCGCGGCCGGCCGAGGCGTCCTTGACCGGCACGAAGACCCCGCCGCCGTACGACCCGAGCCACCAGACGTCGAGCGAGCCGGCGCCGGGCAGGCGGGCCACGCCGATCCGGTCGAAGGGCACGACGCCGTCGGTGCCGGTCGGGACCTCGAGCCGGGCCGGCTCGACGTCGCGGTCCACCTCGACCTCGAAGCGCCAGGCCGGGTCGTACGCCGCGACCGGGAGGCCGGTGAACGACGACCGCGCCGCCGGCAGCAGCGGCGAGTCGGGGTGCGTCGCGAACAGCGCGTCGCGGCCGGCACGCCACCGGGCGTGCGCCTCGGCCGGGTCCGCGCTCGTGCGCACCTCGGCGTACAGCGCGAAGACACGCCGACGCCAGTCGAGCAGGGTCAGCGGCGAGGTCGTCACGGGTCCGACGATGCCAGACTGTGCGGGTGCTGCGCCGGTGCCCGGGCACACGCCGCACCGCAGGTGAGGGAGGCGCACGGGTGGACGCGACGCAGACCATGATCCAGCTCGAGGACGTGAGCAAGCGCTTCCCCGACGGCACGGTCGCCGTCCAGCCGCTGGACCTGTCGGTGCCCCGGGGCGAGATCGTCTGCCTGGTCGGCCCGTCGGGGTGCGGCAAGACGACCACGATGAAGATGGTCAACCGGCTCGTGGAGCCCACGACCGGGCGCATCGTGCTGGACGGCGAGGACGTGACGCGGGTCGACCCGGTGCAGCTGCGCCGCCGCACCGGCTACGTCATCCAGCAGGTCGGCCTGTTCCCCCACCAGCGGGTCTGGGAGAACGTCGCGACCGTCCCGTCGCTGCTCGGCTGGGACCGGGCCCGGCGCCGGTCGCGCGCCGACGAGCTGCTCGAGCTGGTCGGGCTCGAGCCCGGCGTCTACCGCGACCGCTGGCCCGCGCAGCTGTCGGGCGGTCAACGCCAGCGCGTGGGCGTGGCCCGGGCACTGGCCGCCGACCCGCCGGTGCTGCTCATGGACGAGCCGTTCTCGGCGATCGACCCGATCGCCCGCGACCGGCTGCAGACCGAGTTCCTGCGGGTGCAGGAGCAGGTGCGCAAGACGATCCTGTTCGTCACCCACGACATCGACGAGGCGGTCCGGCTCGGCGACCGGATCGCCGTCTTCCGCCAGGGCGGGGTGCTCGAGCAGTACGACGCCCCCGCGACGGTCCTCGGCGCGCCCGCCACCCCGTTCGTGGCCGACTTCGTCGGGGCGGACCGCGGGCTGCGGCGGCTCGCGGTCACCGGCATCGACACCGCCGAGCTCGACAAGCCCCCGGTCGTCGCCGTCGACGACTCGCTGGCCGAGGCCCGCACCACCCTGGCCGGCGCCGGGGCCCGCTTCGCGCTGGTGCTCGACGCCGACACGCGGCTGCACGGCTACGTCGACGCCGACCGGCTGGCCGGCGAGGGCAGCGTCGCCGACCGGGTCCGGCGCCTGCCGGCGGCGGTGTCCGCCGACGCGACGCTCAAGGCGGCGATGGGCGAGCTGCTGCAGCACGACGCCGGCTGGGTGGCGGTGCTCGAGCCGGGCACCGACCGCTACCTCGGCGTGCTCACCCCGTCCTCGCTGCACGCCGCGCTGCGCCACTCCGTCGACGCCGACACGGACGGAAGGTGACGGCGCTGCTGGTCGTCGGGACAGGGCCGGAGGTGGGCGCGACCAGCGTGACCGCAGCCCTCGCCGCCCTCGCCCTCGCCAGGGGCGCCCGGTGCACGGTCGTCGCACCGGCGCAGACGGGACGGGCCGACGGCGAGCCCGGCAGCCTGGCCCGGATCACCGACCTGAGCGGGGACGGGGTCCGGACGGTGGAGCTCGTGCGCTACCCCGACCACCTGTCACCGGCGGCGGCGGCACGCCGCAGCGGGCGCCCGGCGCTCGACCCGGCCGTCTGCGCCGAGGCCGTGCTGACGGCCGACCGGGACAGCGACCTCGTGCTCGTCGACGCCCCCGGCGGGCTGCTCGTGCGCTACGACGACGACGGCTTCACGATGGCCGAGCTCGCGCGCACCCTGCGCCTGCCGGTGGTCGTCGTCGCCGCACCCGGCCGCGGCACCGTCAACGCCACGGCGCTCACCCTGGAGGCGGTGGCCCACCGGGGCCTCGACCTGCAGGGCGTCGTGGTCGCCGGCTGGCCGGTGGCGCCCGGACCGGCCGAGTGCAGCGCCGTCGCCGACCTCGAGATGCTCGCCGCCCGCCGGCTGCTGGGGGCGCTGCCGGCGGCGCTCGAGGGTGCACCGGGCTTCCGGGCGCAGGCGCGCGCCGGGCTCGGGCCGGCCCTCGGCGGTGCCTTCGACGCGGCCGCCTTCCGGCAGGCGACCCGCTCGTGACCCGGCGAGGGCCGCTGACCGGCGTGCGGGTCGTGGAGCTGGCCGGGCTCGGGCCGGCGCCGCACGCCTGCATGGTGCTGGCCGACCTCGGCGCCGACGTGCTGCGGGTGGACCGCCCGGGCGGCGGTTTCGGGGTCTTGTCGCACGACCTGCTCACCCGGTCCCGGCGCTCGGCCGCCGTGGACCTCAAGCACCCCGCCGGCGCGGAGGTCGTGCTCCGCCTGGCCGACGCCGCCGACGTGCTCGTCGAGGGCCTGCGCCCGGGCGTCGCCGAGCGGCTCGGGGTGGGGCCCGAGGTCGTGAGCGCCCGCAACCCGCGCCTGGTCTACGGCCGCATGACCGGCTGGGGCCAGGACGGCCCGCTGGCCGACCGCGCCGGGCACGACATCGACTACCTGGCGATCAGCGGCGCGCTCGCGACCATCGGGGAGACGGGCGGCCCGCCGGTGCCCCCGCTCAACCTCGTGGCCGACTTCGGGGGCGGGTCCATGCTGCTCGTCGCCGGCGTGCTCGCGGCCCTCGTCGAGCGGGCGACGAGCGGCCGGGGACAGGTGGTCGACGCCGCCATGGTCGACGGCGTCAGCACGCTGCTCGCCATGACGTGGGGCATGCGGGCGGCCGGCACCTGGCAGGACACGCGGGGCAGCAACCTGCTCGACGGCGGCGCGCCGTTCTACTCGACGTACGCGTGCGCCGACGGCGGCTGGCTGGCCGTCGGCGCCATCGAGCCGCAGTTCTGGGCGGTGGTCGTCGAGGTGCTCGAGCTGCACGACGCGCCGCCGCAGTCCGACACCGCCCGCTGGCCCGAGCTGCGCCGCCGGATCGCCGAGGCGGTCGCCCGCCGCACGCGCGACGAGTGGGCCGAGGTCTTCGCGCCGCTCGACGCCTGCGTCGCCCCGGTCCTCACGCTCGGCGAGGCCTCGCAGCACCCGCAGATGCTGGCCCGCGAGACCCTGGTGGAGCTCGACGGCGTGGTGCAGCCGGCCCCCGCACCGCGGTTGTCGCGCACGCCGGGCGAGGTGTCGGGCCCCCCGACCCGGCCGGGGCAGCACACGAGGGAAGCCCTGCACGACTGGGGGTTCGGTGCCGACGAGGTCGCGCGGCTCGTGGCGGACGCGGTCGTCGTGCAGGGCTGAGCGGCCCGCGGGAGGAGCCGCCCGTGCTCTGTCGCTGCCCGCCGCTCAGCAGCGGGTGCTCACCAGCCGAGCGTGCCCGGGGCGCCCTTGAACGGCCCGGTCACGTCGTCGGTGATCCAGCCGCCGTAGAACCCGCCCTCCTGGGGACGCACCCGCTCCCCGTCGACGGTGCAGGCGTCCATGGCGGCCGGGTAGACGGCCACCGTCCCCCGCAGCACGGCGTAGGCCTCCACGGGCTCGGGATAGGTCCAGGCGGCCCGCGGCGCAGTGCGCCCGCCGCCGACGACGTCGTAGTAGGCCGCGACGCCCTTCCACTCGCAGAACGAAGACCCGGCCGCCGGTCGGAGCGCGCCGGGGATCCAGTCCTGCACGGGCAGGTACCAGCCCGGCGGGTGGCTGGTCTCGAGCACGCGCAGGGCACGCGAG
>CADCUB010000070.1 GCA_902805775.1 uncultured Frankineae bacterium | reverse complement strand
CCTGCAGCGGGCGCAGGTCGGCCCGGGGCACCGGGACGGCGGCGTCCTCGGCGCGGGCCAGCTGGTCCCGGGCGGAGTGCAGCCGGTCGGCGGCGGACGGGCTCGACAGGCGCACGAGCACCGCTCCGGCGGCGACCTGCGCACCGTCCTCGACGAGCACCTCGGCGACGGTCGCGTCGGCCGGCGCCGTGAGCGCGGCCGTCGCCCGGGCGCCGACCGCGCCCGGCGCCTCCACCACCTCGGCCACGGTGGCGCGGCCGACCTCGGCAGTCTGCACGCGGCGGTCGCCGTCGCCGCTGCACCCGCTCACCAGCAACCCGGCGACCAGCAGGGCAACTCGGCGCTCCACCCCCTGATCCTAGGGAGCGCGGGCGCAGGCTGCCTCCCGGTCAGCCCCCGGCGGCGAGGTCCTGGGAGCGGTCGCGCGCAGCCTCGATCGCGGCCAGCATCGCCGCGCGCACGCCGTGGTCCTCCATCGTGCGGATCGCCGCGATGGTCGTGCCGCCCGGGCTGGTCACGGCCTCGCGCAGCAGCACCGGGTGCTCGCCCGACTCGCGCAGCATGCGGGCCGAGCCGACGGCGGTCTGCACGATCAGCTCGGCGGCCACCGCCCGCGGCAGGCCGAGCAGGATGCCGGCGTCGATCATCGCCTCGACGAGGAAGAAGAAGTAGGCCGGGCCGCTGCCCGACAGCGCCGTCACCGCGTCCTGCTGCGACTCGGGCACCCGCACGACCTTGCCGACCGGTCCGAGCAGGTCCTCGACGACCTGCAGGTGGGCGGCCGTGGCGTGCGAGCCGGCCGAGATCGCCGACATGGCCTCGTCGACGAAGACGGGGGTGTTGGTCATGACGCGCACGACGGGGGTGCCCGCCGGGACGTGCTCCTCGACGAGGGCGGAGGTGATGCCGGCGGCCATCGACACCACGAGCGTCCCGGGCCGCACGTGCGCGCCGACGTCGCGCAGCAGCGCCCGCATGTCCTGGGGCTTGACGACGAGCAGCACGACGTCGGCGGACGCGGTCGCCTCCTCAGGAGAGGGCGTCGCCACGCCGTAGCGCTGCGCGATCTCCGCTGCCCGCTCGGCGTGCCGCTCGGCGGCGAGCATCCGGCCGGGCGGCGTGCCGGAGCGCAGCAGCCCCGACAGCAGCGCCTCGCCGAGCTTGCCGACGCCGAGCAGGGCGATGGTGCTCACCGCTTGCTCGCGAGCGCCCGCAGGAAGAAGACGAGGTTGGCCGGGCGCTCGGCCAGGCGCCGCATGAGGTAGCCGTACCACTGGTCGCCGTACGGCACGTAGACCCGCACGGTGTGGCCCGCGGCCGCGAGGCGCTCCTGCTCGAGCGGGCGGATGCCGTACAGCAGCTGGAACTCGAAGTCGCCGGTGCGCCCGGCAGCGAGCTCGAGCGTCTTCTGGATCAGCGCCGGGTCGTGGGTGGCGACCATCGGGTAGCCGTCGCCGCGCATGAGCACGTCGAGGCAGCGGACGTAGGACGCGTCGACCTCGGCGGGCGTCTGGAACGCCACCGCGGGCGGCTCCTTGTAGGCGCCCTTGCACAGCCGCACCCGCGAGCCCGAGTCGGCGAGCGCCCGGCAGTCGTCCTCGGTGCGGTGCAGGTAGGCCTGCACGACCGCGCCCGTCTCGGGGAAGTCGCGGCGCAGCGCGCGCAGCGTCGCGAGCGTGCGGTCGGTGGTGGTGTGGTCCTCCATGTCGAGGGTGACCGTCGTGCCGGCCGCGCGGGCCGCCTCGCAGATGGTGCGCGCGCCCTGCTCGGCGAGCTCGTCGCTGATCGTCTGGCCGACCGCCGACAGCTTGACCGACACCTCCGTGCGGCCGCCGGAGGTGAGCCCTGCCTCCTGCAGCCGGTCGAGCAGGACCAGGTAGGCCTTGACCGTCGCGTCGGCCTGGCCGGCGTCGGTGGTGTCCTCGCCGAGGTGGTCCAGGCTCACCGCGAGCCCCTGACCGGTGAGCTCGGCGCTCGCGCGCACGGCGTCCTCGACCGTCTCGCCCGCGACGAAGCGGCGCACCACGCTGCGGGACAGCGGTGCACCGCCGACGAAGCGCTCGACCCTGGCGTTGCGGGACGCGGCGAGGATCACCGACCGGAGCACGGGCATGGCCGGAACGGTAGTCCAGGTCACGCGGCCCGGCGGCCGGTGCGCTGCGCGGGCCGTCCGCTCAGCGGCGGGCCCAGGCAGCGACCACCCGGGCGAGCTCGGGGCCGCGGTCCTCCTGCAGGAAGTGCCCCGCCCCCGCGATGGTCGTGTGCGGCTGGCCGGCCGCACCGGGGAGCCGCCGCAGCGGTCGGTCCGCGCCCGCGGTGATCGGGTCCTGGTCGGAGAAGGCGCACAGCAGCGGGATCTCGAGGCTGCGCAGGACCGCCCACGCCCGCGTGTTGTCCGCCGCCGCGGGGTCGTCGGCGGACTGCGGGATGAGGTCGGGGAACGCCCTCGGGCCGGCCTTGTAGGACGCGTCGGGGAAGGGGGCGTCGTAGGCCGCCCGCACCTCCGGCGCCAACGGCTCGACGCACCCGGACGCGACGAGCGACCCGATCCGCAGGTCCTCGTGGCCCACGACGTGGTCGCGGAAGCGCTGCCACACGTCGGGCATGCGGCGGCTGCCGTCCGGCAGTCCTGTGTTGGCGGCGCAGACCCGCGCGAAGCGCTCCGGGTGCTCGGCCACCAGGCGCAGGCCCAGCAGTCCGCCCCAGTCCTGGCAGACGAGCGTGACGTCGGTGAGGTCGAGGGCGTCGAGCAGCACCGAGCGCAGCCACTCGACGTGCCGTGCGTAGGTGTAGTCGTCGACCCGCGTGGGCTTGTCCGACCGGCCGAAGCCGATCAGGTCGGGGACGACGCAGCGCAGGCCCGCCTCGACGAGCACCGGCACCACGTGCCGGTAGAGGTAGCCCCACGACGGCTCGCCGTGCAGCAGCACCACCGTCGGGCCGGCTCCCTCGTCGACGAAGGCCGCGCGCAGGCCGTCGCTCGTCTCGGCGTACGAGGGGGCGTACGGCCAGCCGGGCAGGTCGGCGAAGCGCTCGTCCGGGGTGCGCAGCACGTCCACCCGCGCACCGTACCGACGTCCGGTGGCCCCCGCGGCTGAGGGCTGCGCGGCCGGGCTAGCGGCGGCGGCGGAGGAAGGAGCTGGTGTCCGTCTCGAGGGGGGCGGCGAGGTTGAGCCGGGTGAAGGCGAGCGCCTCGGCGAGGTCGGCCTCCCGCTCGCTGCGGTCGTCGGCCTTGCGCGTGTTGACCTCCACCACCACCAGCCCGTCGAAGCCGCGACCGGCCAGCCCCTCGAGCAGCTCCGCGCAGGGCTGCGTGCCGCGTCCGGGCACGAGGTGCTCGTCGCGGGACGTGCCGCTGCCGTCGGCGATGTGCACGTGCGAGAGCCGGTCGCCCATCGTGGCGGCCATCGCGAGGGCGTCGGACCGCGACACCGAGGTGTGCGACAGGTCGAGCGTGAAGTCCCGGAAGTCCTCGAGGGTCGGGTCCCAGTCGGGGGCGTACGCCGTGACCTCGCGGCCACGGGCCCGCAGCGGGAACATGTTCTCGACGGCGAAGCGGACGTCGGTCTCGCCGGCCATCTGCTCGATGCCGCTGACGAACTGCCGGGCGTACTCCCGCTGCCAGCGGAACGGCGGGTGCACCACGACCGTGCGCGCCCCGCAGCGCTCAGCGGCGTCGCGGGCCCGCACGAGCTTGGCCCACGGGTCGGTGCCCCAGACCCGCTGGGTGATCACCAGGCACGGCGCGTGCAGGGCCAGGACCGGCACGCCGTGGTAGTCCGACAGCCGGCGCAGCGCATCGACGTCCTGGCTGACGGGGTCGGTCCAGACCATGACCTCGACCCCGTCGTAGCCCAGCCGCGCCGCGATCTCGAAGGCGTCGGCGGTCGACTCGGGGTAGACGCTGGCGGTGGACAGCGCCACCTGCGCCGTCGGCAGCCGGACGACGGGGGCGGGGGGAGGCGCGGGGAGGACGGACATCGCCCTCCCAGGCTACGGCTCAGGCGTCGGACAGCCAGTCCAGGCGGCGCAGGATGACGCCCTCCCGCAGCGCCCACGGGCACACCGAGACCTCCTCGAGGCCCAGCACGTCCAGCGCCGCGTGCGCGACGACGGCGCCGGCGAGCAGCTGCCCGGCCCGGCTCGGCGAGACGCCCGGGAGGTGCGCGCGCTGCGCGGCGGTCATGCCCTGCAGCCGCTCGACGGTCTTGGCCAGCCCGCTGCGCCGCAGCCGCCGGGGGACGGTGGGTCCCTGGGCGTACGGCGCCGCGCCGTCCAGCCGGGCCAGCGAGCGGAAGGTCTTGCTGGTCACCACCCCGCGGTCGGGCCGGCCGCCGTCGAGCAGCTGGTCGCGCACGCCCCGGACCTGCACGCGGGAGTACTCGCGCAGCGCCTCGACGTCCTTCTTGCGCGGCGGATCGCCCGTCAGCCGCTCGCGGGTCAGCCGGCCGGCGCCCAACGGCACCGACAGCGCGACGTCGGGGTCCTCGTCGCGGCCCGCGGCCAGCTCGAGCGAGCCGCCGCCGATGTCGAGGCAGAGCAGCCGTCCCGCGCTCCAGCCGAACCACCGGCGGACCGCGAGGAAGGTCAGCCGCGCCTCGTCCTCGCCGGGCAGCACCCGCAGGTCGATGCCGGCCTGCCGGCGCACCGCCTCCAGGACGGCCGCCGAGTCGGTCGCGTCGCGCACGGCGGAGGTCGCGAAGGCGACGAGGTCGTCGACGCCCTCGTCGTCGGCGGCGGTGCGCGCCTCGGTCGCCGCCTGCACGAGGACGTCGGTGCCGTGCGGACCCAGGGAGCCGTCGGGCTGCAGCAGCTCGGCCAGGCGCAGCTCGTTCTTGTGGGAGCGCACCGGGTCGGGGTGGCCGCCCTGGTGGGCGTCGACGACGAGCAGGTGCACCGTGTTCGACCCGACGTCCAGGACCCCGAGCCGCATGGGGGTGGAGGCTACCGACGCGGTCTCGCAGCCGACCGGGCGCCGGTAGGCTCCGCGGAGTGTCCCCGACCCGACCTCCGGCACGTCCGACAGGCGGTCCGGACCTCGACGGACCGCGGGCGGTCCAGCAGGCGGTCGATGCCGACAGCACGGGCGCTGCCCTGCGCCTGCGCCGCCTGCCCCGCGTGCTGCAGGACAGCCCGGCCTGCGTCCTGCTGCTCGACCTGGCCGACGACGCCGTGGTCCAGGCCAACCCGGCCGGCCGCGAGCTGCTCCCCGGAGGCGTCCTGCCGACGGGCGTCGCCGCCTGGGTGGCGGCGGCCGGGCTGCGTCGCCTGGACGGCAGCGCCTACGCCGCGGGTGAGGACCCGGTGTCGCGCGTCGCCCGGCACGGCGAGGTGCACGGCGAGCCGGTGCTCGTCGGCGACTCGGCCGCACCGCTGTGGATCACCGGTTCGCCGATCCCGGGCGACGCCGACCTGCCCCGGCAGGCGCTCGTCGTGCTGTTCCCCGTCGACGGCGGGGAGGACGCCGACGTCCGCGACCGCGCCGTGGTGGCGGCCGGGCTGTCGTTCACGATCAGCGACCCGCGGCTGCCCGACAACCCGCTGGTGTTCGTCAACCCGGCGTTCGAGCGGACGACCGGCTACTCCCGCGAGGAGGTGCAGGGGCGCAACTGCCGCTTCCTGCAAGGCCCCGAGACCGATCCCGCCGCCGTGCAGCGCATCCGCGAGGCGCTGGTGAGCGAGGAGCACCGCACGATCACCCTGCTCAACTACCGCAAGGACGGCACGGCCTTCTGGAACGAGCTGTCGATCTCGCCCGTCTGCGACGCGGCCGGTGAGCTGACGCACTTCGTCGGCATCCAGTCCGACGTGACCGCCCGGGTCGCGGTCGAGCACGAGCGCGAGCGCCACCTGGAGGCGGAGCGGACCGCCCGCTCGGCCGCCGAACGCGCGCAGCGCCGCCTGGCGCTGCTCGCCGAGGCCACCTCGATGCTCGCCGCCACGCTCGACGTCGACGAGTCGCTGGACCGGCTCACCGGTCTGGTCGTGCCGATGATGGCCGACTTCTGCACCGTGCACCTGCTCGGGCAGGACGGGCGGGTGCAGCGGGTCGCCGCCCGGCACCGCGACCCGGTCCGGCAGCCGCTGCTGCGCCGGCTGGAGGAGCTCCAGCCCGGCGGGCTGGCCGACGGCTCGCGCACGGCGCAGGTCCTGCGCGGCGGCCCGGCCGAGCGGATCGACATCGACGAGGACGTCCTCGCCGCCGGCATCTGCGACGGCGAGCTGCTGGAGGTCTACCGCCGACTGGCGCCGCGCTCGGTGCTCGTCGTCCCGCTGCGCGCCCGCTCGCAGGTCCTGGGGGTGCTGGCGCTGTTCGCCGACGACAGCGGTCGCTCGTACGACGACGAGGACCTCGTCGTCGCCGCCGACCTCGCCCGCCGCGCCGCGCTCACCGTCGACAACGCGCGGCTCTACCAGCGCGAGCACGAGGTCGCCGAGCAGCTGCAGCGCAGCCTGCTGCCGCAGCTGCCGGTGGTCCCCGGGCTCGACCGGTCGGCGCGCTACCTGCCCGGGTCGACGGCCGCGCAGGTCGGTGGCGACTGGTACGACCTGTTCCGCCTGCCCGACGGGCCGGTCGGCATCGCCATCGGCGACGTCATGGGCCACGACATGACCGCTGCCGCCGCCATGGGCCAGCTGCGGTCGGTGCTGCAGAGCTACGCCTGGCAGGGCAGCGAGCCCGACGTCGTGCTCGACCGGCTCGACCAGCTGGTGCAGGGCCTCGACATGGCGCAGCTCGCGACCTGCGCGTACGGCCGGCTGGAGCTGCCGGTGGCCGGGCGCCCGGGGCGGCTGCGGCTGGCCAACGCCGGCCACCTGCCGCCGGCGCTGCGCGCGTCCGACGGCAGCGTCCGGCTGCTCGCGACCGAGCCGTCGCTGCTGGTGGGCGCGGCGCTGGGCACCGACCGGGCCACCGTCGAGGAGCCGGTGGAGCCGGGCTGCGTGCTCGTCCTGTACACCGACGGGCTGGTCGAGCACCGGGGGCGCGGGCTCGACGAGGGCCTGCAGGCCCTGCAGGAGGCGCTGCGCACGGCGCCCGACGACGCGCAGGGGATCAGCGACCACCTGCTGGCCGAGCTGGCCGGTGACCTCGAGGACGACGTGGCGCTGCTGGTGCTGCGGGTGCTGTGACCGGGCAGCCCGCGACGACCGACCTGGGCATGCCGTCGGTCCGGCCCGGCTCGGGACGGGAGGTGGGGCCGGACTTCGCGCGCGAGTGGGTGGAGTTCGTCGACCCGGCCGATCCGGCGGGTCTGGTGCGGGCCGACCTGACCTGGCTGCTGTCGTCCTGGACGTGCGTCTACGGCCGCGGCTGCCAGGGCGTCGTCGAGGGGCGCGCCGACGACGGCTGCTGCAGCCACGGCGCCTTCTGGTCCGACGACGCCGACGAGCAGCGCGTCACGGCCTTCGCGAGGCAGCTCAAGGCCAAGACGTGGCAGCACGCCCGGACCGGCCGCGAGCTGGGCGTCGGCGAGCTCGACGAGCTCGAGGGAGAGCCGGCCCGGCGCACGCGCACGGTCGACGGCGCCTGCGTCTTCCTCAACCGGCCGGGCTTCGCGGGCGGCGAGGGCTGCGCCCTGCACGCGCTGGCCGAGCGGCTGGGCCGCCACCCGCTGGAGACCAAGCCCGACGTCTGCTGGCAGCTGCCCCTGCGACGCACGCAGGAGCACGTCCGCCGCCCGGACGAGGTCGAGGTGCTGGTGACCTCGATCGGGGAGTTCGACCGCCGTGCCTGGGGACCGGGCGGGGCCGACCTGCACTGGTGGTGCACCTCGTCGCCCGACGCCCACGTCGGCGCAGAGCCGCTCTACCTGAGCTACGCGGCCGAGCTGACCGCGCTGCTCGGACCCGCGGCGTACGCCGAGCTCGCCCGGCTGTGCGACCTGCGCCGCGCGGGCGCGCCGCCCGCCCACCCCGCCGGGGCTCAGAGCTCGAGCTTGTAGCCCAGCCCGCGGACGGTGAGCAGGTGCTGCGGAGCGCCGGGGTCGGGCTCGATCTTGGCGCGCAGGCGCTTGACGTGGACGTCGAGGGTCTTCGTGTCCCCCACGTAGTCGGCGCCCCACACGCGGTCGATGAGCTGCGAGCGGGTCAGCACCCGTCCGGCGTTGCGCAGCAGCAGCTCGAGCAGCTCGAACTCCTTGAGCGGCAGCTGGACGTGCTGGCCGTCGACGGTCACGACGTGACGCTCGACGTCCATGCGGACCGGCCCCGCCTGCAGCGCCGCCGGGCTCGTGGCCTCGGGCTCGCCACCACGTCGGCGCAGGACCGCGCGCACCCGCGCCATCAGCTCGCGGGCGCTGAAGGGCTTGGTGACGTAGTCGTCGGCGCCGAGCTCGAGCCCCACGACCTTGTCGATCTCGCTGTCCTTGGCGGTGAGCATGATGACCGGGACGGAGGAGCTCGCGCGCAGCGAGCGGCAGACCTCGGTGCCGGACATGCCCGGCAGCATGAGGTCGAGCAGGACGATGTCGGCGCCGCTGCGCTCGAACTCGGCCAGCCCGTCCGGGCCGGTGGCCGCGACGGCCACCTCGAAGCCCTCCTGGCGCAGGAGGTAGGACAGCGGGTCCGAGATGGACTCCTCGTCCTCGACGACCAGCACGCGGGTCACGCGCTCTCCTCTCGGGGGGTACGGGCGGCAGCTCCCGCGGACAGCAGCGGGGAGGTGGAGGTGGACGGCGGGAGCCGGAGGGTGAACGTCGAGCCGGAGCCCTCGATGCTCCACACGCTGACCGCGCCGCCGTGGTTGGTGACGATGTGCTTGACGATGGCCAGCCCGAGCCCCGTGCCGCCGGTGGCACGGGAGCGCGCCGGGTCGGCCCGGTAGAAGCGCTCGAACACGCGCTCGAGGTCCTTGTCGGCGATCCCGATCCCCTGGTCGGTGACGGTGATCTCGACCGCGCCGTCGCGCCGGCGGGCGGCGACGGCGACCCGGGTGTGCTCCGGGCTGTAGTGCACGGCGTTCTCCAGCAGGTTGCCCACCGCGGTGACGAGCTGCGCCTCGCTGCCGTCCACCCGCAGCCCGCGCTCACCGCCGCGCACCAGCTCGATCGCCCGGGCCGCCGCGGTCGTGCGGGTGCGGTCGACGGCCTCGGCGAGGACGCGGTCGACCGGGACGACCGAGGCCTCCGGCAGCGGCTCGGCGCCCTGCAGGCGGGACAGGTCGATGAGCTCCTGCACCAGGCGGGCCAGCCGGCTGGCCTCGCGCTGCAGCCGGCTGCTGAAGCGGCGGACCGCGTCGGGGTCCTCGCTGGCGCCGCACAGCGCCTCGGCGAGCAGCGCCATGGCCCCGACCGGCGTCTTGAGCTCGTGGCTGACGTTGGCGACGAAGTCGCGTCGCACGGCGTCCACCCGACGCACCTCGGTGATGTCCTCCACGAGCAGCGCGACGTGCCCCTGCTCGCCGACGGGCACCACGCGCACGCGCACCGCCTCGGGGAGGCGCTTGAGCGGGGACGGCGTCGGCTCGACCTCCACCTCGCTGTGCGTACGGGTGCGTCGGACGTCGACGGCCAGGTCGCGCAGCTCGGCGACCAGCAGGCGGTCGGCGCGCACGACCCCCAGCGCGACGGCGTTGCGGTTGGCCAGCACGACCGAGCCGCGGGCGTCCAGCACGGCCAGCGCCACGGGCAGGGCGTCGATGACGTCCGCGGCCGGCGGCGGCTCCTCGACGGACGCGCCCGCCGGTGGGGGTGGGACCGGACGCCGACGCGCCAGAGCGAGGGCGAGCACCGCACCGACGACGACGCCGGCCACGAGCCCGGCGAGCACGCCGACCAGAGTCACGACACCGACACTATGCGGGGGGCGCGGGCCCGCGCGGGTCCTGCAGCAGGTGGCGGAGCAGTGTTCACCGGGACGTCGACGCCGGTTCATGCGCTGCCCGGCCGGTGTCACCCCTCCGGACTACTGTCGGCCCCATGCGTGACACCTACCACGACGAGCTCGACGCCATCTCCGCTGCCCTGGTCGACATGGCCAACCTGGTCGGCTCGGCGATGAGCCGGGCCACCACGGCGCTGCTGGACGCCGACCTGCAGCTCGCCGAGCAGGTCATCGGCGCCGACGAGGCGGTCGACGCGCGCTACCGCGAGACCGAGGCCCGGGCCTTCGACCTGCTCGCCCGTCAGCAGCCGGTGGCCAGCGACCTGCGCATCCTCGTCACGTCCCTGCGGATGGTGGCCGACCTCGAGCGCATGGGCGACAACGCCGTGCACGTCGCCAAGATCACGCGGCGGCGCTACCCGTCCTCGGCGGTCCCGCAGTCCCTGCGCGCGACGGTGCTGAAGATGGGCCACGCGGCGGAGGAGATCGTCGCCAAGACGGCCAGCGTCATCGCCGGCCGCGACATCGTCCTCGCGGCCGAGCTCGAGAAGGACGACGACGTGATGGACGAGCTGCACCGCCAGCTGTTCACCGCGATCCTCGACGACAGCTTCGACCAGGGGGTCGAGGCCGCCATCGACATCACGCTGGTCGGCCGCCACTACGAGCGCTTCGCCGACCACGCGGTCTCCGTCGCCCGTCGCGTCGTCTACCTCGTCACCGGAGAGCGCTTGGACTGAGGCGGCCGGCAGGTCGGCAGGTCGGGTCCGTCCGGTTCCGCCGCCTGCCGTCCCGGCAGCCCCGCGCCTGCCGCCCGGTCAGCCCCGGGTCGCGACGCCCCCCTCGGGCCCCCCGCCGACGTGCTCCTCGGCGAACCGGTCGAGGGCGCCGGGCTCGACGCGCTGGCACAGCAGGCGCTGACCCCACGCGGTGGCGGCCACCGGCTGCGCGAGGCTGGCGCGCTCGGCCACGATGACGTCGCCCTCGTGGCGCGACGCGAACTGCGCGAGCTCCTCCTTCTGCTCCGCCGGCAGGTCGGGGCGGTGCCAGGCGACCACGTAGCCGTGCTCGAGGGCGTGCACGAGCTCGCCGTCGGCCGGCACCGCCTCGCCCTCGTACACGCCGGCGCGCGCCACCGAGGCGAGGTGGTCGCCGCCGGCCGGCGGGTCGACCTCGTAGGCCGGGGACGCGACGTGGCCGTCACCGCCGCTGATCGTGTCGCTGCGGGTGTCGACCTCGCACGACCCGCCGGTGAGCGCCTGCTCGAGCTCGTCGTCCGTGCGCTGCGAGAGCACGACGTACGCCGCGACCGCAGCCGCCGCCAGCAGGACCAGCGCGCCGGTCAGGAGCCGGCGCCGCCGGGCCTGCCGCCGGCGGGCCTGTGCCGCCGCGACCGCCTGCGCGCGGG
>CADCUB010000069.1 GCA_902805775.1 uncultured Frankineae bacterium | reverse complement strand
GCATCCACGGCGGCTACGGCTACTCCAAGGAGTACGAGATCGAGCGGCTCATGCGCGAGGCGCCGTTCCTGCTCATCGGCGAGGGCACGTCCGAGATCCAGAAGACGATCATCTCGCGCGGGCTGCTCAAGGAGTACGCGCTGCGCGGCTGACGCCGCCCCGGGCGGGCCTGCTGCCGCGCGGCCGCCGCTCCCTCTAGCGCCGTCCCACAGCGCCACCCCTCGAGCGCCGCCCCACGGCGCCACCCCTCCAGCGCGCCCCCGTGCCGATCAAGGACTTGTGGCACACCGGCCACGCTCACACGAGCGCAGCTGGCGTGCCACAAGTCCATGATCGCGCCGTACGGGATCGGGCCGCAGTGGTCCGAGGGGCCCTACGAGCGGGCGGCGGTCGGACAGGCCGACCGTCAGGCGGCGCGGGTGGCCGGGGGAACGGTCCGGTCGAGGGCGTCGGCCACCTGCCGCACCACGCGCTCGGCGGTGCCGTCCTCGAGCAGCGACTGCACGCCGCCCACCGTCACCGGCGCGCCGAGCACCTCGGCACCGGCGTTGCCCAGCAGCGTGCGCAGCGCCACGACGGCCCGCGCGCCACCGACCTCGCCCGGCGAGGCCGCCACGGCGACGACCGGCTTGCCCCGCAGCACGCCGGCGCCGTACGGCCGGGACAGCCAGTCGACCGCGTTGCCGAGCAGGCCGGGGATCGTCCCGTTGTACTCGGGGGTGACGACGACGAGGGCGTCCGCCGCAGCCACGGCGGCACGCAGGGTCTCGACCTCGGCCGGGGGCGCCGGCTCGAGGTCCTGGTCGAAGAAGGGCAGGACCGTCAGGCGAGGGGCGAGGGCGCCGTCGAGGCCCGCGGCGAGGGCCGCGCCGAGGCGGCGGGTGTAGGAGTCGCGCCGGGCCGAGCCGGTGAGGACGAGGACGTTCACGGGAGCCTCCGCAGGGTCAGGGTGTCTCCAGCCTCAACGCGGTTGACCCATCAACATTCCGCCCGGACGTGCCGCCCGCGAGTGGCGGCTGCCACGTCGGCGCGCTCCTAGGCTGGCCGCGTGGCTCTGGACCCCGACTCCGTCCTGCTGCAGGTGGAGGCCCACCTGCTGACGGCGCTGGGACAGGACAGCGGTCGTGCAGGCGTCAGCTTCCTCGGCGCCGAGCGGATCGACGTCCTGCGCTTCGGACCCGACCCCGAGGGCCTCGTCCGCTACGTCACCCTCGGCCTGGCGCGGGCACCGATGGGCGACCCCGGAGCCCTCGTCGTCCTCGAGGACGGCCCGCGCGCCGAGCTCGTCCTCAGCGTGACGGGTCTGCAGGACAGCGTGCTGCGCCGGCTGGCCGCCCTCGCGGCGAGCCCGGCCGTCGAGGGCGTCGTGCTGGTCCCGGGCGCCGGGCTCGACCTGGGCGAGCCGCTGTGGGACGGCGCGGCCTTCTCCGCCGTCCTGGTCGGGCAGCCCGGCGGGCTGGTGCCGGACCTGGTACTGGACGCCGACCACGAACCGGTCCGCTTCCTGCCGCTGCTGCCCATGACCGCGAACGAGGCCGCCTGGAAGCGGGTGCACGGAGCGGCCGCGCTCGAGCAGCGCTGGCTCGAACGGGGCACCGACCTGCGCGACCCGCGGCGGGCCGAGGTCGACCTGCAGGTCTGAGCCAGGCTCGTGGGGGCGGCCGCCCACGAGGCCGAGGCGCGGGCGGTCCAGCGGGCGGCCCCGCCGGACCGCCCACGAGGCCGAGGCGCGGGCGGTCCAGCGGGCGTCGGCCCCGTCGGCCGCCGGCCTGCGGGTGATGGTCCGACCTGTCCGCTTGACACCCGTACGGGTGGTCGCCGACCGGTCGGTCCCGACGACACGGGAGGGGTCCAGTCCCCTGACCGAGGAGGTAGCGCATGTCGCGCACCCGTCCGTCCCGCCGCTCCGCCGCCGTCACCGCCGTCCTGGCCCTGGGCGTCACCCTCGCCCTGGGTGCCGCTCCCGCCTCCGCTCTGAGCACCAAGACCAAGAGCGGCGGCAGCCTCAGCGGCGGCAGCCTGAACGGCGGCAGCCTCAACGGCGGCAGCCTCAACGGCGGCAGCCTCAACGGCGGCAGCCTCAACGGCGGCAGCCTCAACTAGTCGCCCGGTCCCCGGGCCGCCGGTCGGCGGCCCGGGGACCCCGTCGCCCTCGGAGGTGCCGTGATCACGCAACCCCGTCCGGCCCCGTCCCCGGGGGCGCGACTCGCTCCGCTCACCGGCCTGCTCGCGCTGGCCGCCGCTCTGCTCTGGCTGACGGCCGTGCCCGTCGCCACCGGCCTCGACCTGCCCGGCCTGCTCGGCGGGCCCGGGGTCGTCCCCGCCTGGACCCTCCTGGCACTCGTCGCCGCCTTCGCCGTGGCCGAGAGCACCCAGCTGCACGTCGAGCTGCGCCGCCAGACGGTGTCGCTGTCGCTCAGCGAGCTCCCGCTCGTGCTCGGGCTGTTCCTCGTCGACCCGGTCTCGCTGCTGCTGGCCCGCCTCACCGGCAGCCTGCTGGTGGCCACCTGGCGCCGCTCGGCCGCCTTCAAGACCGCCTTCAACACCGTGCTGTTCACCCTCGAGGTGGCGCTCGCGGTCGTCCTGTTCGCCCCGCTGAGCGGCCACGCGACGACCGGCCCCCAGGCGTGGGCCGCCGCGTACGCCGCGACGCTGAGCGTCAGCGTCGTCACCGGCGCGCTGCTGCTCGCCGCCGTCGTCCGCCTGCAGGGGGCGATCGGCCGCTCCGCCGTCCTCGTCTGGCTCACGCCCCTCGTGCTCAGCGCCCTGCTCGGCACCTCCGGTGCGCTGCTCACCCAGGTCGTCCTGAGCGCCGACGTGCGGGCGCTGCCCGTGCTGCTGCTGCTCGCCCTGCTGCTGGTCGGCGGCTACCGCGCGTACGGCACGCTGCTGCGCCGGCACCGGAGCCTCGAGCAGCTGCAGGCCTTCACCTCGGCCATGGGCGCCGGCGGCACCGCCGAGACGCTGCTCAGCCAGGCCCTGCGGCACACCCGCGCCCTGCTGGCCGCCGAGTACGCCGAGGTCGTCGTGCTGCCGGCCTGCGGTGCCGGTCGCGGCCGGCGCGTACGGCAGTGCGCGGACGCCGAGCTCACCGGCAGCGTCCACGAGCGCAGCGCGCTGGTCACCGAGGTGCTGGCGGGCGGCGGCTCGCGGCGCGTCGTGCGGGGGACGCAGGACCCGGGCGAGCGCGCGTGGCTGGCGGACACCGGCGTCCGGGACGGCCTGCTCGTGCCGCTGCACGGCGTCGACGGGATCGTCGGCGCGGTCGTCGTCAGCCAGCGCATGGGCGACACCGCGTCGTTCAGCCAGGACGACGTGCGCCTGCTCGAGATGGTGGCCGCGCACCTCGAGATCGCCCTGCGCAGCGCCCAGCTCGTCCAGCGGCTGCGCGACGAGGCCACCCACGACAGCCTCACCGGGCTGCCCAACCGCGCGCTGTTCCACGAGCGGCTCACCGCGGCGCTCGACGACCGCGCCCGCGGCGAGTCCTTCGCCGTGCTGCTCATGGACCTCGACGGCTTCAAGGACGTCAACGACACCCTCGGACACGAGAGCGGGGACGAGGTGCTGGTGCAGGTCAGCCGGCGGCTGGCCGCTGCCGTGCCTCCCGGGGTGACCGTCGCCCGGCTCGGCGGCGACGAGTTCGCGCTGCTGGTCCCGAGCGGGCAGGGAGCCGACGGCGCGGCCGTCGCGGCGCAGGTCCACGCCGCGCTGCGCGAGCTCGTGCCGGTCGGCGAGGTCGAGCTGGAGGTCCGCGCCTCGCTGGGGATCGCCGTGTGCCCCGACCACGGCGACGACAGCTCGGTGCTCATGCGGCACGCCGACGTGGCGATGTACGCCGCCAAGGGCGCCCAGGCGGAGGTCCAGACCTACAACGCCGACATCGACCGCTCGAACCCGCGCCGCCTGGCGCTGGTGAACGAGCTGCGCGCGGCGGTCGAGGAGGAGCTGCTGACCTGCCACTACCAGCCGAAGGTCCGCGTCGCCGACTCGGCCGTGATCGGAGTCGAGGCCCTGGTCCGGTGGCACCACCCGACGCTCGGTCACGTCGGCCCGGACGACTTCATCCCGATCGCCGAGCACACCGGCCTGATCGTGCCGCTGACCTCGCTCGTCCTGCGGACCGCCCTGGAGGACTGCGCGGCCTGGGCCCGTGCCGGGCACGTGCTCGGGGTCGCCGTGAACGTCTCGCCGCGGGCGCTGCTCGCACCCGACTTCGTCGGCGAGGTCGCATCGGTCCTGGCCCGGACCCGGGTGCCGGCGTCCCGCCTCACCCTCGAGGTGACCGAGAGCAGCGTCATGCACGATCCGCAGCAGGCCATCGCGGTGCTCGACGCCCTGCACGCGCTGGGGGTCTCGCTGTCCGTGGACGACTTCGGCACCGGCTACAGCTCGCTGGCCTACCTGCAGAAGCTGCCGGTGCACGAGGTGAAGGTCGACCGCAGCTTCGTGTCGGACCTGGCCGCGGACACCGGCGACGTCGCCATCGTGCGGGCCATCGTCGACCTCGGGCACAACCTGGGGTTGCGCGTGGTCGCCGAGGGCGTCGAGGACGCCCGCAGCCTGGCCGTGCTGCAGGAGCTGGGCTGCGACAGCGCCCAGGGCTACCTGATCAGCCGTCCGCTGCCGCACGACCGGCTGCTGACCTGGCTGGCCACGGCGGGCAGCGTGACGCCGGCCATCCCGCGGCCGCGGCTGGTCGCGCTGCGCTGACGGCGCTGGACCGACGGCCCGCGCCGGGCCGCCTGTGGCACCGTCCGGTCCATGGGCAGCACGCCACCCCTCGCCGACCGCCTGCGCCAGCAGGCCGACCACTGCCGCGCGGCGGGCAGCCCGCTCACCGCGGCGCTGCTCGAGGGTGCGGCCGGCGAGCTGGGCACGGGCGGGCCGGTCGACCGGCTGCTCGGGCCCCTCGAGGACGACCCGCCCGGGACCGTGCCCGCCCTGCGCTTCGCCGGCGCGCTGCACCGGCTGGTGCTGGAGCGGCAGGCGCCGGGCCTGGCCGTGCACTACCCCAGCGTCGGCGGGACGCCGGGCGAGGTGTGGCCTGCGGCCCGCGCCGCCGTCGAGGAGCACCTCGAGCGGCTGCACGAGCTGGTCCGCCGGCCGGTGCAGACCAACGAGGTGGGACGCAGCAGCGCGCTGCTCGGCGGGCTGCTGGTCGTCGCGTCCGCCACGGGACTGCCCGTGCGGCTGCTGGAGGTCGGGGCGAGCGGCGGGCTGAACCTGCAGGTCGACCGCTACCGGCACGAGGTCGCCGCGGGCGTCGTGCTGGGCGACCCGGCCTCCCCGGTGGTGTTCGACGCACCGTGGGGCGGTACGCCGCCGCGCGCCGTCCCGCTGCGGATCGTCGAGCGCCGCGGCTGCGACCCCGAGCCGCTGGACCCGACCAGCGCCGAGGACCGGCTGACGCTCACGTCGTACGTCTGGGCCGACCAGCTCGCGCGCTTCGAGCGGCTGCGGGGCGCCCTGCAGGTCGCCGCCGCCCGGCCCGAGCCGGTCGAGCGGCTCGCCGGCAGCGCCTTCCTCGAGCGCGAGCTGCGGCGCCCCCGCCCCGGAGTGGCCACCGTCGTCTGGCAGTCCGTCGTGCGGCAGTACCTCGACCCGGCCGAGCGCGACCGGGTGGAGGACGTGCTGGCCGGGGCCGGCCGGCGGGCGACGGACGAGGCGCCGCTGGCCTGCCTGACGCTCGAGCCGGAGCGCGGCGTCGGCGTCGACCGCTTCGTGGTCGAGCTGACGAGCCGGCCGGGCGCGGGCACCCGCCTGCTCGCGGACTGCGGAGGGCACGGACCGCCGATCACCTGGCGGTGAGCGGCTGCGACACTGCCCGCCCCAGCACCGGCGAGCACCGCAGGAGTCGACGTTGCAGTTCGGCCGCTACTACGAGGAGTTCGAGGTCGGTGCGGTCTACAAGCACTGGCCCGGCAAGACGGTGACCGAGTACGACGACCACCTGTTCTGCCTGCTGACGATGAACCACCACCCGCTGCACCTCGACGCCAGCTACGCCGCGACGACGCAGCAGGGCCGCAACGTCGTGGTCGGCAACTACGTCTACTCGCTGCTCCTGGGCATGTCGGTCCCGGACGTCTCGGGCCGGGCGATCGCCAACCTCGAGGTCGAGTCGCTCAAGCACGTGTTCCCGACCTTCCACGGTGACACGGTCTACGGGCAGACCGAGGTCCTCGGCAAGACCGAGAGCACCAGCAAGGACGACCGCGGGGTGGTGCACGTCGAGACCAAGGGCTGCAACCAGGACGGCGTGCTGGTGTGCGTGTTCCGGCGCAAGGTGATGGTCCCCAAGCGCGTCTACGCCGAGCGCACCGGCGGGGAGTTCCCGGGCCGGCCCGAGCTGCGCGAGCCGCAGGGCGTCACCCGTCCGGCCCGGGACAGCGGCGCCGCGCCGGGGTAGTCCTCCCGCATGACTCTCGCCCTGATCATCGTGGCCGTCCTCGTGGCCGTGGCGCTGCTCGCCGCCGGCGGCGTCCTGGACCGCACGCGCACCGTCGTACGCCGCCGCGAGCGCGTGGTCGATCCGGCGCCGCGGCGGGTGGTCGCGGAGGAGCACCTGACCGAGCGCGTCGTGGAGCGGCCCGTCGACGGTCCGTGACGTCGCCGGCCTCGCCGTACGCCCGTCGACCCGCGGGGCGAGGCTTGACGCTGCACGCAGCGCAGCGGAACCTCGGCTCGTGACCCCTGCCACCTGCCCGCGCTGCGGCACGGACCTGCGCCCCCCCGGCCTGATGTCCAGCACGTGGGACTGCGAGCGCCACGGGCCCGTCGCCCCGCTGCACGTCTACCCGCGGGTGAGCAGCGAGCTGCTGGCGCAGGCGGCCGCCAAGGCGGCCGTGCCGCTGTGGTGCCCGCTGCCGCTGCTGCCGGGCTGGACGGTCACCGGCCTGGCGATCGCGGGCGACGACCGGACCGGCGGCACCGCGACGGCGGTGGCCCTGTCCGGGCCCTGCCCGCTCGGCGGACCGGCCGACATGCTGCTCGTCGCCGAGGAGCCGGGCACCGGCTTCGGGGCGCGCTGCGCCGGCACCGGCTCCCTCGACCCCGGCGAGGTCGCCGACGGGGCTCCCGACGGCAAGGTCGAGGCGGCCGGCCGCGACACGCCGCTGTGGCGCACCGCCAGCGCCGAGGACCGGATGGCCTTCGCGGGCGAGGCCGCCGGGGTGTGGCTGTGGGCGGTGCTGTGGCCGCCGGCGGCCGAGCTGGTGCTGCTCGAGCACGTCGAGCTGCACGACCTGCGCGCGCAGGCGCACGCCGGGCTGGAGCTGCCCGTCGGGGCGCCGACCTCGCGGCTGTGACCGACCGCACCTGAGCGTGCCCGTCACTAGCCTGGACGGTCCCGACAGCTCTCAGGAGCTCGACTCCCCAGGAGCACAGCCGTGCCCGGCCGCCGGATCGACCTGCACACCCACTCGACCGCCTCCGACGGCACGACACCGCCCGACGTCCTCGTGCGGGAGGCGGCCGCAGCCGGCCTGGACGTCCTGGCGCTGACCGACCACGACACCACCGGCGGCTGGTCGGCCGCCGAGCAGGCGCTGCCGGACGGCCTGGCCCTCGTGCGCGGCGCGGAGATCTCCTGCGTGCACGACGGGATCAGCCTGCACCTGCTGGCGTACCTGTTCGATCCGGAGGAGCCCCGCTTCCGGAGCGCGCGCGTCGAGCTGCGCGACTCGCGCACGAAGCGGGCCGAGCGCATGGCGCAGCTGCTCGAGGCCGACGGCACGGGGGTCACCTGGGCGCGGGTGCGCGAGATCGCCGGCGGCACCGTCGGGCGTCCCCACGTGGCGCAGGCGCTCATCGAGCAGGGCCACGTGACGACCGTGTCGCAGGCCTTCACGCCCGAGTGGATCGGGACCTACGGCCGCTACTGGGTCGACAAGACCGAGCTCGACGTCCTGGACGCGGTCCGGCTGGTGGCCGCGGCCGGCGGGGTCAGCGTCTTCGCCCACCCGCGCGCCACGCGGCGCGGCCGTACCGTCGCGGACGAGGTGATCGTCGCCATGGCCGAGGCGGGGCTCGGCGGTCTGGAGGTCGACCACGTCGACCACGACGACGCGGCGCGGGATCAGCTGCGCGTCCTCGCCGCCGACCTCGACCTGCTGGTCACCGGCAGCAGCGACTTCCACGGCACGGCCAAGACGGTGCAGCTGGGCGCTCGCACCACCGACGAGCAGGAGTACGAGCGGCTCGTCGCCGCCGCGACCGGGCTGGCGGTCCTGCAGCCTTGAGCGCGTTCTTCGACCTGGCCCTGTTCGGGGCCGTCTTCGTCACGCTGTTCGTGATCATGGACCCGCTGGGCAGCATCCCGCTGTTCCTCGGGCTGACCGGCGGCCGGACCAACCGCACCCGCGCCCGGCTGGCCGGTCAGGCGGTCCTGGTCTCGCTGTTCGTCATCAGCCTGTTCGCCGTCGTGGGCCAGCAGATCCTCGACTTCCTCGGCATCGGCATCCCCGCGCTGCAGGGCGCCGGCGGGCTGCTGCTGCTGATCGTGGCCCTCGAGCTGCTCACCGACCGGCAGGACGACCCGTCGGAGGTGCCCGACGTCAACGTCGCGCTGGTCCCGCTCGGGACCCCGCTGCTCGCCGGCCCCGGCGCCATCGTCGCGACGATCGTGTTCGTGCAGCAGGCCGACGGCGTCGCCGACCGCACCGCGATCGCCGCCGGCATCGTCGCGATCCACGTCGCGGTCTACCTGGCGCTGCGCTTCAGCGTCGGCATCACCCGGATCATCCGCGAGAGCGGCATCGTGCTGCTCACCCGCATCGCCGGGCTGCTGCTGTCGGCGATCGCGGTGCAGCTGGTCGCCGACTCGATCCGGGGCTTCCTGGCGGAGGGCCCGGCGGGGTAGCGGCGGTCACTGCTGCGGGCTGTCGTGCGGCAGCCCCTGGCGGGGGACACTCCCGGCATGGACCCTGCCCGCACCCCCGCACGGAGCCGTCCGGCCGCGCTCGCCGGCCTGACGGCGGTGGCCCTGATCGCGCTCTCCCTGCTCGGGACGGCGCCGGCGTCGGCGCTGACGGCCACGGCCGTCGAGGACCTGGTCGAGCAGCTGCGGACCGAGCAGGTCGTGCGTGCCGACGACGCCGACGTGCCGCTCGACGTCGACGCCGTCCGCGAGGTGGTGCAGGCGTCCGAGGTGCAGATCTACGTCGCGGGAGTGTCCGAGCAGACCGCGGCGCGGGCCGGCGGTGACGCGCGGCTGACGACGGAGCTCGGCCGCGGGATCGGCGACTCCAGCGCCGTCGTGCTGCTGATCACCGACCAGCCCTCGGCGTACGCGGACAACGGCACGGACGTCGGTGCGCGCGGGGTCAACGCCGGTCAGGCGCTGCGCAGCACTCCCCAGGGGGACTTCGACAGCCAGGGCCTGACGACCTTCGTGCGCGACTTCACCGCAGCCGTCGACGCCCAGGCGGGCGGCGCAGGCGCCGGGGGCACGTCCCGCGGCACCGGGAGCGGCACCGGCCTGCTGCCGCTGCTGGCCGTCGGTGCGGCCGGCTTCGGGGGGTACGCGCTGCTGCGGTCGCGGCGCACGTCGAAGAACCGCACGAAGCAGCTCGAGGACCTGCGCGCCGACGTCGAGTCGCTGTACGGCCGGCTCGGCAGCGACGTGTCGACACTCGCTCCGGGCGACGACGACGTCGCCCGCCAGGCGCTGGCCGACGCCAGCGAGCGCTACACCGCCACCGGGGCGCTGCTCGCCAAGGCCGACACCCCGGGCGAGTACGCCGCGGCCCGCCGCACCGCGGTCGAGGGCATCGCCGCGGCGCGCGTCGTGCGCCAGCGGCTGGGGCTGGACCCCGGCCCGGACGTGCCGATGCCCGACAGCGAGGGCCCGCAGCTGACCGAGGAGTCGCGGGTCGACGTGGCCGGTCAGCAGTACGACGGCTCGCCGACGTACCAGCCCGGCCGGCCGTACTACTACGAGGGCGGCTACTACGGCGGGCAGCCGGTGCCGGGCGGCTGGTACGCGACCCCGTTCTGGCAGACGCTGCTCCTGGGCGGCGGGATGACCGGCGGCTTCGGCGGCGGGAGCTACGGCGGCGGGTACGGCGGCGGGTACGGCCGGGGTTATGGCCGGGGTTACGGCCGCCGGCGGAGTGGCGGCATCTTCCCGACCGGGATCGGCGGCGTCGGCGGGGGGATCGCCGGTGGCCTCGGTGGCGGTCGCCGCAGCGGGCGTCGGGGCGGTGGCGGCGGCTTCGGCGGCTTCGGCGGAGGCGGCAGCTGGGGGAGCGGCGGCGGCGGCGGACGGCGCCGCGGCGGAGGCGGCGGAGGCAGCTGGTGATCATCGTCGGCGGTGGCGGCGGCCTGGTGTTCCTGCTCTTCTTCTTCGCGGTCTTCGTGCTGATCCCCGTGCTGTTCTTCCGGGCCGCACGCCGGACGGTGCTGCTCGGGAGCGCCTCCGGCCCGTCGCACCCCGGCTGGAGCCCGCCGCAGCCCTACAGCGGGTGGGAGGTGCCGCAGGAGCCGGTGCTGCCGCCGGTGTCACCGGCCGACGTCGTGTCGCTGCGTGACCGCCTGGGCCACGACGTGCGCACGCTCGAGCCGGGCGACGACCCGGTGGCCCGGCAGGCCATGGCCGATGCGTCCGAGCGGCTGAGCACCTGCACGACCCTGCTCGAGCGCGCCGACTCGCAGGCGCAGCTGCGCACCGCCTGGCTCGCCGCCGTCGAGGGCCTGACCGCCTCGCGCCTCGTGCGCGCCCGGCTCGGGCTCGACCCCGGTCCGGAGATCCCGATGCCGCCGAGCGGCCGGCGGCTGCAGGCGCCGACGCGCATCGACGTCGGTGGCCGTACGCACGTCGGCGGTCCGGCCTACGAGCCGGGCCGCCCGCACTGGTTCCCCGGCGGCGCCTACGACGGGCGCTACGTCCCGGGTGGCTGGTACGACGCGCCGTTCTGGCCGAGCGGGCTGATCCTCGGCAGCCTCGGCGGCTTCGCGCTCGGCAGCCTCGCCGCCGGCGCGATGTTCGGCGACGGGCTCTACGACGACGGCTACTACGACACCGGCGTGTACGGCGGGGACCACGGCGACGGCGGCTTCGGCGACGCGGGCTACGGCGACGGCTCCGTCGACGGGGGCTTCGGCGGCTACGGCGGCGGTGGCGAGTGGGGCTCGACCGGCGACGGCTGGGGCGGCGGCGACGGCGGTGGTTGGGGCGGCGGTTCGGGCGGTGGCGACTTCGGTGGCGGTGGCGACTTCGGTGGCGGTGGCGACTGGGGCGGCGGCGACTGGGGTGGCGGCGGCGACTTCGGCGGGGGCGGCGGGGTTGACGGCGGCAGCTGGTGAGGGACGAGGCT
>CADCUB010000068.1 GCA_902805775.1 uncultured Frankineae bacterium | reverse complement strand
TCGTGCTCCCGTTCGTGCGGCGGTGTGAGGTCCGTGATGCACGCCGGGTCACGGCCGCGCTGCTCGGTGCGCACTGAGGCCGTCCGCCGGTCCGGCGTCGCCACGAGTCGATCGCGGACAGGCACGGCGTGCCCCGACGGCAGCACCCGCCCAGTCCAGCCGGGGCTGTAGCTCACTGCTGTCGCGCGGCAGTCCGCCACCCGTACAGCGCGGCTCCGCACGGTGAGCAACCTGCCGATGGCAGGGCCGGAGTGGTGGCCCCGACGTCACCGCCGTGCCACGTCCTGAACGGGCAGCGACGGGGCCGACCTGCGCGGAGGCCTCGACCTCGAGGTCGTAGCCGTGCTCTGTGAGCAGTCAGAGCAACGGGCTCTCGAACGAGGAAGCGGGGCCGACAGGAACGCTCTCGACCGGCACGTGGACGGCAAGACACTCGGCAGGCTCCTCCTGCGTGCCGTGATCGCTCCTCGGACCCGAGCGTGACCACGCTCGAGTCCGAAGAGCCGCTGTGATGACGACGAGGCGAGGACAGCAGGGCCTGCGACGACATCGAGCTGCATCGGATCAGTGGCGACCGGCTGCGATGTGCTCGGCGACGCGCCAGGCGTTGGCCATGATGGTCAGTGTCGGGTTCGCGCCCGTGCCGGTCGGGAACGGGCTGCCGTCGACGACGAACAGGTTGTCGACCTCGTGCGCCCGGCAGTTGCGGTCGAGCACGGACGTCGCCGGGTCGTTGCCCATCCGCGTCGTGCCGTGCTGGTGCGAGCAGTTTCCGGTGATGCGGTCGATGTAGACCTTCTGGACCGTCTTCGCTCCGGCCGCCTCGAGGATCTCGGCGTTCCGGTCGATCAGGAACTTGCCCATCCGCAGGTCGTTCTCGTGGGGCGTGAGGGTGATGCGCGCGACCGGTAGCCCCCACGCGTCGACGACGGTGTCGTCGAGCTCCACGCGGTTGTCGTGCTGCGGCATGTCGTGCACGACCATGGCCGCGGCCATGCTGTGGTTGAAGTGCTCGCGGTCGACCTGCTTGGCGCCCGCCCCCCACGACGGCCGGTCGGGCAGCGTCCAGTTGATGGGCAGCGGGATGCCGACGCCTGCGGCGGCGATGTGACCACCACCGACGAAGCCCCTGCTGTCGTCGCTCTCGTAGAACTCGAAGCTGCTGGCGCTGACGTAGCCGCCGCCGGCCCACGCGTAGATCGGATCGTCGAACGTGCCGACGGCGGCGCTGTACTCGTGGAAGGTGACGTTGCGCCCGACGAGGTCGCTGCCGTTGGCGAGCCCGTCGGGGAAGCGCGCGCTCTTCGACAGCAGCAGCAGGCGCGCCGTCTCGATGGCACCGCAGGCGAGGACGACGACGTCGGCCTGCTGCTCGATCAGGTCGCCGTCCGCGTCCTCGTAGACGGCGCCCTTCGCGCGACCGCGCTCGTCCAGAGTGATCTCGCGGACGTAGCAGTCGGCGCGCAGGTCGTAGCGGCCGGTGGCGACGGCCTGCGGCACGAAGACGTTCAGCGCGCTGGAGCGGGTGCCGGTCGGGTCGCCGTGCTGCTGGGCGAAGGCGCTGATGACGGTCGCCGGGCGACCGTCGTACGGCCGGGACAGCGCCGCCTGGGGGGTCGGGAAGGAGTTCCAGCCGAGCTCCTGGCAGCCCTGGTGGAACTTCTGCGCGTAGCGCGACTGCGGCATCGGCGGACAGGGGTAGCCGCGGCTGCGGCGGGACTCGTGCTTGTTGGCACCGGCCTGGCCCGAGACGCCGAAGGCCCACTCGACCTTGTCGTAGTACGGCTCGAGGTCGTCGTAGCTGATCGGCCAGTCCGCGAGCGACGCCCCCTCCAGGTCGCCCACCGCATCCTCGTGCACGGTCAGCGCCGAGGGCTTCCCGGGGCCCGCTCCTGCGGGGCGGTCAGCCGCCGAGGGCGGTGACCATGTTCATGACCGTGCGCATCTGCGGCCCGTTCTTGGTGGCGTAGTCGCCGTCGGCGGCGCCGAGGTAGCCCCACCAGTCCCAGCAGCCGTTGGGGTTGCCGAAGGTCTCGTCGGGCCTCGCCTGCGGGTAGAGCACGACGAGCCCGTTGGTGTCGGCGTACTGGTTGAGGAAGGAGCGGTCGACGAAGGTGCGGCCGATCTGCTCCGCGGTCTGCTTGCAGCCGTGCAGGGCGACCACGAGCCGACAGGTGCCGGTGCTGCACGACGCCGGCGTGTACAGGTAGCCGGTCCGGCCCATCCCGATCGCCTCGGCTCCGGTGCGCGCCGGGTTGCTGGCACCGGTGACCGCGGGGGCGGCGTAGCGGTCCTGGTCGACCTCGGTCACCGCGCCCTTGAGCGCCTTGGTGTTGGGCGCCTTCACTCCGCCGAGGACGGTGGTCAGCATGTCCTTGAGCGGGTCGGGGCTGCAGGTGTTGATGAAGGGCGCCATGGTGTCGGCGCAGGGGACGGGTCCGGCCGGGCTGACCCAGCCGTGCCCGGCGGCGACGGTGCTGCGGTAGGTCAACGGCGTGCCGTAGTGCCGGTAGTAGGCGGCGAGCTCGTCGGAGACCGCCTCGGCCACGGTCGGGTCCTTGGTGCCGTGGAACACCCAGGTCCGATGGCGGGCGAGGTTGCTGGTCGGGTCGATCTTGCCGGCTGCGGCGTACTCGTCGGTCTTGGCGATGTAGGTCGGGAGCTGGCCCGGAACGTAGTCGGGCAGGCAGTCGGCGAGAGCGACCGCCAGGCTGTTCTGCGCGCAGTAGTAGGGACCGGCGCTGTAGATCCCGGCGCCGGCGAAGCGGCTGGAGTGCGCCACCTGCAGCTGGGTCGCCATGTAGCCGCCGGAGGAGATCCCGGTGACGTAGTCGGCCGAGATGCTGAGCCGGGGCAGTGCGCCTGGCGCCGGAGCCGCCTCGGGGACGGCGGCCGTGCGGGCGGCGGAGGCGCCGGTGGCGGCGACGCCGAGCAGGAGAAGGCTCAGGACGAGGGCCGTCCGCAGGGACGGACGGCGGGCGAGGCGGGGCACGCGTACGGGGCTCATGCGGCTCCTGACCGATCGGTGACCTCCGCCACGACCTGTGGCGACACCTCCTATGCCCACAGGGCGGACGGTCTACGTGCTGCAGCGCCGCTCAGCTGACGCCCAGCCACAGCTGGCGGGCGTGTTCCGCCGGCACGCTCGTAGCGGAACCGCTGGCCTTGCTGCTGTGCCCATCGCACAGTCGTGAGCATGCGACTGCTGGTGCTGGGCGGGACCCGCTTCGTCGGACGGGCTGTCGTGCAGGAAGCGCTGGCCCGCGGCTGGGACGTCACCGCGGTCCACCGCGGGGTGAGCGGAACACCGCCGACCGGCGCCACGTCGCTGCTGGCCGACCGCGCGGCCCCCGGGGCCTTGAGGCGGGTCCTGGACGAGGGCAGCTGGGACCTGGTGGTGGACACCTGGGACGGAGCGCCGCGCGTCGCGACCGAGGCCGCGCAGCTGCTGCGCGGACGCGTGCAGCGCTACGGCTACGTCTCGAGCATGTCGGTGTACGCCTGGGGCTCCCACGTCGACGAGAGCTCGCCGTTGGTCACCGGCGACGCAGGAGCGGACGGCGGCGAGTACCCCGCGCTCAAGCGGGGGGCCGAGCTGGGTGTGCTGTCTGCACACCCGGACGCACTGCTGGCGCGTGCAGGTCTGATCCTCGGGCCGTACGAGGACATCGGCCGGTTGCCGTGGTGGCTGCAGCGGATCTCCCGGGGTGGCCGGGTGATCGCTCCTGGACGGCCGGACCGTCCGCTGCAGTACGTCGATGTCCGCGACTTCGCGAGTTGGCTGCTGTCCGCGCTCACTCATGACGTGGTCGGCTCCGTCGACGTCGCGAGCCGCTCCGGCCACGCCACCACCGAGCAGCTGCTGCAGGCATGCGTGCATGCCACCGCCTCCAGCGCCGAGCTGGTGTGGGTCGGCGAGGCGGCGTTGCAGGCGCACGGCGCCGAGCCGTTCACCCAGCTCCCGTGCTGGGTGCCCGAGGCCGGCGAGTTCGCCGGCTTCCTCGAGGCCGACACCTCCCGGGCCGCAGGCACGGGGCTGGTCTGCCGGCCGGTGATCGACACGGTCACCGACACCTGGCGGTGGATCGAGCGGGACGGCACGCCGCCGCAACGACCCGACCGCGACGTCCACGGACTGCCCGCAACGCTGGAGCAGCAGATCCTGGCGTCGCAGTAGAGGGCTGTCGGACGACGGCGAGCCGCCGTCGGCGAGGAGCAGCACGAACCACCCCGTGAGGCCGATCCCCGACGCCCTCACCGCCAGGGGCCCAGGAACCGCTGAGACGGGCTGACCGGCTAGTCCGCCCACTTCGGCGCGCGCTTGTCCAGGAACGCCGCGATGCCCTCCTGAGCGTCCGGCGTCTGCGAGGACGACGCCATGACCTCGACGGCGTAGCGGTAGGCGTCGGCCTGCCCGAGGGACAGCTGCGTGTAGAGCGCCGTCTTGCCCAGGGCCTTGGACCGCCGGCTGCCCCGGGTCGCGCGGTCGAGCAGCTCGAGCGTCGCCGACCGGAGCTGGTCCCCGGGCACCACCCGGTTCACCAGTCCCCACTCCAGGGCGGTCGCCGCGTCGATCACGTCGCCGGTGAGAGCGATCTCCATCGCGCGCTTGCGCCCGACGTTGCGCGCCACGGCGACCATCGGCGTGTGGCAGAACCACCCGCCCTTGCCGCCGGGGGCAGCGAAGCCGGCGGTGTCGGCGGCGACAGCCAGGTCGCAGCTGGCGACCAGCTGACAGCCCGCGGCCGTGGCCAGTCCGTGCACCTGCGCGACGACCGGCTGCGGGACGGCCTGGATCAGGTCCATGAGCTCGGTGCAGACCCACAGCAGCTCACGGACGGCGTCGAGGTCGGCGCCGGCGACGTCGGCGAAGTCGTGACCGGCGCAGAAGACCGGCCCGTTGCCGGCCAGCACGATGCCGAGCGCGTCGCTGTCACCGACCTCCCGGAACGCCGACGTCAGCTCGCGCATGTGCTCCAGCGACAGCGCGTTGCGCCGCTGCGGGCGATCCATCGTGATGGTCGCGTGGTCGCCGTCACGGGAGACCTGCACGTGGTCGTACGCCATGGTCCACCTCCTGTCGTGACGCTACGCCGGAGCCGACCCCACCGGAGCACCGACGCCGACGAGGACCGCGATCCGCGACGCGCGGGTGAGGGGCCCGGGCGGAGGGGCCGTTCTCAGGGCTCCCAGCGCTGCGCAGCCCCGTCGAGCGTCCTGCCTCCGCCTCCGGCGGCGCTACGGTGCGCCCGAGGGTCGTACTGGCGCACAGGTGCAGGAGGCCGGCGATGACCGTGTCGATCACGACCCGCCCGCTCGACGCGTCGACGTGGGACGCGTTCGTCGAGCTGGTGGAGCGCAACAACGGGGTGTACGGCGGATGCTGGTGCATCGTCCACCACCCGGAGTACGAGCGGGGCACCAGCGACCCGCGCACGCTCAAGCGCGAGCTGGTCCACGCGGGACGAGCGCACGCCGCGCTCGTGCTCGACGGATCGGGTCTGGCGCACGGGTGGTGCCAGTACGGGCGGAAGGACGACCTCGTCCTCAAGCACCGGCGCGAGTACGACAAGGAGCCGCCGGCCCCGGCCGCGTGGCGCATCGCCTGCATCTTCGTCGACAGGCGGCACCGTCGTTCCGGCGTCGCCAGGGCTGCCTTGGAGGGCGCTCTCGGCCAGATCGCGGCTGCCGGAGGTGGCCTCGTCGAGGCCGTCTCCGAGGTCACTGCCGGCCGTCAGGCACAGGACCGGTTCCTGTTCAGCGGGACGGTCGAGCTGTTCGAGGACCAGGGCTTCACGCGGATCCGGCAGGTCGGCAAGCACGCGTGGATCGTCAGCAGGCAGGTGTCCGCACCGTGACGCCCGCGAGGCAGCGCACGCCGTTCCTCCGGACCCGCTCGCGCGCACGGGGGTAGGACGGCGCGAGCGTCGGACGCCGCGGCTTCTCCCGCAGGTGGCCTGGCCCTCGCCGTCCGTCAGGACCGCTGACGTACGGCAGCCTCGACCTGCTGGAGCGGCTGCAGGACAGTTCGGCGCCCGACCACCTGCCGCCGGACTGGCGGAGCGACCGCAGCAGCGGGTGTCCCGGCCCACCTGGCGCAGGACAGACTGCAGCCGGCGGCGACCGGCAGGGGCCGTCGACGATCGACGGAGGGCGACCAGCGTGCGACCGGTGCGACCGCGCTCGCTCGTGGTCCTGGTGGCGCTGGCCTCCGGCGTCGCGCAGGCCTTCGGCCGCTTCACGTACGCGATCCTGCTGCCCTCCATCGACCGTGACCTGCTCGGCTCCTACGCGGTCGCCGGACTGGTCGGCACCGTCAACGTGGGCGCGTACCTGCTCGGCACGCTGCTGGTCAGCGCGCTCGCCCGCCGGGCAGCTCCGGCCGGGCTGATCCGTGGCGGACTGGCGGGCACGTGCGCCGGGCTGCTGGCGCTGTGGCAGGCCGACAGCGCCGCCGGGCTCGCGATCGGCATGGCCCTCACCGGCGTCGGCGGCGCCTTCATCTGGGTCCCGGCGCCCGGCCTGGCCGGCTCCGTGGTGCGCCCGTCGCGGCGGGGCGCGGCGATCGGGCTCAGCGGCACGGGGATCGGCGGCGGCATCGTGTTCGTCACCGGACTCGCAGCGGCCCTGCAGTCCCGCGGCGGTGACGGCTCCTGGCGCACCGTCTACCTGGTCGAGGCGGTGCTGGCGGTGGTCGTCCTCGGCCTGTGCCTGCTGTTCCTGCGGCCGGCGGTGCACCCCGCCGACGCAGTGGCACCCCGGACGGCTGCCTTGCGGCGGGTGCCCGGCTGGCTGGGCATCGTCGGGGGCTACACGGCGTACGGCCTGGCCTACTCGGTCTACACGAGCTACCTCGTCACGGCGCTCGAGGACGATGCCGGCTTCGCGCCGAGCTCCGCCGCCGCCGTGTACTCGCTCGTCGGGATCTCGTTCATCGGCGGCGGGGTGCTGCTCGGCCCGCTGTCGGACCGGTGGGGGCGCGGCCGCACGCTGATCGGCGGCTACCTGCTCATGGCCGCCGCGATCCTGCTCGTGCCGTCGGGCGCCGCGCCGGCCGCCGCCGTCTCCGCGGTCGCGTTCGGACTGACGATGTCCGGGCTGCCCACCGTCATCGCGGCTCATCTCTCCGACGTGCTGACGCCCCGGGAGTTCGCGGGCGCCTTCGGGCGCTGCACCCTCGCCTTCGGGGTCGCGCAGCTGTGCGGCCCGCCGCTGGGGGGAGTCCTGGCCGAGCGGACCGGGGCGTTCACCGTGTCGTTCGTCCTGGCGGGGTCCGTCGCGCTGCTCGGCGCAGCCGCCAGCGTGGCCGTCCTCCGCGCGCCTGCGCTGCCGGCGAGGGCCTGACCGGCGGCGCCGTCAGGCGAGCACGCCCTGCCGCCCCCGGGCGGCGACGGCGGCCATGCTGCGGTACCGCGCCGCCGGCGTCATGCCCATGAAGTGGAGGGCGTGCGGGGAGGTGACGTGCGGCCTGTCGGCGTACGAGCCCGCGCTGCTGCCGAACGCCTCGTCGTCGTGGCGTTGCTCGAGGTACGGCGAGTTCCACCCCGGCGGCAGCCAGCTGGTGCCGCCGCTGAAGGTGTTGCCGGGCCCGGGCCGGGCCCAGTGGTAGCGGTCGTCCCCGCGGTCCCAGCCCAGCGCGTGCAGCACCGCGCCCTGGTCGGCCCAGGGACCGACCTGCTGCCCGGCGGCCTCGACCGCGTCCAGGAAGGCCGTCGACCGGGCGCAGGACCGCAGCAGCCAGACACCCGTGTTGGGGTTCGTGCGGTGCTCGGACGGGACGGCCTCGAGGGCCAGCGCCTGGAAGTCCCGGGGGTGCAGGTGCTGCAGGACGTCGTCGTCGGTGCGCAGGAGCAGCACGTCGGCGTCGAGCCACAGCACGAAGGGGTGCTCCGCGAGCGCCGCGCGCAGCAGCCGGGTCTTGGCCCACTTCGCCTGCTGCGCGGCGTCGTCGGCCCCGGACCCGTCGGAGGGCAGGTCGGCGGCCTGGACGGTCCAGTCCCAGACCTCGGCGTAGCGGCGGAAGGTCGGCAGTGCCAGGTCGTGCAGGCACGACCGCATCGTCGGGCCGGCGGCCGTCACGATGGCGCCGCGGAACGAGCGTCGGCGGGTGCGGCTGGAGCGTGCCAGGAGAACGGTCATCGGGGTCCTCTGCGTGCGTCGGCGTCACCCTGCGGCGTCCGGCGGGTGGCGGGCGCACAGCGCCGGGACGAGCGCAGCGGACGCACATGGCGTACGGAGCGCTCCTGGGTGATCGTCAGGCGAACGGACGGCGACGGGATCCCGCTGCCCTGGCCGCGCCGGCCGTGCGGCGCGCCGTACGCCGTCCGGACCGGTCCCGCGCCGCCGGTCAGCGGCCGTGCTCGTCGGGGCCTGGCGGCGCAGACCGCGCGAGCGCGATCCCGGCATGCACGTCCGGTGCCGAGAACCGGAGACCGCACTCGTGCGTCCAGCGACGGAGGACCTCCTGCTCACCTGGGCGCTCGACGTCGTCGAGCACGACGGTCGCTCCGGCGGCCAGGCGGTCGAGGAGCGCGGGCAGGGCCGGGTAGCGGGCGAGCACCTTGTGCGCTGTGTCGGCGGGTGGCCCGTCGACGACGAGCAGGTCGACGGGCTCCTGCCCCAGGCACGCGTCGAGACCGCGCGCGAGCGCGGCCGCGTCGTACCAGAGCAGCCCGTCCGCAGCCAGGTCGTGGGCGCCGAGTGGCGCGTGCACCACGCTCGTGCGCTCGTCCAGTCCTTCGCGGGCGAGCTGCTCGTGCACCCACTCCAGCCACCCTGCGTCGTGCTCGACGGCCACGTGCCGGTAGCCGCCGTCCGGCCACTGCTGCTGCAGGAGCCGCGCGATCAGCACCGTGCTGGTGCCACTGCCGAGCTCCACGACGCGCCGGCGGGAGCCGAGCGCGATGTCGTTGCAGACCGCGACCAGTCCGCCGACGCGCATGGTGCCTGCTCCCCACGGGAGGTAGGGGCGTCCGCTCGTCAGGGGGATCAGTGCGGCAGCGGCTGCGGCCTCCGAGAAGGTCCGTCGGGGTGGGGTGATCTCGTCCGAGGGCGGCACGGCAGGTCTGTGCTCGGCTGTCGAGGGCGCGGAACCCGCGGAGGACGGTGGACCTCCTCCTGTCCGGTCGGTCGCGGCAGTGTTCATCCGGCGATCGTCGACGCGCCGGCCGGCGTTCACCGCCCCGGCGCTCACGGCCCGAGGCGCCACCGCGCCAGCCAGGGCACCCGGACACCCCGTCGACCCGGCCCGCGGCGACGGAGGTGTCCGCATCGTCCTCGCCCGCCACACACGCGGCGCGCAGGCGCCTACGACAGCCCGACGTCGCCCGCTCCGTCCGCGACCGCGGCGATGTGGGCCAGGTACACAGCCCGGCTGCGCGTCCCGGGCGCCAGCTGCACCAGGAAGTAGCAGTCGATCTCGTGGCCGTCGTGGTGCAGGACCGGCAGCCGGAGCGGCACGTCGAGCGCGTGCGCCTCTCCGGTGGTCAGGTGCCGCGTGAAGCCGGCGACGTGCGCCTCACGCAGGTGCTTGGGCACCAGGGTCACGACGCGTCGCCCGACCAGCTCGTCCGCCGACCAGCCGACCAGGTCGGCGAGCGGCCGGCTGACGGCGATGATGCGGTTGGCCTCGTCGGCCGCGACCACGCCGCGATCGGCGTCGCGGACGAGGGCGACGTCCCAGTCGTCCACGTCGGGCTCGCTGCTCCGGTCCTGCACGGTGACGGTGAACCGCTCCTGGTCCGTGCCGGGCCAGGGCGACGGCGCGACACCGGCCAGCTGCGAGGTGACCTGCTCGCACGCCCAGTCGCGGACCGCGACGATCTCCGGCAGACCGGGGCGGACGAGGAGCTGACCGGCCTGGGCGAGCCGCTCGGCAGCGTCCAGCGTGTCCTGCATCGCCGCGAACGCCGGCCCGAGCCCTCGCGGGACCTGGATCTCCAGGTCCAACGGCTCGGGAACGGCCTGCAGCGGGCTGGGATGCCCCTCGGGCACGGGGGAGCGCGCGGTGCCGGTCGCCTGGGCGTGCTCGACCGCGGCGATCACCGCGGTCGAGACCAGGGCCCGGGCGCGGTCGGTGGCGGCCACGTCGACGTCGTCCAGGGCGTGCTCGGCGAGGTACAGCTGGAGCTCGCGGACGAGCGCGTCGTGGTGCTGGCGCCCGGCCAGCCACAGCGTCGGCGGGAGCCCGCGCAGGCAGACGCTCACCAGGTCGTCGGTGGCGGGGGCGGCGTTCAGGGCGGCGTCGAGCACCTCGTCGAGGTCCCAGTCGGCGTCGTCCCAGGCGGCGAGCAGCTCGTCCTCGCTCTGCGAGGAGGGGTCGCCCGTGATCGTGAACCACACCGTCTTTCCGTCGGCGTCGAGATCGCTGATCCCGTGGTCGTGGACGAGCGCGGCGACCAGTGCCAACCCACGGCCCGTCGTCGCCTGCTCGGTGTAGCCGCGCTGGACCGGTACCGACGGGTCGAAGTCGCGGACCTCGACGCGGAGGAGCTCGGGGGTCACGGTGATCGTCAGCTCGACCGGCGTGTGCGCGTGCAGCACGGCGTTGCTCACGATCTCCGTGCAGGCCAGCTCGGCGGCGTCCAGCCACTGCGCGCGGTCGGCCTCGACGAGTGCCTGGCGCAGCACCCGACGTGCACGCGCGGGGCTCGCGAGCTCGGCGGGCAGCTGCACACGGCGAACCTCGGCGGTGCACACCGCTGGCCCGACCTCCCCCACCGCCCCATTCTGCCCCAGCGGACGGACCGCAAGCTCTCCCAGCCGACGTGCCGGTGGGCGACCCGGCGGTCACGACGCGCAACCGCTGCTGCTCCTGGTGCGTCACACGTGCAGCGAGCGAGGGCAGGTGGCGGACGGGGGCAGGTGGCGGAGATGCGCGACACGAGGCGGGCGGGTCAGCGCCGTTGGGCGTGCTGGGCGACGGCAGGACCGTGGCTCGCCCTCGCCCTGGTGGGCTGTGCAGCAGGAGACGCAGCTCAGCCTGCTGCGGAGCAGCGGGCGAGGACGCCGCCCGGGGTCGAGCAGGCGCCGGACGGGGGCAGAATGACCGGCGTGGACGGCATCCGGTGCGGTGACAGCACGACGGCGCTCCCAGGGACCGCAGGTGGACTGGTCCTCGACGGCGCCTTCCCGGCCGTCGTCGAGGACGTCGAGCGCGGCATCTTCGCCGGCACCGTGACGCTCAGGAGCTCCGGGGCCGAGCTCTCCGGCGTCACCTCACCGGAGGCTGACGTCGTGGTGGCCCGTGCCGGCCAGGTGGTCGTGGAGCCCCTGGTCAAGGACGCGGTCGGTCGGCCGGTCCAGCTGTCGCCCGGCGACGTCGTCGAGCTCGGAGCCAGTGGTGGCCTGGCCTCCTGCACCGGGAGCGGGATGCTGCCGCCGGGTCCCTACGAGGTGCACGCCGTCGTCGTCATCACCCGCGACGACG
>CADCUB010000067.1 GCA_902805775.1 uncultured Frankineae bacterium | reverse complement strand
GCCGGCGATGGCGTGCGTGACGGTGTGACGGTGACCTCGGCGTACACGACGCCCTCGGAGGCGAGGTCGTGCCCGAGCCCGACGACGAGGGCGAGGACGTCGTCCGGGTCGCGGAGCAGCCCACTGACGGTCGTGTACACCTGCAGGAAGTGCGGGAAGTCCCGGAAGACGTAGAACTCGCGGAGCGCCGCGGCGTCTGCGGGCACCCCGGCGTCCGGGTGCCGAGCGGCGAGCCCAGCGACCGTGGACGGGGCAGCGGAGCCGACCAGGTGCAGGTGCAGGTCGACCTTGGGCAGGGCCCGCAGCTCGTCGTCCGAGATCGTCGCCCGCGCCCCGGCGACTGCCGCCTGGTCCTGCGCCCGGCTGTCGGGGTGCGAGTCAGTCATGACGCCTCCTGTGAGGAGGCGCCCTTCATCCGGGACGCACCGAGCGTGGCGGACCGTGTCCGTCGCAGCGCCCCTCGGTCCGCGAGGCGATCGTACGAGCCGCCGGTGACGGTCGGGCGGCCGGTCCGCCGCGGTGCGCATTGCCTGGTCAGCATGGGGGCATCCGGCGGTCCGGACGGTCGACCGACGCCCGTGGACGCCTGGTGTGTCGCCCCGACGCCGGCGGGGGCCACGCCGACGGCGCCGCGTCCTGCGCGAACGGGCCCACGCCGCCACCCCCCCAGAACGCTGGCCGGTCGTCTGGCTCGCCCGCAGAATCGCAACCCCGGCATGACTGCGATTCACAGGGGCGACCATGATCGGATCCACGCTTCGCGCCGTGTCAGCCGTGCGTGGCACTGACCCAACCCGAGCAGAAGCGCCCGCTCCGGCCGGCGGCTGTCACCGGTCCTGTGGCCGTACGCGGCCTCTTCCGTGGGCACCGTGGTGGTCGGACGCCTCGCCCTCAGCACTGCTCGAACGGAGACCCCGTCACCACGGCGACCAGTTCGGCGGCGATCTGCGGGGTCGGTCGTCCCGAGTCCTGCAGCTGGTGACCCGCTTGTTCGGCTGCCAGTCCTGGGAGGAGCAGCTCGGACCGGAGCTGGTGACGGCAGACCGGACTCGCGCAGGCGTGCAGTGTTGACGCCAGGAGGCGTGCGCGCCGGTCCGAAGTCGGGCGCCGGGCGAGGACGTCTCGGACATGAGGACCAGGTCGAGCTGCCGCTCGAGCAGGTGCAGACAGGCGGCGACGAACGGAGATCCAGTGGCCCTCGCAGGCACGCCACCGCAGCCCAGCGCAGAGGTGATCGTCATCGCGAACGGTGCACGTCCCGCGGGTCCTCGTGCCGCTGCGAGTCCCGCAGGCGTCGAAGCACGGCGCGGTCAGCGACGACGGCCGTGCTGGCGAACTGGCTGGAGGCCGCTTGCTCCGCACGCACACTCGCTCGCTGCGGCCGTGCAGCGCACTGACGGGCGACGACCGAGCCTCCGTCCCTGAGCACGTCGGCGACAGGGTCGTGCTTCTGTGGTGCCTTGTCCAGAAGCCCGCGTGAACGGTGCCGGGGCTAGTCGCCTGTCCTGCCGTCGACGAGCTCTCGAACGATGTCCAGGTGACCGGCATGTCGGGCGTGCTCCTGCAGCAGGTGCAGCAGTACGCGCTCCAGTTGCGCCGGCGGCTCGTCCGCCCAGCGCTCGCCCGGCATGCCGCGCTCGTCGAGTCCATGTCGGCCGACCACCGCACGCGTGGTGCGCCCCTGTTCTCGCAGGTCGGCGACGACCTCGTCGGTCGCGACCCCGGACTCGGCGTGCCAGCGACCGTCCCGCCAGTCCCCCCACGGGTCCCCGACGTCGCAGCCCTCGAAGCCCCACACCAACCACCTCCGCTCGACGTGCGTGAGGTGGACGAGCAACTCGACCGGCGACCAGCCGGACGGCAGCGGACTCGAGCGGCGTCGGGACTCCGGCATGCCGAGCACCTTCTCGATGACGGTCTCACGGAAGAAGTCGAGGTACCGGAGCAGCACTTCGGCACGACTGCCCACCTCGTGCGTGGGCTCGGGGAACTCCATGGCTGCATCCTGAGCGGTACGACGAGGCGAGCCGCACCCGGCTCTTCGCACACGGCAGGAACAGGGGCTCGCTCACCCCGCCAGTGCGGGTCGCGGCAGCGGGGCGCCGCGTACCAGGCCGAGCGCGACGCCGGCCACGACGACGGCGATCCCGATCCAGACCAGCGCTCCGGGCGCCCCCGCGCCGACGAGCACGCCGACGCCTGCGGCGGCGACCGGCGCGACGCCGGTGAACAGGCCGGCCCGCGCCGGCCCGAGGCGTCCGACCGCGCTGTACCAGAGCACGAAGGCCAGCGCCGTCAGGACCAGGGCCAGGTGCACGACGGCGAGCAGGTGCGTGCCGGTCAGACGGGCGACTGCCGACGGTCCCTCGACCACCGCGCCGAGGACGGCGAGGCCGACGGCAGCCAGCCAGCAGCTGTGCAGCGACACCGACCACGGGCCGAGTGCGCTCAGCACCGGGACGGCCAGCAGTGTGAAGGCCGCCTCGGTCAGCAGGACGAGCAGCGCCCAGGCCAGGCCCTGGCCGTCAGTGCGGCCGCCGCCCTGCACGACGGCGGCGCCGGCGGTGACCACCACAGCGGCGACGACCACCAGCGCGGTCGGACGCGCGCCAGCGGCCAGCGGCCCCACGACCGCCAGGAGCAGCGGCACCGACGCGACGGCGACGCCCAGCACCGCCGGCTCGGCGTGCTCCAGACCCCTGACCACCGCGATGTTGAACAGCACCAGCCCGGTCGCCGCGACGCCGGCGAGCCACGCCCACTGCCGACCCCGCGGCCGCCCCACCGATCGACCGGTCACCCTCACCAGCACGGCGAGCACCACCGCGGCCAGCGCGTAGCGCACGGCCTGCGCTGTGAACACGGGAGCGTCGACGAGCGCGTACGAGACGGCGATGCCGCTGCCGACGCAGGTCATGGCTGCGACGGCGAGCAGGGAGCCGGTGGCGAGCGGAGTCACCCGGGCAGCGTGCGACAGGACTTGGTCCGTGCAACAGTGCCAAGACGAGCCCGTGACAGAGGTCCAAGGTGATGGTGTGGCGGGCGGTGGTGTGGCGGGCGGTCGCGTGGCGGGCAGCGACTTCCTCGTGCTCGACCCGGAGTCCGAGCCGGCCCGGCCGCGGACCGACTGGCTGACCGACGCCGTCCGTGCGGCCATCGCGACCGGCCGGCTGCGGGTCGGCGACCGCCTGCCACCGACCCGCGAGCTGGCTGCCGACCTCGGCCTCTCCCGCGGCGTGGTCGTCGAGGCCTACCGACGACTGGCCGACGAGGGGCTGCTCACCGGCCGCTCGGCCGCGGGGACCCGCGTGCAGGCCTCGGCGAGCCGACCTCCCCCGCTCTCCGCCGCGGAGCGGTCAGTGACGGAGCCGCGGTACGACCTCTCCCCAGGAGTCCCGGACCTGTCGGCCTTCCCGCGCGAGGCGTGGCTGCGCGCCGAGCGTGCGGTGCTGTCCTCGCTGTCCGAGCGCGACCTGCGCTACGGCGACCCCCGCGGCACCACGGCGCTGCGCGAGGCCCTGGCCGTCCGGCTCGCCCGCACGCGCGGGGTCCGTGCGAGTCCCGCGGACGTGCTCGTCCTCAACGGCGTCGCGCAGGGCCTGACCCTGCTCGGCCGGGTGCTGCCGGAGGCCGGCCTGCCGCTCCTGGCCGTCGAGGACCCCGGCTCGTACGGCGCCCGCACGACGCTCGAGCACGCCGGGCTGCGCACGACCGCGGTACCGGTCGACGACGCGGGCCTGGACGTCGACCAGCTGACGGCCACCGGCGCCGGCGCGGTGCTCGTCACCCCGGCGCACCAGTGGCCGACCGGCGTCGTCCTCGGCCCTGAGCGACGACGCGCGCTGCTGGCCTGGGCCGCCGACGGTGGACTCGTCGTCGAGGACGACTACGACGCCGAGCACCGCTACGACCGCCCCCCGGTGCCGTCGCTGCAGGCACTGGCCACCGAGCGGGTCGTCCACCTCGGCAGCGTGAGCAAGTCGCTGGCACCAGCGCTGCGCCTGGGCTGGATGATCGCGCCCAGGCCGCTGCACGAGGCGCTGGTCGAGGCCAAGCGGCACGCCGACATCGCGAGCCCTGCGCTGGCGCAGCTCGTGCTCGCCCGGCTGATGACCGGCGGCGACCTCGACCGGCACCTGCGCGCCGTACGCGCCCGCCACCGCCGCCGGCGTGACGCGATGCTCACCGCGCTCACCCGGCACCTGCCCGACCTGCGGATCCACGGGATCGCCGCCGGCCTGCACCTGCTCGCCACCGGCCCCTCCCTCGCCGACGACCAGGCCGTGGAGGCGACCGCCCTGCGCCACGGCGTCCGCGTGCAGGCACTGTCACCGCACCG
>CADCUB010000066.1 GCA_902805775.1 uncultured Frankineae bacterium | reverse complement strand
CACACGAGCTGATCGCCGGACGGCCGCGGGGACGCTGACCTCGGGGCCCCTCGTCTTCGTCCTGGATCAGCTCGTGTGCGCGGCTGTCAGCCCGGGACCGTCCGGCCCGTCACGCAGCGACGGCATCCGGTGAGGCCTGGTCCGACGGCGGGTCCGGCGAGGCCCGGTCCGGCGTCAGGCGAAGCCCGGTCAGGCGCCGCAGGCGTCCGGCGAGGACGTCAGGCGCCGAGGGCGTCCGCGATCCGCCACTGCGCCGCCGCCTCGCCCGGGCGGCCCTGACGCTCCAGGGTCCGGGCGAGCGCGACGCGCGCCCAGCCGTCGGACGGGTCGCGGTCGAGCAGCTCGCGCACCGCCTGCTCGGCGCGGCCGAGCTGGGCCGACGCGAACAGCGCCCGGGCCCGCAGCTCGGCGGCCGCGGTCGTGCCGGGGGCGGCCTCGAGGACCTGGTCGAGCAGGACGACGGCCTGCGTCGGCTGTCCTGCGTCGAAGAAGACCCGAGCCCGCTCGAAGGCGGAGAGCACGTCGGTCATGGCAGACCTCCTGTCGGTACGGCGGAAACATGGGGACCGGGTCGAGCGCGGTCGGCGGGACTCCCCGTCAGGCGGCGAGGGCGGCGTGCATCTCCCACACCAGGACCTCGGCGGCCTCGGTCGCCGTCACGGTCTGGCCGCCGGTGGCGGTGAAGCGCACGGCGTCGCCCGCGGCGAGCGGTCCGGCGCCCTCCAGGACGACGCTTCCTCGTGGGACGAACAGGTGCAGGTAGGGGGCGTCCGGCAGCGTCACGCTCTGACCGGGCTGCAGGCGGGCGGCGTGCAGGGCGGCGCCCCGGTTGGCGATGCGGATCGCGGCCTCGCCGTCGTGGCGGGCCATCCCGGACGCGACCGGCACGAGGCCGCCGCGCAGGACGGCGTCGTCGATCTCGAGCTGCTCGTAGCCCGGGCGTACGCCGCTCTCGTCGGGCAGCACCCACATCTGCACGAAGTGCACCTGCTCGCGCGGCCGGTCCGCCTCGAGGCGGTAGGCGTCGTTCTTCTCGCTGTGCAGGATGCCGGTGCCGGCGCTCATCCGCTGGGCGAGGCCCGGGTAGATGACGCCGCTGTGGCCGGTCGAGTCCTGGTGCACGAGCGAGCCCTGCAGGACCCAGGTGACGATCTCCATGTCGCGGTGCGGGTGGGTCTCGAAGCCGGTGCCGGCCCGGACGCGGTCGTCGTTGTTGACCAGCAGCACCCCGTGGGCGGTGTTGGCCGGGTCGTAGTGACGGCCGAAGGAGAAGGAGTGCCGGCTGTCGAGCCAGTCGATCCGGGTCTCGTAGCGCTCGGCCGCACGCCGGACGTCGACCTCGGGGCGGAGGGGGAGGGTGCTGGTCATGGCCTGCTCCCGGCTGGTGGATGACATGTCAACAGGTAGCCAAGCGCGGCGCGGGCCGGGGCATTCCCGATGCAGGTGCCCTCGCCCCTGGGCTCCGCTCCTGCTGGTGCCTGCCGGCTGCCGACCCCGGCGTCGCTAGTGCAGGTGCCGCTGCCAGTCGCGCGGGACCCGTCCGGCCGGCCCGGGCGCCGGCTGGTCGGCCGGGCGTGCGTCGGGCGGCGCGAGGGCCGGACCGTCGACGACCGACGAGGAGCTGAAGTCCCAGAACCAGTCCTCGCCCGGCTCGAAGCTGCGGATCACCGGATGACCGCTGCTGCGGGCGTGGGCGGAGGCGTGCTGCGACGGCGAGCTGTCGCAGCAGCCGATGGCTCCGCACCGCGCGCACCGGCGCAGGTGGAACCACCAGCCAGGCCCGTCACCGGCCTCGCACTGCTGGCAGCCGGTGCCGCTCGGCACGGCGCGGGGATCGATGCTGGGAGCGTCCGGGGCGACCATGGTGTCCTCCGCGTGGCGGTGAGGGCACGAGGTTCGCACGTCTGCGGCGAGGGCGTCACCCTGCCGGCGGCCGTGCGCCTCGCTCAGGGCTGCAGCCCCGGTGCCCGGCTCTGCCGCTCCTGCTGGCGCCGTACGCGCTCCCGCACCTCGTCGGCGATCCGCGTGCGGTCGAAGTCGCCGGCCACCGGCGGGCTCACCGCCAGCCCGGCGGCGACCAGCAGGAGCAGGCCGCCGACCAGGCCCAGCACGGCGTTGGGAGCCTGCTCCGACAACCCGACCAGCGACAGCAGGCACAGCAGCGTGCCGGTGAGGCCGAACACGCCGAGCGCGGCCTCGCGCGCCCATCCCCGCCAGGTCACCAGGCCGACCAGGACGAGCAGCCCGACGACCGTGGCGGGGCCGGTCACGAGCAGCGCGGCCACCCCCTCGGCGTTGCGCAGGGCGTCCTCGCCGTAGATGCCGGCCAGACCGGCCCGCGACCGGGCGGCCGTACCGGGAGCGAGGTCGACAGCGCCGGTGAGGACCAGGGCCGAGCGCAGCAGGGACACCAGCGGCAGCGCCGTGAGCGCAGCGGTGAGCAGCAGCAGCGACCACGTCGCCGGACTGCGGCGGGGACGGTCGGGCACGGGGCGACGGTAGACCCGGTGGGCGCTCGCGCTCAGGCGTTCGCCGCGGCCCGCCCAGAGAGCCGCCCCGTCAGAGCCAGGCCGGCTGGGTGTCGAGGGTCGTGGTGTCCAGGCTCTCGAGCAGGTCCAGCTGCGGGCCGGTGCGGGGCAGCTCCCAGCGGAAGAAGAACCGCCCGGCCGCGCGCTTGCCGTCGTAGAAGTCGCCCGTGCGCCCGTCGGCGGCCAGCAGCTGCTCGAGCCAGGTCCACGCCAGGACGACGTGGCCGACCGCCTCGAGGTAGACGGTGGCGTTGGCCAGGGCGACCTCGACGTCGCCGGTGCTGAACAGCCGCGCCGTCGTGGCCGGCAGCCGGTCGACGACGGCCCGCAGCTGCGCGGCGAGCCCGGCGAGCTCGCCGCCGGCCGCGGTCGCCCGGTCGGTCGTGGCGGTCATGGTCTCGACCAGCAGCTGCAGCCCGGCGCCGCCCTGCATGACGACCTTGCGCCCGAGCAGGTCGAGAGCCTGGATGCCGTGCGTGCCCTCGTGGATCGGGTTGAGCCGGTTGTCGCGGTAGAACTGCTCGACGGGGTGCTCGCGGGTGTAGCCGTAGCCGCCGAGCACCTGGATGGCCAGGCTGTTGGCCTCGAGGCACCACTGCGACGGCCAGCTCTTCGCGATCGGTGTCAGCACGTCGAGCAGCAGCGTGGAACGGTCCCGGTCCTGCTGGGAGGCGCCCGTGCGCTCCTCGTCGAGCAGGCGCCCGCAGTACAGGTTGAGGGCCAGCGCGCCCTCGACGTAGGCCTTCTGGGCCAGCAGCATCCGCCGCACGTCGGGGTGGCTGATGATCGGCACCTGCGGGCTGGACGGGTCCTTGGCGCTGACCGGCCGGCCCTGCGGCCGGCCCTTGGCGTAGTCGAGCGCGTGCAGGTAGCCGGTGTAGCCCAGGCACGTCGCGCCGAGCCCGACGCCGACCCGGGCCTCGTTCATCATGTGGAACATGTACTTCAGCCCCTGGTGCGGCTCGCCCACCAGGAACCCCACCGCTCCGGGCTGACCGCCCGGGCGGTGCACGCCCTCGCCGAAGTTCAGCAGCGTGTTGACCGTGCCGCGGAAGCCCATCTTGTGGTTGAGGCCGGCGAGCACCACGTCGTTGCGCTCGCCGGTGGCGACGACGACCTTCGGCACGACGAACAGCGAGATGCCCTTCACGCCGGGCGGTCCGCCGGGGATCTTCGCCAGCACGAGATGGACGATGTTCTCGGTCAGCTCGTGATCGCCGGCCGAGATCCACATCTTGTTGCCGAACAGCCGGTGGGTGCCGTCGTCCTGCGGCACGGCGCGGGTCGTGACGTCGGACAGCGACGAGCCGGCCTGCGGCTCCGACAGGCACATCGTGCCGAAGAAGCGCCCCTCGACCATCGGACGCACGTACGTCTCGACCTGCTCGGGCGAGCCGTGCGCCAGCAGCAGGTTGACGTTGGCGATCGTCAGGAACGGGTAGCTGCTCGTGCCGACGTTGGCCGCCTGGAACCAGCCGAACACGGCCTGCCCGACCACGGCGGGCAGCTGCAGGCCGCCGAGCTCCTCGTCGAGGGTGCCGGCCAGCAGTCCGGCGTCGGCGAAGACCTTCAGCGCGGCGCCGATCTCGGGGATCAGGTGGACCCGCTCGCCGTCGAACACCGGCTCGTCGAGGTCGGCGGTGCGGTTGTGCGGCGCGAAGTGCTCGGTGGCGATCTGCTCGGCCAGGTCGAGCACGTCGTCGAAGGTCTCCCGCGAGTGCTCCGCGAAGCGGTCCCGAGCGGTCAGCCGCTCGACGTCGAGCCACTCGTACAGCAGGAACTCGAGGTCGCGGCGTGACAGCAGCAGGCTCGGCACGCCGCTCACCCTAGGACGGGCCGGTCCGGCCGGCGGCCTGCGACCATGGACGGACCCGCGCGTCGAGGAGGCCCTCCATGTCCCCGTCCAGCTCGCCCGTCGCCGTCGTCGGCTGCGGCCTGATGGGATCCGGCATCGCCGAGGTCCTGGCCCGCGCCGGCCGGTCGGTGCTGGTCCACGAGGTCGACGCCGGCGCCGCCGGCCGCGGGCGCGCCCGCATCGAGGCCTCGGTGTCGCGTGCGGTGCGCAGCGGCAAGCTCGACGAGGCGCAGGGCGGCGAGGTGCTCGGCCGCATCGAGGTCGGCACCGACCTCGATGCGCTCGCCTCCGCCGAGCTGGTGATCGAGGCGGCCAGCGAGGACGAGGCCGTCAAGACCGAGCTGTTCCGCCGCCTCGACGCGCTGCTGCTGCGCGACGACGCGGTGCTCGCCTCCAACACCTCCTCCATCCCGATCATGAAGCTGGGCACCGCCACGAAGCGGCCCGAGCAGGTCGTGGGACTGCACTTCTTCAACCCGGTTCCGGTGCTCGCCCTGGTCGAGGTCGTCCCGTCGCTGCTCACGAGCGAGGACACCGTCAAGCGGGTGTCCCACCTCGCCGAGGACGAGCTGGGCAAGACGGTCATCCGCTCGCAGGACCGCGCGGGGTTCATCGTCAACGCCCTGCTGGTGCCCTACCTGCTGTCCGGGGTGCGGATGCTCGAGTCGGGCTTCGCCTCCGCCCGCGACATCGACGCAGGCATGGTCAAGGGCTGCGCCCACCCGATGGGGCCGCTGCAGCTGTCGGACCTGATCGGCCTGGACACCGTCAAGGCCATCGCCGAGTCGCTCTACGCCGAGTTCAAGGAGCCGCTCTACTCCCCGCCCCCGATGCTGCTGCGGATGGTCGACGCCGGGCTGCTCGGGCGCAAGAGCGGCCGCGGCTTCTACGACTACGCGCGCTGAGCCGACGGCCGTGACGGTGCCCCAGGCCGACGGCGGCGTCGAGCCGGCGGAGCGGGTGACCTACCTGGTCATCGACGGCGAGAACCTCGACGCCACGCTGGGGATCAGCGTGCTGGGTCACCGGCCCGCACCCGACGAGCGGCCGCGCTGGGAGCGCGTGCTGGCGTACGCCTCGTCGGTCTGGGGGCAGCCGGTCAAGGCGCTGTTCTTCCTCAACGCCACCTCGGGCTCGCTGCCCATGTCGTTCGTGCAGGCGCTGCTGGCCATGGGGCTGCGTCCGGTGCCGCTGTCCGGTCCGCCGGGGATGAAGGTCGTCGACGTCGGCATCCAGCGGATGCTGGACGCGATCGCCGGGGTGGACGCCGACGTCCTGCTGGGCAGCCACGACGGCGACTTCCGACCGCAGGTCGAGGCGCTGCTCGGCGGCGGCCGCCGGGTCGCCCTGCTCGGCTTCCGCGAGTACGTCAACAGCGGGTACGCCGACCTCGCTGCCGACGGGCTGCAGATCCTCGACCTCGAGCACGACGCGCGCGCGTTCACCAAGCCGCTGCCGCGGGTGCGGATCCTCGACATCGAGTCCTTCGACCCGACCGCGTTCCTCTAGGTCAGGAGCCGGTCGGCGTCCACGGGCCGACCGGCGCCGAGCACGCCCGCGCCGGATCGCCCAGTGCGTCGTCGAGCGAGCCCGCGTAGGCGTCCTGCTCGCGCGCGAGGTCGAGGGCCACCGTCCGCGGGCTGTCGTCGGGCAGGAGTCCGGTGAGGACCAGCTGCTCCGGCGCCGGACCGAGCGGCACCTGCCCGGAGCAGTCGACGCTGCGGTGCAGCGCCAGCATCAGGCTCTCGCCGGGCAGCACGACGTCGCGGTCGACGACGTCGACGACCCACGCACCGGGCGTCAGCACGCCCGAGAGCACCTGCACCGTGAGCGGTCCCCGGTTGACGACCTCGACGTGCACCCGCGCCTGCGCGGACGCCCCCGGACGGTCGGGGCCGCGGTCGCGCGCCACCAGCACGGGCCCCGCGCGCAGCTGCATCGGCAGCACCCGCTCGGCCTCCCGCAGGGCGAGGGAGCGCGCGTCCTCGGCGCGCTGGCTCTGCACGAGACCGGCGGTGACAGCCACCGGCACGGCCAGCAGGACCGCGGCGAGCACCCCGGACGCGAGGCGGGGGGAGGGCGTCCACGGCTCGCGCTCGTCGCCGCTGACGAGCGCGTCGACCGGCGTCCGGTCGACGACCGGAGAGCGGTACGGCGGCGGCGCGGCCACGGCCGGACGGTACGCCCGTCGACCGGCCCCGGGAAGACTCAGAGCTCCGGCGGGACCGGCGAGCCCAGGATCGAGGGTCGGTTCGAGGCGGGCCGGTGGTCGTGCTCGTCGGTCACGCCGTAGGCCGCGGCGGCCTCGGCCACCACGAGCCACCGGCCGGACAGGCGCAGCACGTCGGGGTCCGCCGCCAGGGCGGCGACGGTCCGCCCGACGAACAGCGGGGTCTCCCGGTTCGTCTCGGTCGCGAAGTGCTCGAGGTTCGCGACCACGCTCTCGGTCAGCACCAGCCCGGGGTAGAGCGATACCGCCGCGACGCCGTGCGGCCGGAGGTCCTCGGCGGCGTCGCGGGCGAGCCGGTCGAGGGCCGCGTGGGCCACGCCGTACGGCACCGGCGGGACCACGACCTGCCCGGCGAACGACGACACGACGACCACCAGCCCGCCGCCACCGCTGATCATCAGGGGTGCGGCCAGCGCGGTCGCGGCGTAGGCCGAGCGCACGCCGGTGCGGTGCATGGCGTCCCACAGCCCGAGGGGCTGCTCCCAGAAGGGCCCCGGGTTGAACGGCGTGCCGTCGGTGAAGCGCTCGTAGCCGCCCCAGGCGCTGTTGACGAGGACGTCGAGGCGGCCCTGCTCGGCGCGGACCCGCTCGACGAGCGCCGCGAGGGCCGCGTCGTCGGTGACGTCGCAGCCCACGGCGATCCCGGTGCCGCCGAGCGCGGTGACCTCCTGAGCGGTGGCGCCGACGTTGCCCGGCAGCCGGGCCGCCGAGGTGCCCTCCACGGTCGTCCGGCCGACGACGTAGACCGTGGCTCCGGCCTCTCCCAGCCCGCGCGCGATGCCGCGACCCACGCCGCGGCTGGCGCCGGTGACGACGGCGACCCGACCCCGCAGGTCGGCGGAGGCGCTCATCGGGCTACTGGTAGGACACGAAGACGGGGGTGGGCTCGACCGCCAGCGTCTGCGCCGGGGTGAGCGTCGGGGTGTCCTCGTCGTAGAAGTTCTTCCAGCCCCAGCGCATCCCGGGGGGGCTGCCGGGCCGCAGGACGTTCCAGGTCTCGAGCTTGGTGCCGGGGGAGCCGTGGCCGTCCATCTGCGTGATGACCGACAGCTCCGGGCGGGTGGTGTCGATCCGGTCCCGGTCCTCGAGCATGAACGTCTTGAACTGGTGGAGCAGCAGCATCTTCTGCGGCAGGCGCCGGTCGCGGGTGAGGTCGGCGAGCCAGGTGACCACGGAGTTGACCTCGGCGGCGCTCACCCGGCCGATCTGGCGCATGTGGCGCTCGCCGGGCCGCAGCCGCCACTCGGGGTCCAGGGCCAGGCCCACGTGGGGCAGGGCGAGCAGCTCCTCGTACGCCTTCGCCTGGGTGAGGAAGTCGTCGTAGCCGGGCTGCAGGTCGAGCACGACGTAGACGCCGGCCCGCCCGGCGGCGTCGACGAGCGGGCGCACGTGCTCGATCGACGACTCGTCGGAGTAGTCGCCGTCGCCCAGGGCAGCCGACGCGACGCTGGTGATGATCTCGAACGTCGGGACGACGGGCACCCCGCTGCCGGCGGCTTCGTACTCGGCGGCCACCGCCTTGGCCCGGGCGACGGTGGCCTCCACGCCCTGCTCGCCGAGCACGCCGAGCGCGTCCGAGCCGGGGTGGCCGTAGAGCGCGACGTAGAGCTTGCCCGGCTGCACCAGCTGACCGCCTCCGGGCAGCTCGACGCCGGTGGCCGCGACGGCCAGGTGCTGCTGCAGCCGGCCGGAGTCGCCGAAGGAGTCGCCGAGTGCGAGCACGGCCGTCGGCTGCTCGGCCTTCAGCGCAGCGATGACCGCGTGGTCGCCGCGCGGGTCGGGCGTCGTCGTGAGGTGCACGTCGGCGCCGGCGGCGCGGGCCGTGGCCACCGCCGCGACCGCGTCCTGCGCTCCTGCCAGGGCCAGCACGACCAGGCCGTCGGTGCGCTGCGGCGGCGCGAGGTCGACCCCGTCGATCTCGGGCGGTGCGGTGTCGAGCGGGAGCCCGGCGACGGCCTCCAGGCCGGCGGGGGCTGCAGCGCCGGCGGTCTCGGGCGCGCGGACGACCTCGACGTCGTCGAGCTCGCCGGCCCAGGTCGCGGCGGCGTCGTCGACGGCCACGACGGTGTCGGCGCCGAGGCGGTCGAGCTCGGCGGCGACCGGACGCCCGGCGTCGGCGCCCGTCGCAGGGTCCGGGCTGAGCAGCACGGGCGCTCCGACGGCCACCGCGAGCGACGCCGCCCGTGCCTGGGCCGCGGGGTCGGCGGAGGTGAGCACGGCGACGGGAGCGCGCTCGAACAGCGACTTCGAGGCGGCGGAGGCCAGGCCGCTCCCGCTGCCGGGCAGGACCGTGAGCCCCGACGGACGGGCCAGGCGGGCCGTCGTCTCGGCGGGGGCAGTCCCGGTCGACGACGCGCCCGTCCTCTCGTCGGCGCCGGACCCGGTGCACGCCGTCAGCGCCAGGGGGACGAGCAGCAGGGCGCACGCCCGTCGTCTCGCCCGTGACATGAGGCCTCTCGAGGGGTGCGGCGGGCGCGGACGGGTCCGACCGCGCCCGCCCAGGGTAGGTCCGGCCGGGCCCGGGGAGCGGCAGGCGGACGGGGACAGGCCGCGGGTCGCGTCTCAGGCGGCGGCGAGGTGCGGGCTGCTCTCGACGGCCGGCCGGTGGCCGTCGGACGCGCTGCGGACCCGGCAGATCTTCGCGAGCATCACGCCGTACAGCACCTTGGAGCCGATGTCGGCGACCGTGAACAGCACCTGCGTCGTCACCGCCGACGTCGGGCCGGACCAGACCGCCGGCAGCAGGTAGGCGATGGGGTAGAGCCCCCAGAAGAACGCGAAGACGAAGACCAGGTTGCGGGCGGTGACGGCCGCCTCTGCGGGCAGATGGGCGCGGGCCGACAGCAGCAGCGGCACCAGCACCGCCAGCAGCACCACGAACGGCGGCGTCCCCAGAGCGCCCCACAGCAGCAGCGCGCCGTCGTCGCGGCCCGCGGAGAACTGCCCGACGTAGCCGCAGAAGACCATCAGAGCGCCGCTGCTGACCAGGAGGACGCGCCGGCGCTGCACGGCGGACCGGGACAGGTCGAAGGCGTACAGCACCTGCACGAGCAGGACGGGGACGGTCACGAACCAGTTGACGTAGCGCAGGCCGCCGTCGAAGCGGTTCGGGGTGCGCACCATCGCGCCGCCCTGCTCGACGAAGGCGAGGTCCCACGACTGACCCAGGCGGAAGAACAGGAAGCCGCTGGCCGCCATGACCGCCATGGACAGCCACGTCGAGGTCCGGTAGCGCGGCGCGACCTGGCCCGTGCGCGACAGGAAGTACAGGAAACCGACGATGTGCGCGCCCAGCGCCGCGGCGAAGGCGTGCCCGACGATCGCGTGCTGCGTGGTCGTGAAGACCAGCTCGTTCTCCACCCGGAGGTCCCCTCGTCTTGGACTTGTGCGCACACTGTGCCGAACCGGTGCGCACCCCGCCCCTCCAGGGCTGGTGCCGCACACTGGAGCGGTGGAGCCCGTCGACGCCGCCGCTGTCGACGCGGCGGCGCAGCGGCTGGCCGGTGTGGTCCCAGCGACGCCCCTGCAGCGCAGCGAGCGCCTGTCGGCACGGGTCGGCGGCGAGGTGTGGCTCAAGCGCGAGGACCTGCAGGTCGTGCGGTCCTACAAGGTCCGTGGCGCCTACAACCTCATCACGCAGCTGCCGCCCGAGGCGCGGTCGGCGGGCGTCGTCTGCGCCAGCGCCGGCAACCACGGGCAGGGCGTCGCGTACGCCTGCCGCGCGCTCGGCGTGCGCGGCCGGGTCTACGTGCCGCGCACGACCCCGCGCCAGAAGCGCGACCGGATGGCCGCGCTGGGCGGCGACGAGGTGACCGTGGAGGTGGTCGGCGACAGCTACGACGACGCCGCGGCCGCCGCCTGCGCCGACGCCGAGCGCACCGGCGCGGTGCTCGTGCCGGCCTTCGACGACCCCCGCACGATCGCGGGTCAGGGGACGGTCCTGCGCGAGGCGGTCGAGCAGCTGGGCGCGCCCCCTGACACGGTCGTGCTGCCGGTGGGCGGAGGCGGGCTGCTGGCGGGCGCTGTCGCCTGGCTGGGGGAGCGCTCGCCCTCGACGCGGGTCGTCGGGGTGGAGCCCTCGGGCGCCCCGTCGATGTCGGCGGCGCTCGCGGCCGGCGGCCCCGTCGTGCTCGACCGCCTCGACAGCTTCGTCGACGGCGCCGCCGTGCGCCGGGCGGGCGACGTCACGTTCCCCGTCGTGCGCGACAGCGGGGCGGTGCTGCTGACGGTGGCCGAGGGCCGGGTGTGCAGCGAGATGCTGGCGCTCTACCAGAGCGACGGGATCATCGCCGAGCCCGCCGGCGCCCTGGCGGCCGCGGCGCTCGGCGACGTGGTCCACCCGCCGCCCGGGTCGACGACCGTGGTGGTGCTGTCGGGCGGCAACAACGACGTCTCGCGCTACGCCGAGGTCGTCGAGCGGGCCCTGGTGCACGAGGGGCGCAAGCACTACTTCCTGGTGGAGTTCCCGCAGGAGCCGGGCGCGCTGCGCGCGTTCCTCGACGACGTGCTCGGCCCGGACGACGACATCACGCTGTTCGAGTACGTCAAGCGCAGCAACCGCGAGACCGGTCCGGCGCTGGTCGGCATCGAGCTGGGACGGCCCGAGGACCTGCCCGCGCTGCTCGCACGGATGCGCGCCGCCCCGCCCTCGGTGGAGCAGGTGCCGCCGGACAGCCCGCTGTTCCGCTTCCTGCTCTGAGCCGGGCGGCGCACGGCCGGGGCCGGCCGGTCAGGGCACCATCCGCTGCGCCTCGCCGGTCAGCCACTCGACGAACAGCATGGTCGCGTCGTCCTGCAGGGTGCCGACCTGGTGGCGCAGCATCGCCTGCTGCAGCCGGCGCATCACCTCGGGCGTGGCCAGCCCCGAGCTGGCCTCCTTGGCGGCGAACTCGGCCAGGCGTCCGCGGCCGAAGAACTCGCCGTCCGCGGTGCGGGCCTCGTCGACGCCGTCGGTGAGCAGCAGGATCCGGTCACCCGGCTGGAGCGGCTCCTGCGAGACCGGGAAGTCGTCGGCGCCGCCCGTCAGCGCGTTCAGGCCGAGGGGCAGCGCCGGCGCCCCCTCCAGCTCCTTCACCACGTGCGCCTCGCGCAGCACCATGGCCGCGGGGTGGCCGGCGTTGATCCACCGGAACACGCCCGTGCCGACGTCGAGCTGCCCAAGCAGGGCGGTCACGAAGCGCTCACCGCCGAACATCGCGTCGAGGGCGTCGTCGATCGCCGCCGCGGTGGCCGGCAGGTCGAGCGCGTTGCGGCGGCTGTTGCGGTAGCAGGACACCGCGAGGTTGGCCAGCAGGCTGGCCTGCAGGCCGTGCCCGACGGCGTCGAAGACGGCGATGTGCAGCAGCTCGCCGTTCAGCGCGTAGTCGAAGGCGTCACCGCCGACGTCGTACGCCGGCGCCAGCAGCCCGCTGACGACGACGCGCTCGGTGCCGAAGGTGAGCGGGGGCAGCAGGCGGTGCTGCATCTCGGCGGGCAGCGTCATGGTCTGGCGGCGGCGGAACCACTCGAAGTGGTCGGTGTAGTTGTTGTTGCTCACCAGCAGCTCGGCCAGCAGGTGGGCCAGGGACCTCAAGGCCATGCGGACATCGGGGTGCAGCGGCTCGCCGTCGCTCGGCACGACGACCTCCAGCACTCCCAGCCGCTCGAGCCCGTCGAGCAGCGGCAGCCAGAGCCTGCGCGCGCCCGGGGCCTCGATCTCGAGGACCTCCAGGGAGCGGAAGCACCGCCCGGCGACCGACCCGTCGACCGACAGCTGCTCCTGCACGTCGTGCGGGGCTCCGAGCAGCGGCACCAGGGAGGTCTGGTCGTAGTCGACCAGCCACACGACGGTGGCGGAGGCACCCAGCCGCTCGCCGGTGACCTGGGCGAGGGCGGGCAGCTCGTCCGGTCCCATCAGGTGCGCCCGGCGCAGGACGCTGCTCAGTGCGGAGGCGTACGCCTGCGAGAGGTCCTCGTCCATCGCCCCGATGGTGGCATGCGCGCCTGCGGGGGTGTCCGCCGCGGGCGGGCGGGCACGCTGCGCGCGTGACGGCCTCGGTGGCGGCGACCGACGACGCGCTCGACGAGGACCTCGTGCGGATGCCCGCCGGTGAGGTGCACGGCTGGTACCGCGGCCAGAACTCCACGGTGTGCGGGCTGAGCCTGCACCGCTCGCGCCTCCGGACGTTCCCCGGACTGGTCTGGGCCGACGTGCAGCCCGCGTCGGGCGGCTCGGCCGAGCACGTCCAGGCCGTCTGCAGCCGGTGCCGGGCCGCGGTCGAGGGCAGGACGTCCAAGCGCCGGTCCTGGACGCGGGAGCGGCCCCGGCCGTGAGGCCCGACCCGCCCGTGGAGCGCGACGCCCGGAGGTCCGGTGGGCTCAGCCCGGCAGCTGCTCGGGCTGCCGGGCCCGGGCGTGCAGCCGGGCGCCCTGGCGGGCGTAGTCCAGGCCGGTCAGCACGGTCGCCGCGACGGCGACGAGCAGCACCGGGAAGCGCAGCGACGCGGCGGCGCCGGTCAGGGGCAGCAGGTAGAGCGTGACGGCGATGTTCTGCGACAGGCACTTGAGCTTGCCGCCCCGGCTCGCCGGGATCATGCCGTAGCGGGCCAGCGCGCTGCGCATGGCCGTGACGGCGACCTCGCGGCCCAGGATGACCGCGGTCGCCCACCAGGGCAGCACGCCGAGCAGGGACAGCCCGACGAGCGCGCTGCCGACCAGCGCCTTGTCGGCGATCGGGTCGGCCATGATGCCGAAGTCGGTGACCTGCCCGCGGCTGCGCGCGAGACGGCCGTCGACGACGTCGGTGAGGCAGGCGAGGACGAACAGGCCCGCCGCGACGAGCCGGACGCCGGGCGACGCGCCGTCGAGCACCAGCAGGCCGGCGAAGAAGGGCACGACCAGCAGCCGCCCCAGCGTGAGGACGTTGGGCAGGTTGAGGACCGGGCGGACAGCCGCCACGCGGTCGTAGGTGGGGGCTGCGGTCACGAGGCACCTGCCAGGAGGTCGGTCGGTCCGGTGCCGGAGACGTCCGGCGCGGGAGCGAGGGAGAGGGAGGCGAGCCAGGGGAGGAGCAGGTCAGCGGTGCGCCGGGGTGCCTCGATCTGCGGCACGTGCCCGACGCCGTCCAGGAGGTGCAGTGTCCAGCCCGGCTGCAGCTCGGCGAGCTGCGCCACGCCGGAGACGGGGACGAGGCGGTCGAGCCGCCCCTGCAGGACGATGCCCGGGGCGGTCAGCGAGGCCAGCGTCGCCCGGTACGCCGCGGAGCGCGTGACCAGCAGGGCCAGCGAGCGCGCCGCCTCGAGGTGGGCCTGCTCGGCGTCCGGCCCGTTGCCCCGTTCCTCCATCAGCTGCACCGCGAGCTCGCGCATGCCGGCCGACACCGTCGAGGGGTCGGCGCAGGTCAGCTCGAGGGTCGCGCGGACGAACGCCTCCGCGCCGAGCCGGCTGCGGCGACGGGCGAGGGAGCGCTCGGCGATGCCGGGGACGGCGAACAGCGCGACCTGCTTGGCCAGCGCGCGTCCCGGGACGTCGGTGCGCATCCGCGGCAGGGCCGGCCCGATGAGGGCCAGGCCGCGCACCTGCTCGGGGGACGTGGCGGCGTGCAGCACGGACAGGGCCGCGCCCATCGAGTTGCCCATCAGCACCACCGGCTCGGCGACGACCTGCTCGACGAACCGGCCCAGCAGTGCCGTGTTGGCGCGCACGCTCGCCGAGCGGCCCGCCCGGGGGGTGCGGCCGTGACCGGCCAGGTCGACGGCCAGCACGCGGTGCGTGGGGGTCAGCAGCGGCGCGAGGTCGTGCCAGTTGGCGTGCGAGCCGCCCAGGCCGTGGACCGCCACGACGACGGGTGCGCCCTCGGGGCCGCCGTGGTCGACCCAGGAGAAGGGGCCGTCCAGGTCGGCGGTGCGCGGCACCGGGATCGCTCGGTCCATGGCCTGTGCTCCGTCGTCGAGACCGGGCACGGAGGCCTGGTGTGTGAGGTCGTGCAGGATCTCTTCTCGCTGCGAGGTCGTGCAAACGTGGGTCCTGGCACACGGGACGCTAGCGTCCCGGGGCGTGCTGCCCCCAGACGCTACTGCCCGCCCCGCTGCTGCCGGGCCCCCTCCCGGGACCGGCCCGGACGACCCGTCCGCCGCTGCTCCCGAGCTCGCGGCGGCCGCTGCCCGCCGGTGGGCCGAGATCAGCGGTGTCCCCCGGCACGACGTCGCGCTGGTCATGGGCTCGGGCTGGGTGCCGGCCGCCGACGCCCTCGGAGCCGCGCAGGTGGAGGTGCCGGTCACCGAGCTGCCCGGGTTCACCCCACCCGCGGTCGCCGGTCACGCCGGTCGGGTGCGGTCGGTGCAGGTCGGCGAGCAGCGGGTCATGGTCCTGCTCGGCCGCACCCACCTGTACGAGGGCCGCGGCGTCGAGGCGGTCGTGCACGGTGTCCGCACGGCGGCCGCGGCCGGCTGCCGGACGGTCGTCCTCACCAACGCGGCGGGCGGCATCCGCGAGGGGCTGTCGGTCGGGCAGCCGGTCCTGGTCAGCGACCACCTCAACCTCACCGCGCGCTCCCCGCTGGTCGGCGCGCGCTTCGTCGATCTCGTCGACCTCTACTCCGCCCGGCTGCGGGCGCTGGTCCGCGGCGTCGACCCGACCCTCGAGGAGGGGGTCTACGCGGCGCTGCCCGGTCCCCACTACGAGACAGCCGCCGAGATCCGCATGCTGCGCACCCTGGGCGCCGACCTGGTCGGGATGTCGACGGCGCTCGAGGCGATCGCCGCCCGGGCCGAGGGCATGGAGGTGCTCGGCGTGTCGCTGGTGACCAACCTCGCGGCCGGCATGACCGGTGAGCCGCTCGACCACGCGGAGGTGCTCGAGGCGGGCGCGGCCTCGGCGGCCCGCGTCGGGCAGCTGCTGGCGCGGGTGGTCGCGCAGCTGTGAGCACCGCAGCGGGAGGTGACCTGAGGGCCGCCGTGCAGGCCTGGATCGCGGACGACCCCGACCCGCTGACGCGCGAGGAGCTGACGGCGCTGCTGGCGGCGGGGGACACCGCCGAGCTCGCGGACCGCTTCTCGGGGCCGCTGCACTTCGGCACCGCGGGGATCCGCGGTCCGGTCCGGGGCGGCCCGCAGGGCATGAACCGGGCCGTCGTGCGACGCGCGGCCGCGGGCCTGGCCGCCCACCTCGGACCGGGTCGCAGCGTCGTGGTCGGCCGCGACGCCCGGCACGGCTCGGAGCAGTTCTGCGCCGACGTCGGCGCCGTCCTGGCCGGCGCGGGCCTGCGGGCGCTGCTGCTGCCGCGCGCCCTGCCGACGCCGGTGCTCGCCTTCGCCGTCCGCTTCCTCGGTGTGGACGCCGGCGTGATGGTCACGGCGAGCCACAACCCGCCGAGGGACAACGGACTGAAGGTCTACCTCGCCGACGGCGCGCAGCTGTCCTCGCCGCACGACGTCGCGGTGGAGCGGGCCATCGGCGCGGTCGGCCGCGTGCTCGACCTGCCGCTCGGCGAGGCGGAGCTGCTGGGGGACGAGGTCTGGCAGGCCTACGTGTCGGCGGTGGCCGCGCTGCCGCGCAGCACGGCGAGGGACGTGCGCATCGCCTACACCCCGATGCACGGCGTGGGGCTCGAGACCGTGCTGGCGGCCTTCGCGCGGGCCGGCTTCCCGGCGCCGGAGGTGGTGGCCGAGCAGGCCGCGCCCGACCCCGACTTCCCGACCGTCGCCTTCCCCAACCCGGAGGAGCCGGGTGCGCTGGACCTGCTGCTGCGCCTGTCGGCGGACGCCGACGTGGCGATCGCCTCGGACCCCGACGCCGACCGGATCGCCGTGGCCGTCGGGGGCCGTGCGCTGCGGGGGGACGAGACCGGCGTGCTGCTGGCCGACCACCTGCTGGCCTCGGGGGTGCGCGGCCGCCTCGCCACGACCGTCGTCAGCTCGTCGATGCTGGCGCGGCTGGCCGCGGCGCACGACGTGCCGTTCAGCGAGACGCTGACCGGCTTCAAGAACCTCGTGCGTGCCGGGGACGACCTCGTCTACGCCTACGAGGAGGCCCTCGGCGTCGCCGCCTCGCCCGCGACGGTCCGGGACAAGGACGGGATCTCCGCGGCGCTGCTCGTGGCCGAGCTGGCGGCGCTCGAGAAGGCGCGCGGGCGCACGCTGCTCCACCGGCTCGCCGACCTCGAGCGGCGCTTCGGCCGGCACGAGACGCGGCAGCTGTCCTACCGGGTGCGCGACCTCTCGCTGATCGCCGCCGCCGTCGACGACCTGCGCGCCTCGCCGCCGTCCGCCTACGGCGCCGCCGCCGTCACCGCGGTCGAGCAGCCGGCCGACGACGTGCTCGTGCACCGCCTGGACGGCGGGCGGGTGGTGGTCCGGCCGAGCGGCACCGAGCCCAAGCTCAAGGCCTACCTCGAGCTGGTCGACCCGGCGCCGGGGGCGATGGACGCGCTCGCGCAGGCGGTCGACGCCCGGCTGGGGCTGGGCTGAGGGCCCCCCGGCCGCCACTACGCTCGTCGAGGTGACCTGGACCCGCGAGTCGCTCGCCCGCACCGTCGACCACACGCTGCTCAAGCCGGAGGCGACCGACGCGCAGGTGGCCGCCCTGGCGGCGGAGGCGGCCGAGCTCGGCGCCTTCTCGATCTGCGTCTCGCCCAGCCGGCTGCCCGTCGCCGTCGCCGACGGGCTGGTCGTGTGCACCGTCGTGGGCTTCCCGTCGGGAGCCCACGAGAGCGAGGTCAAAGCAGCGGAGGCGGCCCTCGCCGTCCTGCGGGGAGCGACCGAGGTCGACATGGTCATCGACCTCGGCGCGGCCCGAGCCGGGGACTGGGCAGCGGTCGAGGCCGACGTCGCCGCCGTGCGCGCGGCCTGCGGCGAGGCGCTGCTGAAGGTCATCGTCGAGAGCGCGGCCCTGACGCCCGAGCAGCTCGTCGAGGCCTGCCGGCGCAGCGAGGCGGGCGGCGCCGCCTACGTCAAGACCTCCACCGGCTTCCACCCGAGCGGCGGGGCCTCGGTCGAGGCCGTCACGGTGATGCGCGAGACCGTCGGTGACCGGCTCGGGGTCAAGGCGAGCGGCGGCATCCGCGACACCGCGACGGCGCTGGCGATGCTCGACGCCGGCGCCTCCCGGCTGGGGCTGTCCGGCACTCGGACCGTCCTCGACGGACTGGAGGGCGCGCAAGCCTCATGACGGCCGCCCTGCGCGCCGATGACAGGGGTCCGGCACCCCTACGGAGGACCACCATGAGCGCGCTCGTCGCCGCCGACCTGAGCTCGTCCGACCGCTGCGACCGCTGCGGGGCGCAGGCCTTCTACCGTGCCGTCCTCGTCGCCGGCGACCTGCTGTTCTGCGCCCACCACGGCCGCGCGCACGCCGAGCGCCTGGCACAGGTGGCGCTCGAGGTCCAGGACGGGACCGCCGCCCTCAACTCGCGCCCGAGCCCCGCCGCCTACTAGCCGTACGGTGCCCCCATGGGCACCTCCCGCGCGCACGACCTCGTCCTGTTCGGCGCCACCGGCTTCGTCGGACGGCTCACCGCCGCCTACCTGGCCACGGCTGCGCCGGCGGGCACGCGCATCGCCCTGGCCGGGCGCTCGGCGGCACGGCTGGCCGCTCTGCAGGAGGAGCTCGGCGTCGACTGGCCGCTGGTCGTCGCCGACACCACCGACGCCGCCTCCGTCACCGCCCTCGCCGCCTCCACGACGGCCGTGGCGACCACCGTCGGCCCCTACGCGCGGTACGGCCTGCCGCTCGTCGAGGCGTGCGCGGCGGCCGGGACGCACTACGCCGACCTCACCGGCGAGGTGCCGTTCGTGCGGGCCAGCGCCGACCGGGCCCACGCCCGCGCACGCGAGACCGGCGCGCGGATCACGCACGCCTGCGGCTTCGACTCCGTGCCCTCCGACCTCGGTGCGCTGCTGACGGCCCGCGCCGCGCAGGCCGACGGCGCCACGCTCACCGACACCACGCTCGTGCTGGTCAGCGCCTCGGGCGGGGTCAGCGGCGGGACCGTCGACTCCCTGCGGGTCATGGTCGACGAGGTCAAGCGCGATCCCGCGACCCGACGCCTGATGGGCGACCCGTACGCCCTGTCGCCGGACCGTGCGGCGGAGCCCGACGTCGGTCGGCAGAGCGACGCCACCCCCGTCGGCCGCCTCGACGGGCGCTGGACCGGCCTGTTCGTCATGGCGCCGTTCAACACCCGCATCGTGCGCCGCAGCAACGCCCTGCAGGGATGGGCGTACGGCGAGCGCTTCCGCTACCGCGAGGTCATGGCCTTCGGCCGCAGCCCGCTGGGGCCGGTGCTCGCGGCCGGGACCGCGGCCGGCGTGGCGGGCCTGGGCCTCGGGATGGCCCTGCCGCCCACCCGCGCGCTGCTCGACCGCGTCCTGCCCGCACCCGGCGAGGGTCCGAGCGCACGCACCCGCGAGCGGGGCCACTTCCGCACGGAGACGACCGCGACGGCGACCTCCGGCCGGCGCTACCGCACCACCGTGGCGATGTCGGGCGACCCCGGCTACGCCGCGACGGCGGTCATGCTCGGGCAGGCCGGGCTCGGGCTGGCTCTCGACGAGCTCGCGGGCGAGGGCGGCGTGCTGACCCCGGCCACCGCCCTGGGGACGGGGTACGCCGAGCGGCTGCGCGGCGCCGGCGCCTCGATCACGACGGTCGCGCTGTGACGCGGGCCCGGCAGTGGGTCCTGCGCCGGCGCCCCTCGGGCGAGCCGGTGCCCGCGGACGTCGAGCTGGTCGAGCTCGACGTCCCGGTCGCCGGCCCCGGTCAGGTGCTCGTGCGCAACGCCTACCTGTCGGTCGACCCGTACATGCGCGGGCGGATGAACGCCGCTCGGGTCTACGCCCCTCCGTACGAGATCGGCGAGCCGCTGTACGGCGGCGCCGTCGGTGAGGTCGTCGCCAGCGAGGACCCGCGCCTGCCGGTGGGCACCTGCGTGCAGCACGAGCTGGGCTGGCGCACCCACTCCGTCGTCCCCGCCGGGGCCGCCGTCGTCGTCGACCCGGAGCAGGCGCCGCTGCCGCGCTACCTCGGCGTGCTGGGCATGCCCGGGCTGACGGCCTGGGTCGGCCTGTTCGACATCGGCGAGGTGCGGCCCGGCGAGACGGTGTGGGTGTCGGCGGCGTCCGGGGCCGTCGGCAGCCTGGCCGGGCAGCTCGCCCGCCTGCACGGCTGCCGGGTCGTCGGCAGCGCGGGCGGTCCGGACAAGTGCCGCTACGTCGTCGAGGAGCTGGGCTTCGACGCCTGCGTCGACCACCGGGCCGGCGACCTGGAGGGCCGGCTGCGGGAGGTGCTGCCCGACGGGCTCGACGTCTACTTCGACAACGTCGGCGGGGGCCACCTGCGGGCCGCGCTGTCACTGGCCAACCCCTTCGCCCGGCTGGTCGAGTGCGGGATGATCTCGGCCTACAACGGCGTCGTCGAGCCGGTCGACAACCTCGGCCTGATCGTCGGCAGGAAGCTCACGGTCCGCGGCTTCATCGTCTGGGACTCCGCGCACCGCACGCCGGTGTTCACGCGGCACGTCGCCCGGCTGCTGCGCGAGGGAGCGGTGCGCTACGACGAGACCGTGGTCGTCGGGATCGAGCGGCAGCTCGACGCCCTGGTCGGGCTGCTGCGCGGCAGCGCCGGCCGCGGCAAGGTGGTGGTCGACGTCCGCGACGGCTGAGCGGAGCGGCCGAGCGGACGGCCCCGCCCGGACGCACCGCGGGAGCGCCCGAGGTCCGGGCGCTCCCGCGGCTGGCGTCGGGGCAGGTGCTAGCGCACGAGCACCCCGTGCGGAGCGCGCACGACGTCGGCGCGGGCCGCGCGCAGACCGCTGACCGACAGCGAGCTGCCGAACTCGCGGCCGTTGACCGACGCGGTGCTGCGGGCGAACGTCGCCGTCAGGTGGGCGATGGCGTCGGCGTTCTGGATGAACGCCCGGTGGTTGAGGTTGCGGGTGGTGTCACAGGCCTCGTGGTAGCACCGGTCGAACGCGACCCCGGCCTGACCGCCGAACTTCGCCGCCTGCTCGGGGGTCTTGATGTCCTCCGCGCCGGTGAAGATGCCGCCGGCGGGGATCCCGGCCGCGATGAAGGGCCCGTAGTCGGAGCGCCCGTCGAAGTCGGTGCCCTCCGTGGCGAGCCTGCGCTCGGCGAAGTAGGTCTCCGCCGCCTGCTCGATCGCGGCCGAGCCCTCCGGTCCCGGCCCCGCGCCCTCGGCGTCGGAGTCGTCACCGTCGTAGAGGAAGCGCCCGGCGTTCGGCGAGGCGATCATGTCGAAGTTGAGGTAGAGCGCGATGTCGCCGAGCTGGGCGGTCGTGGCGTTGGCCACGTAGTGCTCGGAGCCCAGCAGGCCGAACTCCTCCGCCGACCACCAGGCGAAGCGCACGCGGTTCTGCGGCCGCGGCACCTCACGACGCATCTGCTTGGCGACCTCGAGCAGCGCGGCGCTGCCCGAGGCGTTGTCGTTGATGCCCGGGCCCTCGGGGACGCTGTCGAGGTGGGCGCCCAGCATCACGACGTTGTCCGCACGGCCGCGGGCCGTGTCGGCGATGACGTTGAACGTGCTCCGGAGCTCCGAGACGGTGGAGGTGGCGACGCGCACGACCGTGCCGGCGGTGGTGAGCAGCTCTCCGAGCGCGAAGGTCGTCCCGACCACCGGGATGGTGATGTTCGGCTCGCCCAGCGTGCCCTGCAGCAGCTCGGTCCGACCGGGCTGCCCCTCGTTGAAGACGATCACCGCGACGGCGCCCGCCTCCTGGGCGTTGAGCGCCTTGGCGCCGAAGGTGCACGTCCCGCGCTGCACGAGCGCGATGTTGCCCCGCGTGAAGCCCGCGAAGTCGGCGTCCTCGCAGCCGCTGGTGCTGCCCGGCTCCGCCGCGGGAGGCAGCACCACGTCGACGGCCTGGACCGGCGCCGTCACGTCGCCCGTGCCCGAGTAGGTCATCGTGGCGAAGTCGGTGTCGGCGACCGGAGTGCTCGCCGTCGGGGCGACCACCTGCAGCTCGGCGGGGTCGGTCTCGGTGAAGAAGGGGAAGTCGAACTGCTGCAACGTCGGCGAGTAGCCGGCGGCCTGCAGCTGACCCATCACGTATCCCGCGGAGGCGGCGTGGCCCGGCCCCCCGGCGGCGCGGTCGCCGCCCGTGGCGTCAGCGATCTGCTGCAGCGCGCGGGTGTGCACGAGCAGGGCGTCGAGCTTGACCGCCCCCCGCAGCAGCTCGGTGTCGGGCGTCGCCGCGGCGCCCGCGTGTCCGCTCGTGGTGAGGGTCAGCGCGAGCGCCGCGGCGCCGGCCGTGAGTGCTCTGCGGTGGTGTGGAGAGACGGGTCCCAGTAGGCGCACGAAGCGCTCCTTCCCGGCCGGCCGGAGCCGGCGCCGATGTGGTGACGGCCGGACGCTAGTGCCATCACCCTCGGTAGGGAAGGGGGAGCTCCCGCAGGGCGGGCTACGCGGTGAGCGCGGCGTACCCGGGCTTGATCACTTCGTCGATGATCCGCAGGCGCTGGTCGAAGGGCAGGAAGGCGCTCTTCATCGCGTTGATGGTCAGCCACCTCAGGTCGTCCCAGCCGTAGCCGAACGCGTCGACCAGCGCCGCCATCTCCGACGAGACGCTCACCCCGCTCATCAGGCGGTTGTCGGTGTTGACCGTCACCCGGAACTGCAGGCGGCGCAGCAGCCCGATCGGGTGCTCGGCGATGGAGGCGGCCGCACCGGTCTGGACGTTGCTCGACGGGCACATCTCCAGCGGGATGCGCGTGTCGCGTACGTACTGCGCCAACCGCCCCAGGGTCGCCGAGCCGTCGGTGTCGACGGAGATGTCGTCGACGATGCGCACGCCGTGTCCGAGCCGGTCGGCGTGGCACTCCTGCAGCGCCTCCCAGATCGAGGGCAGGCCGAACGCCTCGCCGGCGTGGATCGTGAAGTGGCCGTTCTCGCGCTGCATGTGCTGGAACGCCGCCAGGTGGCGGCTGGGCGGGTAGCCGGCCTCCGCGCCGGCGATGTCGAAGCCGACGACGCCCTTGTCGCGGAACTGCACCGCCAGCTCGGCGATCTCGAGCGAGCGGGCGGCGTGCCGCATGGCGGTCAGCAGGCTGACGACGCGGATCGGCCGCCCCTCGCAGCCCTGCCGGTAGCCCTCCTGCACCGCCTCGACGACCTCGGGCAGCGACAGCCCGCCCTCGAGGTGCAGCTCGGGCGCGAAGCGCACCTCGGCGTAGACGACCCCGTCGTCGGCGAGGTCCTGCGCGCACTCGCGCGCCACCCGCACCAGCGCGTCGCGCGTCTGCATGACGCCGACGGTGTGCGCGAACGTCGACAGGTAGCGCGGCAGGGAGCCGGCGTCGGCGTTGTCACGGAACCACGTGCCGAGCTCCCCGGCGTCGGTGGTCGGCAGGTCGGCGTAGCCGGTCTGCTCGGCCAGCTCGACGACCGTGGCCGGCCGCAGTCCACCGTCGAGGTGGTCGTGCAGCAGCACCTTGGGGGCCCGGCGGACGTCCTCCAGCGTGGGGGTCACTCGCCCTCCCGGTGCACGGTGTCCGGGCCGAAGGCCGGCAGGCAGACCGCGACGTACTCGGCGCCGTCGGGGGTGGTGTAGCGGACCCGCTCGCCGGCCCGGGTCAGGACCGCCTGCCCCGCTCCGACGACCAGGGTCCCGCCGTCGTGCTCGACGTGCACGGCGCCGCCGAGCACGAGGGTCACCTCGTCGAACTCCGGTGCCTGCGCCGGCTCCTGCCAGCCGGCGGGGGAGCGCATGTGGGCGACCGAGACCTGCTCGGTCGACGTGCTCGCGCGCCCGACGTACTCGTCGATGAGCTTGCCCCCGGGCACCGGGACGCGCACGGGGCTCTGCACCAGTCGTGGCACTGCTCAGCTCACCTTCTCCAGGACCAGCGGCACGCTCGCCGCCGGTGCGTCCGCGATCTCGTAGGCCCCCTCGAGGGCAGCCCGGCCCTGGGCCAGCCGGTCGGTGCTCGAGGCGTGCAGCGTCGCCAGCGGCTGCCCGGCCGTGACCTGCTCGCCCAGCGCGGCGCCGAGCACCACACCGGCGGCCGGGTCGACGGCGTCCTCCTTGCGGGCCCGCCCCGCGCCCAGGCGCCAGGCGGCGGTGCCGACGGCCAGCGCGTCCAGCCGGACCAGCCAGCCGTCGCGCGGCGCCTCGACGACCGCGGTGTGCGGCGCCGTCGGCAGCGGCGCGTCGGGGTCGCCGCCCTGGGCCGCGACCATGCGCCGCCAGACCTCCAGCGCCCGGCCGTCGGCCAGCGCCGGCTCCGGATCGTCGGAGACGCCGCCGAGCGCGAGCATCTCGCGCGCGACCGCGAGGCACACCTCGCGCAGGTCGTCCGGGCCGCCGCCCTGCAGCACCTCGACCGCCTCGGCGACCTCGAGGGCGTTGCCGATGCCGCGGCCGAGCGGCGCCTCCATGGAGGTGAGCAGGCAGACCGTCCGCACGCCGGCGTCGGCGCCCAGGCGCACCATCGTGCGGGCGAGCTCGCGGGCAGGTTCGAGCTCCTTGAGGAACGCGCCCGCGCCGACCTTGACGTCGAGCAGCACGGCGTCGGCGCCACCGGCGATCTTCTTGCTCATGATGCTGCTGGCGATCAGCGGTATCGACTCGACGGTCGCGGTGACGTCGCGCAGGGCGTAGAGCGCCTTGTCCGCCGGCGCCAGCGACTCGCCCGCGCTGCCGATCACCGCTCCGACCTCGCGCAGCTGGCCGAGGAAGCGCTCGCGGGTCAGCTCCCCCCGCCAGCCGGGGATGCTCTCCAGCTTGTCGAGCGTCCCGCCGGTGTGGCCCAGTCCGCGGCCGGACAGCTTCGGCACGGCGACCCCGAGCGCGGCGACCAGAGGCGCCACGACGAGCGAGACCTTGTCGCCGACGCCGCCCGAGGAGTGCTTGTCGACGACCGGCCGGCCGGCGCCGGACAGGTCCATGCGCTCGCCGCTCGCGACCATCGCCGTCGTCCAGGCCGACAGCTCGCGCGCGGTCATGCCGCGCCAGACCACCGCCATCAGCAGCGCGCTCATCTGCTCCGGCGCCACCTCCCCGCGCAGGTAGGCCTCCAGCACCCACCGCACCTGGGCGTCGGAGAGCTCCGAGCCGTCGCGCTTGCTGCGGATGACGTCGACGGCGGTGAAGGCGGTCACCGCCACCCCTGGCCGGCTGTCACTGGTCCGCCGCGCCGGCCGGCAGGTCCCGCGCTCCGAAGGCGTCCGGCAGCACGTCGGTCATGGGCCGTACGCCCCGCGGGGTGTCGACGAGCAGCTCCGGGCCGCCGTGCTCCCAGAGCAGCTGCCGGCAGCGCCCGCACGGCATGAGCAGCTCACCCGTGCCGGACCGGCAGGCCAGCGCGACGAGCACGCCCCCGCCGGAGGAGTGCAGCGAGCTCACGAGCCCGCACTCGGCGCACAGCCCCAGGCCGTAGGAGGCGTTCTCGACGTTGCACGCCTGCAGCAGCCGGCCGTCGTCGGTCAGCGCCGCGACGCCGACGTGCAGGCGCGAGTACGGCGCGTACGCCCGCGCCGCGGCCTCGACCGCCTTCGCCCGCAGGTCGTCCCAGTCGACGGTCCCTCCCTGGTCGTCGGCGCTCACGTCGAGGTGCCTCTCCGGTAGGGGATGCCGTCGGCAGCAGGCGGTCGCAGCCGCTGGGCCGCGACCCCGAGCACGAGCAGCGTGGCGACGTAGGGCGTGAGGCCGGTCAGCTCGCCCGGCACGACGTCGGTCAGGCCGAACCACACCAGCACGGCGACGGCGGCGAGCAGGCCGGCGATCCCGGACCGGCGCGAGCCCCGGACGACCAGCCAGACGCCCAGGGCCACGACCACCAGCCCGACCAGGAGCAGCAGCGCGTGCACCGACTCGCCGCCGCGGCGCAGCTGCAGCGCGTCGGCGTAGCCGAACAGCGCGGCCCCTGCCGCCGTTCCTCCCGGGCGCCAGTTGCCGAAGATCATCGCGGCGATGCCGATGAACCCGCGACCGCCGGTCTGCCCCTCGCGGTAGGCGCTGGACGCGACGACGGCGAGGAACGCCCCGCCCAGGCCGGCGAAGGCGCCGGAGACGACGACGGCGGCGTACTTCATCGTGTAGACGTTCACGCCGAGGGACTCGGCGGCCTCGGGACGCTCGCCGCAGGCGCGCAGGCGCAGGCCGAAGGCCGTGCGCCACAGCAGGAACCAGGTCAGCACGACGAGGGCGACGGCGATCAGGGTCAGTGCCGAGACGCCGGTGAGGAGCCCGCGCAGGATGCCGGCCAGGTCGGCGAGCAGGAACCAGCCGGTGTCCTGCAGGTCCGACAGCGGACCGGCGACGCCCGGCACGCTGAAGGAGGGCAGGTCGGGCACCGGCGGCGACTGCGTGTCACCACCGCCCGGCACGCCCTCGAAGGCGACCGACGACAGGTACTGCGCCGTGCCGGTGCCCAGCAGGATGATCGCCACGCCGCTGACGACGTGGTCCACGCCGAACGACACGGTCGCCACGGCGTGCAGCAGCCCGCCCAGCGCCCCGAAGGCCACGGCCGCGAGCACGCCCGTCCACGGGCCGTACTGGTAGCCGGCCCAGCCCGCTGCCCACGTCCCGAGGATGAGCATCCCCTCGAGGCCGATGTTGACGACGCCGGCGCGCTCGGACCACAGGGCGCCCATGCCCGCCATGCCGATGGGGACGGCGAGCGCCAGGGCGGCGGACACGGTGCCGCCCGAGGTGATGTCGTCGGCGCCGGTGAGGATGCGCACCAGGGAGATGGTGACCAGCAGCGCGGCTGCGCCCACCAGCAGGCGCCCCCGCGTGAGCGTGACGCGGCTCTGTCGCCGCAGCGTCGTGTCGACCGTCGAGGAGCTGTGCTCCGGAGCCGCCGGGGGAGGTGCAGCGGTCATGCGGCGACCTCCGCCCGGGGAGCCTGCGCCAGCTCGCGGCCGACGCGCGACTGCTCCGCCCGCAGTCGGTAGCGGCGCACGAGCTCGTACGCGATGACGACGGACAGCACGATCGACCCCTGCATGATCGTGACGATCTCGCGGGAGATGCCCTCGATGTCGAGGATGACCGACGAGACGTCGAGGTAGGCCCACAGCAGGGCGCCGAAGGCGATGCCGATGGGGGAGTTGCGGCCCAGCAGGGCGATGGCGATGCCCGTGAAGCCGAGCCCGGCCGGGAAGTCGAGGCTGTAGGAGTAGGACGCTCCGAGCAGCTGCGGCATCCCCACCAGCCCGGCCACGGCGCCCGACAGCAGCATGGTCGTCACGACCATCCGCCGGACGTCGACGCCGCTGGCGACCGCCGCCGACTCCGACCGGCCGGTCGCCCGCAGCTCGAAGCCGAAGCGGGTGCGGCCGAGGACCAGCCAGTAGGCGATGCCGGCGAGCACGGCGACGGGCAGGAAGCCGAAGACCTCCAGCGCGGAGTCGGGCACGAGCGGCAGGCCGCCCACCCGGCCCGACTCGGCGATGGGGGCCGTCCCGATGTTGTTGCTGCCGGCGACCGGGACGGCGACCTTGCGCAGGAAGAAGGCCACGAGACCGGTCGCGATGGCGTTCAGCATGATCGTGGAGATCACCTCGCTGACGCCGCGCGTGGCCTTGAGCAGCCCGGCGATCCCCGCCCACATGCCGCCGACGAGGACCGCGACGAGGACGATGACGAGCTGGTGCAGCCCGGTCGGGAGGGTGACCGCGCCACCGACCCAGGCCGCCGTCATGGCGGCGAGGCGGTACTGGCCGTCGACGCCGATGTTGAACAGGTTCATCCGGAAGCCGATGGCGACCGCGAGCGCCGACAGGTAGTAGGTCGTGGCCGCGTTGAGCACGAGGGCGAGGCTGCGGGGGCGCTGCCCGTAGTCGAGCAGCAGCGAGTAGGTCGAGAGCACGGGATCGCCCGCACCGATCAGGACGAGCGAGGCGATGACGAGCGAGAAGGCGACCGCCAGCAGGGGGGCGGCCAGGCCCAGCGCGACGTCACGCACGTCCCAGCGGCGCATCACGCGGCCCCGCCCCGGGCGTCGTCCTGCGCCCCCGTCATGGCCGACCCGAGCTGCTCGGGGGTGACGGCCGAGGGGTCGACCTCCGCGACGATGCGCCCGCGCAGCACCACGCAGATGCGGTCGGACAGGCCGATCAGCTCGTCGAGGTCGGCGGACACGAGCAGCACCGCGAGACCGGCACGGCGGGCGGCGCGGATGTGGTCCCAGATCGCGGCCTGCGCGCCGACGTCGACACCTCGGGTCGGGTGGCTCGCGACGAGCACCGACAGGTCGCCGCTGAGCTCGCGCCCGACGATGAACTTCTGCTGGTTGCCACCGGACAGGGCGCTGGCCAGCGTGTCGATGCCGGGGGTGCGCACGTCGTACTGCTCCACGATGCGGGTCGAGTCGGCGCGCGCGGAGGCCCGGTCGATCCACGGTCCTCGGGAGACCGAGGACTCGGTCTGGTGGCCGAGGATCCGGTTCTCCCACAGCGGTGCGTCGAGCAGCAGGCCGTGCCGGTGCCGGTCCTCCGGCACGTAGCGCAGACCGCCCTCGCGCCGCCTGCGGGTGGACCAGTCGCTGACGTCCTCGTCGGCCAGCGTCGTCCGGCCGGCGTCGGCGCGGCGCATGCCCATCAGCGCCTCGACGAGCTCGGCCTGCCCGTTGCCCTCCACGCCCGCCAGGCCGAGGACCTCGCCGCGGCGGATGACGAAGGACGCGTCGTCGACGACGGCCCGACCGGCGGCGTCGCGCACGGTCAGGCCCTCGACGCGCAGGACCTCCTCGTCGGTGACCGTCGACTCGCGGGTCTCCGGCGACGGCAGCTCGCTGCCGACCATGAGCTCGGCGAGCTGCCGGGCGGTGGTCGTCCTCGGGTCGACGGTCGCGACGGTCGTGCCGCGACGGATCACGGTCACGTCGTCCGCGACGGACAGCACCTCGTCGAGCTTGTGGGAGATGAACAGCACCGTCAGGCCCTCGGCCTTGAGCTCGCGCAGGTTGTCGAACAGCTCGTCGACCTCGTGGGGGACCAGGACGGCGGTCGGCTCGTCGAGGATGAGGATGCGCGCCCCCCGGTACAGCACCTTGAGGATCTCCACGCGCTGACGCTCGCCCACGCCGAGGTCGGCGACGAGCCGGTCGGGCTCCACGCCCAGCCCGTACGCCGTCGAGATCTCCGAGATCTTCCGGCGGGCGGCCGCGAAGTCGAGCGCCAGGCCGCCGCGGCGGGGCTCGCTGCCCAGGACGACGTTCTCCAGGACGGTGAGGTTGTCGGCGAGCATGAAGTGCTGGTGCACCATGCCGATCCCGGCCGAGATCGCGTCCGCCGGGCCACTGAGGCGGACCTCCCGTCCGGCGACGCGGATCGTGCCCTCGTCGGGTCGCTGCATCCCGTAGAGGATCTTCATGAGGGTCGACTTGCCGGCACCGTTCTCACCGACGAGGGCGTGGACCGTGCCGGTGCGGACGCACAGCGAGACGTCGCGGTTGGCGACCACGCCCGGGAAGCGCTTGGTGACGCCGGTGAGCTCGACGGCCACCGCGTCCGGCGACGGTGCGGCGCTCCTGGGGTCGGTCGCGATGTCGGTCTCCTGCGTCGAGCGGGCTCCTGCCCGTGGGAGCACGGGGTCCGCGGGACGCTAGCGCGCCCGCGCGGACCCCGTCCCGCGTCCGGTCGTCGGGACTCAGGCGGTCGAGACTCAGGCGGTCGGGTCGGTCACCTCGATCTCGCCGTCGATGACCTGCTGCTTGAGCTCGTCGAGCTGGCCCTTGATGTCGTCGACCATGCCACCCGAGGTCGAGTAGTCGACGCCGCCCTGCTCCAGGTCGTACACGCGAGGACCCGCCTCGACGTTGCCCTCCGACACGCTCGACAGGAAGTCGAAGACGGCGACGTCGACCTTCTTGAGCATCGAGGTGAGGATGACGTCCTGGACGTCCGGGGCAGCGGTCTCGAACTGGTCGGAGTCGACGCCGATGGCCAGGCCGCCGGCCGCCTTGGCCGCCTCGAACAGCCCGGAGCCGGAGCCGCCGGCCGCGTGGTAGACGACGTCCGCACCGGCGTCGAACATGCCCTGCGCCGCCGTGCGGCCCTTGGCGGGGTCGCCGAAGCCGCTGAAGTCCGGCGGCTGCGTCAGGTAGACGGACTGCACCTCGATGTCGGGCTTGACCTGCTTGGCGCCCTCGGTGAAGCCGACCTCGAACTTCTCGATCAGCGGCACCTGGACACCACCGATGAAGCCCACGTTGTCGGTCTTGGACTTCAGCGCTGCGGCCGCGCCGACGAGGAACGAGCCCTGCTCCTCGGCGAAGACGAGGTTGGAGATGTTGTCGCCCGTGGCGTTGGCGTCGTCGACGATGGCGAAGGTGACGTCGGGGAACTCCGGGGCGACCTTGGCCAGCGCGGCGGAGTAGGCGAAGCCGACGCCGATGATCGGGTCGTGGCCGCTGTCGGCGAGCACGCGCAGGCGCTCCTCCTTGGCGGCGTCGGACTCGCCCTGGCCGGCCTCGGCCTCGGTCGCCTCGATGCCGAGCTCCTCCTTGGCCCGGTCGAGCCCGGCGGCGGCCGAGTCGTTGAAGGACTGGTCGCCGCGACCGCCGATGTCGTAGGCGAGACCGACCTTGATGTCACTGGCCTCCTCGGAGCCGGCGGTGTCGGTGCCGGAGCCGGCGTCGTCCGAGCCGCAGGCCGCGAGGCCGAGGGTGACGACGGCGACCGCGGCCGCGAGGCGCAGGCGTCCGTTCGCGAGCTGGCGCAAGGGTGTTCCTCTTCTCAGGGGGAGCTCCGAGGGGTCGGGCGCGGCGTGCGCCCCGGATCGGCGTTCACGCTAACGGCCCGAGCGGGCTCGCCCGACCGCTTCCGGCCCCCGAGAGGTCACGACTCGGACTCGGCCGGCGCGGGCTGGTTGCATCGAGGGGGATGACCCCTGCTCCCGCGACCGGCGCCCGTGGCTACGGCCCCCTGCTGCGCACCCCCGGCGCCCTGGCCTTCAGCCTGGCGGCGCTGGTGGGCCGCCTGCCCATCGCCATGCTGGGGATCGGGACGGTCCTGCTGGTCGAGGACCGGCGCAGCTCGTACGCCCTCGCCGGTCTGGTCAGCGCCGCGTACGCGGGCGGCGTCGCGGTGCTCGGCCCGGCGCTGTCGCGCCTGGTGGACCGGCGGGGGCAGCGGCGCGTGCTGCCGTGGGCGCTGCTGCTGTCGGCCGTCGGCACCGGCGGCCTGGTGCTGCTGGCGGGCACGTCCGCACCGGTGCCGGTGCTGCTGGCCTGCGCGGCGGTCATGAGCGCCGCCTCCAGCCAGCTGGGGTCCTGCGTGCGGGCGCGGTGGAGCGCCCTGCTCCGCGACCGCCCGGAGGAGATCTCGCGGGCGTACGCCTGGGAGGCGGTGGTCGACGAGGTCGTCTTCGTGCTCGGGCCGCTCGTGGTCGTGCTCGGTGCGCTGGTCGACCCGGCGGTCGGGCTGCTGGCGGCCCTGGGCCTGGGCGCCGTGGGCACCCTGGCGTTCCTCGCCCTGCGGTCCACGGAGCCGCCGGTGCTGCCACCGGTCGACGGGGCGGGCCGCAGCGCGCTCACCTCCGCCGGGCTGCGCACCCTCACCGTGTCGATGCTGTGCGTGGGACTGCTGTTCGGCACCGTCGAGGTCTCGATGGTCGCCTTCGCCCAGGAGCGCGGGAGCGAGGCCGGTGGCGGGCTGCTGCTCGCGCTGGTCGCCGGCGGCAGCGCCGCGGCCGGGCTGCTGTACGGCACGGTGCACTGGCGGGCGTCGGCCCGCCGTCGCTACCTGCTCGGGACGCTCGGCCTGGCCGCGGGCCTGGTGCCGCTGATGCTCGCCCAGACCGTGGGGTGGATGGCGCCCGCGGCACTGCTCGCGGGCGTCGCGATCAGCCCGGTGCTCATCGCGGCGTTCGGGCTGGTCGAGGACCTGGTGCCGGCCGCCGCGCGCACCGAGGGCTTCAGCTGGCTCAACTCCGGCCTCGGTGTCGGCGTGGCCGTCGGGTTCGCCGTGTCCGGGGCCGTCGCCGACGGGGCGGGGGCGCGCGCGGCCTTCGTCGTGTCCTTCTGCGGCGCGCTCGCCGCCGGAGCGGTGGCGCTGCTCGCCCGCGACACCCTGCTGCCGGCGCAGCCCGCCGCCCGCACGCGGGTCTAGGCGCCGGCCGGCGCCCCGTCCGCGGCGGGGTCGGCGGGCAGGTTGGCGACGCGCAGGGAGCCGCGGGCGATCAGGCGCGAGCGCTGGTCGTGCACCTCGACCGACCACAGCTGCTGGGTGCGCCCGCGGTGCACGGGCGTCGCCACGGCCTCCAGCACGTCGCCCGTGCGTGCCGAGCGCAGCAGGTCCGTCGCGTTGCTCGTGCCCACCACGTGACCGCGCTCGCCGTACCAGGCGGCCCCGCCGACCGAGCCGAGCGTCTCCACCACCGTGCACAGCACCCCGCCGTGCAGCAGCCCGTACGGCTGCAGCAGGCGCTCGGAGACGGCCAGCCGGCCGCGCACCTCGTCGCCGGTGACCGAGGTGAGCTCCAGGCCGATGAGCGCGTCGAAGCCGGTCGGCTCGAGCGCGGAGGGGTGTCCCGGACCGGTCATGGCGCTGACCCTAGGCGTGTGGCCGGTGTGCGGCGGGGCAGGGCGCCAGCACCGACCCCAGCACCGACCCCAGGAGGAGGCGCCGTGCCCGAGGACCGCGACCACACGACCGTCCAGCAGGCGGGCAGTGACGGCGAGGCCAACCCGGTGTCGCCGGCGCAGGGCCCGGGGCAGGCGGGGGCGGCCGGCGTGCACTCCGTGCCGGCGCCCGGCCACGCCGACAGCAGCGCCGGTCCGGGGGTGCGGGCCGCGCAGGGCGCCAGTCCGCAGGACGGCATCCACCACGCCGACAAGGAGCCCGGCAGCGACGCGTCGGTGACCTCGTCGGGGGCCTGGACCGCCCTCGCGAAGCCCGGCTCGCCCGACGGCGAGGTCGACACCCGCTCCTAGACTGGAGGCATGACTGCCGTCCTCCCGTCGTCCCCGGCGACCGAGCAGGCGGTGCGGCGGCGCACGTTCGCGGTCATCAGCCACCCCGACGCCGGCAAGTCGACGCTCACCGAGGCGCTGGCCCTGCACGCCCGGGTCATCCAGGAGGCCGGGGCCATCCACGGCAAGGCGGGCCGCAAGAGCACCGTCTCGGACTGGATGGACATGGAGAAGGCCCGCGGCATCTCCATCAGCTCGGCCGCCCTGCAGTTCGGCTACGGCGCTCCCCCTCGCGACGTCGTCATCAACCTGCTCGACACCCCGGGGCACGCCGACTTCTCCGAGGACACCTACCGCGTCCTGGCCGCCGTCGACTCGGCGGTGATGCTGCTCGACGCCGCGAAGGGCCTCGAGCCGCAGACGATGAAGCTGTTCGACGTCTGCCGCCACCGCGGCATCCCGGTGCTGACCGTCGTCAACAAGTGGGACCGGCCGGGGCTCGAGGCGCTCCAGCTCATGGACGAGATCCGCGAGCGCACCGGCCTCGAGCCGACCCCCCTCACCTGGCCGGTCGGGATCGCCGGCGACTTCCGCGGCGTGCTCGACCGGGCGACCGGCGAGTTCGTCCGCTTCACCCGGACCGCCGGCGGGGCCACGATCGCCCCCGAGGAGCGGGTGCCGGCCGACGCGGCCGCCGCCGCCGAGGGCACGGCCTGGCAGACCGCCGTCGAGGAGTGCGAGCTGCTCGACGCGATGGGGCAGGTGCACGAGCAGGCGACGTTCCTGGCCGGGGTCACCACGCCGGTGCTGTTCGGCTCGGCGGTGCTCAACTTCGGTGTCCGCCAGCTGCTCGACACCCTGCTCGAGCTGGCGCCCGCCCCGGCCGCGCGCCCGGACGTGAAGGGCGAGCCCCGGGCGCTCGAGAAGCCCTTCAGCGCGTTCGTCTTCAAGATCCAGGCGGGCATGGACACCGCCCACCGCGACCGGCTGGCCTACGTCCGGGTCTGCTCCGGGGTCTTCGAGCGCGGCACGGTGGTCACGCACGCCGCGACCGGCAAGCCGTTCGCCACGAAGTACGCCCAGCAGGTCTTCGGCCGTGACCGCGAGACGGTCGACCTGGCCTACCCCGGTGACGTCGTCGGCCTGGTCAACGCCTCCGCCCTGCGCGTCGGCGACAGCCTGTACGTCGGTGAGCCCGTCGTCTTCCCGCCGATCCCGAGCTTCGCACCCGAGCACTTCGCCGTGTGCCGGGCCGTCGACTCCGGCCGCTACAAGCAGTTCCGGCGGGGGATCGAGCAGCTCGAGCAGGAGGGCACCGTGCAGGTCCTGCGCTCCGACCTGCGCGGCGACCAGGCGCCGGTGCTCGCCGCCGTCGGGCCGATGCAGTTCGAGGTCGCCGAGCACCGGATGGCCGGCGAGTTCGCGGCCCCCGTGCGCCTGGACCGGCTGGACTACACGATGGCCCGGCTGACCGACCGCTCGTGGGCGCAGGTGCTCGACCGCGAGAGCGGCGTCGAGGTGCTGGAGCGCAGCAGCGACGGCGCCCTGCTCGCCCTGTTCGCCGGCAACTGGAGGCTGCAGCGCGTGCTGCGCGACCACCCGGACGTCCACCTCGCCCCGCTGGTGGCCGCCAGCGGCTGACCGTCGCCGGTCGCCGCACCGGCGCCTGCGTGAGCACCTGCTGACGTACGGTCACCGCGACCGCGCCGAGGGCGGTAGCCTGCCGCTCGTGGCAGCGGACCTCGCGCGGGTGCAGCGCGGACTGCGCGGGAGCCTGCCCGCCGGAGCCCCCGCCGCACTGCGGCGCGCGGTGGTCGCCGTGCTCGCGACCGTGCTGCTGCTCGGCTGGGGCGTCGTCGACCTGCCCCGGGCAGCGGCGGCCCACGCGGCGGCTGCGGGCACCTCTGCGCCGGCGCCGCAGGACGCCATGCAGGGCCCCGCCGAGACCGCTCTGGTCCGCCCGGGCGGTCCGGCCGTGGTGCCCGGGCCGGCGTCACCCGGCGCCGGGCTGCTGCCCGGGCACCGCCCGCACGCCGCCCCCCACCTGCACGTCGAGCCGCAGTCGGCGCCGCAGACCGACCGTCCGGCGGCTGCGGCCGTCGCCCCCGGAGGCAGCCGCGCGCCGCCTCCGCCGGCAGGCACCTGAGCGTCCCTGCCCTCCTGCGGCCCGTCGCGGCCGCCCCCCGTCTGGAGCACCCCGCATGACCCGTCCACCTGTCCTGCGCGCCCTGCTGGCGCTGCTCATCCTGGGCCTGTCGGCCTTCTACACGTTCACGAAGGAGCCGCGGCTCGGGCTCGACCTGCGCGGCGGCACGTCCATCACCCTGCAGACCGAGGACTCGCCGACGACGAAGGCCGACGCCGAGGCGACCGACCGGGCCGTCGAGGTGCTGCGGCGCCGCGTCGACGCGCTCGGCGTCTCCGAGCCGACCCTGGCGCGCTCCGGCGAGAACCGCATCATCGTCGAGCTGCCGGGAGTCCAGGACTCGGCCGCAGCCGCCGAGGCCGTGGGCCAGACCGCCCAGCTCACCTTCCACCCGGTGCTCGGCGTCGGCGACCCCAGTCAGGTCGTCGGACCGCAGCCGTCGGTCGAGCCGGCGCCGCTGATCACCGCCGTGCCCACCCCGGCGCCGCCCGCCAGCCCGTCGGCCGGAGCCACGCCCGCCCCGTCGGCGGCCCCCAGCGCCGCCCCGACGCAGGGACGGGTGGCACCGGAGCTGCCGGGCGACACCGTCCTGGCCCAGGGAGCGACGCCGTCGGCGGCACCCTCCGCCGCGCCCTCCGCCGCACCCTCCGCCGCGCCCTCCGCCACCCCTGCGCCGGGCGCGGAGGGCGAGGACGGCGAGGCGGAGTTCGACCCGACCAAGGAGCAGACGGTCGTCGACGAGGACGGCCAGCCCGTCCGGGTCGGTCCGGCGGCCCTGACCGGCGAGGCGGTGGGCGACGCCGCGGCCGTCGTCGACACGCAGACCGGCACCGAGCGCTCGGTGAGCATCGACTTCCAGGGCGAGGGCGGCCGCCAGTGGGAGACGCTCACGGGCGCGGCCGCGTGCGCGCCGCAGGGCGATCCGACCCGTCGGGTCGCCATCGTGCTCGACGGCGAGGTCATCAGCTCGCCGCAGGTGCAGACGACCGTGCAGTGCAACGTCGGCATCCAGGGCGGCACGACCCAGATCACCGGCGGCTTCTCGCAGGAGGAGGCCGAGGAGCTCGCCGTGCTGATCAAGGGCGGCGCCCTGCCCGTGCCCGTCACGGTCCTGGCGTCGAGCACCGTCGGCCCGACCCTGGGCCAGAGCGCCATCGACGCGAGCGTCCGGGCCGGGATCATCGGCCTGTCGCTGACGGCGCTGTTCCTGGTGGTCGTCTACCGGTTCGTGGGCTTCCTGGCCGCCGTCGCGCTCGCGTCCTACGGCCTCATCTCGTACGGCGCCCTCGTCGCCCTCGGCGCCACCCTGACCCTGCCGGGCCTGGGCGGTCTGCTGCTGTCGGCGGGTCTGGCCATCGACGCCAACGTGCTCGTCTTCGAGCGCGCGCGTGAGGAGTACGCCGCCTCCCGCAGCAAGCGGCTGCTGCCCGCGCTCGACAACGGCTTCTCCAAGGCGTTCAGCGCGATCGCCGACTCGAACATCACGACCCTGCTGGCCGCAGGGCTGCTGTTCTTCCTGGCGTCCGGTCCGGTCCGCGGGTTCGGGATCACCCTGGTCATCGGTGTGCTGGCGTCGGTCGTCTCGGCGCTGCTCGTCACGCGGGTGCTGACGGAGTTCGCGCTCCAGCGGGGCCTGCTCGCCCGGCGCCCGGCCGTCACCGGCCTGGCGACCCTCGGCCGCTTCCGCACCTGGCTCGAGGCCAAGAAGCCCGACCTGATGAAGCACAGCCGGACCTACCTGGCGATCACCGCCGGCGTCCTCGTCCTCGCGGTCACCGGCATGCTGGTGCGCGGCTTCAACTTCGGCATCGAGTTCACCGGCGGACGGGTCGTGGAGTTCGCCACGGCGCAGGACGTCTCGGTCGCCGAGGCCCGCACCGCCGTCGAGAGCGCCGGTTTCCCGACGGCGGTCGTGCAGCAGGCCGACGGCGAGAACATCGCGGTCCGCACGAGCGACATCTCCGAGGCCGAGGTCGAGCGGATCCGTACGGCGCTCGCCGAGACCGGCGGGGAGGTGACGGTCAACAGCAACGAGCTGATCGGGCCCACCCTCGGCACCGAGCTGCGCAACAAGGCGATCCTGGCGCTGGTCATCGCCCTGCTGGCGCAGCTGGCCTACCTGGCCTTCCGCTTCCGCTGGACCTTCGCCGCCGGCACCGTGCTGGCGATGGTCCACGACGTCGTCATCGTCGTCGGGATCTTCGCCTGGCTGGGCAAGCCGATCGACGGGGTCTTCCTCGCCGCCGCCCTGACGATCATCGGTGTCTCGGTCAACGACTCGGTCGTGACGATGGACCGCATCCGCGAGACGTGGTCGCTGCACCGCAGCCGTCCGCTCCCGCAGGTCGTGAACGAGGCGATCATCGCCACCGCACCGCGCACCATCAACACCGGCCTCGGTGCCTTCTTCATCCTCGGTGCGCTGACGGTGCTGGGCGGGCGGTCGCTGACCGACTTCGCCCTGGCGCTGCTGATCGGACTGTTCGTCGGCACCTACTCCTCGGCGTTCGTCGCCTCGCCGCTGGTGCTGCTGTTCGAGCAGCGCAACAGCGCGCCGCCGCCCATGCCCAAGCGCCGTACGAGCAGTGCTGCGGCCCGCCGTCCGGCCGCCTCCCGCCGGCGCCCGCAGGCACCGCGTCCGGCGGGCGTGAGCCGCTCCGGCGGCGCACCGGCGTAGCGGGACGCGACAGGGCCTGGCAAGCGGCACCGACAGAGGGCAGGGACAGGTAGGGACAGGGCAGGTAGGGACAGGGAGAGGGAGGGGCAGGGACGCAGTGGGGCAGGGACACGGAGGGGGCAGGCTCCTGGCCGCGAGCGGGAGGGGGTCGGCGTGGACGAGAGCTTCAACGGCCTGCTGCTCGCCGGCTCCGCCCTGCTGCTCGTGGCGGTCGTCTCGGTGCGCCTGGCCGACCGCACGGGGCTGCCGTCCCTGCTGATCTACCTCGGGGTCGGCCTCGCCGTGGGCGAGGCCGGCCTCGGGATCCGCTTCTCCGACTACGAGATCACCGCTGAGCTCGGGCTGCTGGCGCTCGCGCTCATCCTCGCCGAGGGCGGGCTGACGACCCGGTGGTCGGTCATGCGCCCGGTGCTGCCCTTCGCCATCGTGCTGGCCACCGTCGGCGTGGCCGTCAGCGTCGCGGTCGTCGCCGGGCTCAGCCACCTGGTGCTGGGCGTCGACACCCGCAACGCGGTGATCCTCGGCAGCATCGTGGCCTCGACCGACGCCGCAGCGGTCTTCTCCGTCCTGCGCAAGCTGCCGCTGCGGGCCCGCCTGCGCTCGGCGCTGGAGGCCGAGTCGGGCCTCAACGACGCCCCGGTCGTCGTCCTGGTCGTGCTCGCCTCCTCCGACGCGTGGGGATCGACCTCGGTGCTCGAGGGGATGGGCACCGTCGGCTACGAGCTGCTCGGCGGGGCCGTGCTCGGGCTGCTCCTGGGGCGGCTGGGCCGCGAGCTGCTGGCCCGGGTCGCGCTGCCCGCCGCCGGGCTCTACCCGCTGGCCACCGTGGCGCTGTGCCTGCTGACCTTCGCCGCCGGGCAGCAGCTGCACGTCAGCGGCTTCCTCGGCGTCTACCTGGCTGCGCTCGTGCTGGGCAACGCGACGCTGCCGCACCGCCGGGCGGTGCTCGGCTTCGCCGGCTCCACGGCGCTGCTCGCCGAGGCCGGGCTGTTCGTCCTGCTCGGCCTGCTCGCCTCGCCGGTCCGCCTGCTGCCCGCGCTGCCGGAGGCGCTGCTCATCGGCGCCGCGGCGACCTTCGTCGCCCGTCCGCTCGCGGTGGTCGTCTCGGCCCTGCCGTTCGGCCTGCCCTGGCGCGAGCAGGCTTTCCTGTCCTGGGCGGGCCTGCGCGGGGCGGTGCCCATCGTCATCGCCACCATCCCGGTCAACGAGGGGCTGCCCGGCGCCACCGGCGTCGTCGACGTGGTGTTCGTGCTCGTCGTGGTCTACACGTTGGTGCAGGCGCCGACGCTGCCGTGGGTCGGCCGACGCCTGGGCGTGGTCGAGGCCGGGCACGCGGTCGACGTCGAGGTCGAGATCGCCCCGCTCGAGCAGCTGCGCGCCGACCTGCTCCAGGTGCGGGTGACCCCCGGCTCGCGGCTGCACGGCGTCTACGTCGAGGAGCTGCGCCTGCCGCCCGGCGCGCACGTCACCCTGGTGGTGCGCGAGGGGCAGGGCCTCGTGCCCGGGCCGTACACCCAGCTCGTGCACGGTGACCAGGTGCTCGTGGTGGCCAGCAGCACGGTGCGCGACGAGGCCGAGGCGCGGCTGCGGGCCGTCGCCCGCGGCGGCAAGCTGGCCCGCTGGAACGGGGAGGTGGGGTCGTGACGTTGCACCTGCCAGGTCCCCGCACCCCAGTCCCTGGAGCACCGCATGTGGCGCAGCAAGCCCGCGACGATCACCGCTGAGCAGGCCCTCCCCGGCCGGCCCGACCCCGTCCGCGTCGCGGAGCGGCACGTCGTGCTGGGCACTCCCATGACGCCGCCGTTCCCGGACGGCGCCGAGGTCCTCTACGTCGCGATGGGCTGCTTCTGGGGCGCCGAGCGGATCTTCTGGCAGATCCCCGGCGTCCTCACGACCGCCGCCGGCTACGCCGGCGGCTTCACGCCGAACCCGTCGTACGAGCAGACCTGCACCGGCCGCACCGGCCACACCGAGGCGGTCCAGGTCGTCTACGACCCGTCGGTCGTCGACGTCGACGTGCTGCTCAAGGCGTTCTGGGAGAACCACGACCCGACCCAGCTCAACGGGCAGGGCAACGACATCGGCACGCAGTACCGCTCGGCGCTCTACCCGACGACCGAGGCGCAGATGACCGCGGTGCGCGCCTCGCTCGACCGGTACCAGGCCGCGCTGACCGCCGCCGGCTACGGCGCGATCACCACCGAGGTGAAGCCGTTCGCGCAGGCCGGACCCTGGTACTACGCCGAGGACTACCACCAGCAGTACCTGCACAAGAACCCCGGCGGGTACTGCAACCACGGCTTCTGCCAGGTGGCCTACGACCGCCAGGACCTCACCCGCGTGGAGCTGCCCAGCGCCTGAGCCGGTGCCGGTGCCGGTGCCGCGTACCTCGGTCCGCCTACCCAGGTGCTCGCGTCGTCGTCAGTCGTAGGGGAGGTCCTGGGGCCGGCAGCCCACGTGGTCCGCAGGCGGCACGACCGCGAAGCGCACGCCGTCGACCACCGTGCGCTGCTCGAGCAGGGCGCGGGCGATGCGGTGCATCCCGTCCATGATCCGACCGTCGGGCCCCAGGATGACCGGGTACGACAGGTCCGCCTGCTGCATCAGCCGCGCGTGCTCGACGACGCTGCGCACCGTCGGCCGGTGGACGTCGTCGAACCAGTAGACGGCATCGATCTCGCTGATCTCGGCGATCGACACCTGCTCCACCGGCAGGCCGGCCGTCAGCCGGATCAGTCGGGCGACGTCCCAGGCGTCGAGGCCGTGCTCGCCCGGCCAGAAGTGGTACTGCCTGCGCATCCGGGCAGTGTGCCTCCCGTGCCCCGGCCGGCGGTCTCCCGACCG